>NZ_JBHUON010000017.1:0-96449 GCF_042686155.1 Mucilaginibacter antarcticus | reverse complement strand
TGGACAACGCTACGCGTTCCCAACATCCTGACACGACAAACAAACAATAATTAATAACTTTATAAAAATAACTGTCAACCTTTTTCAGGACGGGTCATTTCAAAATGCAAAAAACGCCTATTTTTTACACCATTGAAAATCAGTAAGTTATATCAAAATCTTGTTTCATTTTGTTTCACTCGATTTTTGCAAGTGGTTGTGGTTGAGGCAGATAGGTCTAAATCTTGTTTCACGTGTTTCACTTGTGTCACACGCGCGTGAAACAAACGCCTCTACCCACCCAGCCGGGCCGGCCATTCAACTTATTTAGTTAGCGCCCGATAGCTTATAAAAGATAGTTTATATATTTACCTCAACACCATATCCTAAGTATCAAACATACAGATAACAACCATGATAACCCGCAAATCAACCCTGATATGCCTGATGACTATATGCAGTCTGGGCACCATAGCGCAGCCAAAGAAAGCCCAGCCCAGCAAGATGGACAAGTTTGTTACCACCCTGCTAGCCAGGATGACGCTGGACGAGAAGATAGGCCAGCTTAACCTGCCCGCCATAGGCTTTGACGTTACCGGACCCATACTAAGCCAGGGCGTTGAAGGCAAGATTGAAAAGGGGCTGGTAGGCGGCGTGTTTAACACCTTTACACCCAACGCTGTACGTAAGCTACAGGAGCTGGCCGTAACTAAAACGAGGTTGAAGATACCCCTGCTGTTCGGCTATGATGTGATCCACGGACACAAGACGATATTCCCGATGCCCATAGCGCTGTCGGCCACCTGGAACCTGCCCCTGATACAGCAAACCGCCCGTGCCGCTGCCGAAGAGGCCAGCGCCGACGGGCTAAACTGGGTGTTCTCGCCCATGGTTGACATAGCCCGCGACCCACGCTGGGGCCGCGTTGCCGAGGGTGCCGGCGAGGACACGTGGTTAGGGTCGCAAATAGCCACAGCCATGGTAAAAGGCTACCAGGGCGATGACCTGTCGCTTAACAACACCGTGCTGGCCTGCGTTAAGCACTTCGCCCTTTACGGCGCTGCCGAGGGTGGCCGCGACTATAACACGGTTGACATGAGCGAGCGCAAGATGATGGAAACCTACCTACCACCCTACAAAGCCGCGGTAGACGCGGGCGCGGGCTCGGTAATGAGCTCGTTCAATGAGATCAACGGTACGCCAGCGGCTGCAAGCGGCGCCCTGTTAACCGACCTGCTGCGCAAGAAGTGGGGCTTCAAAGGCCTGGTAGCGACAGACTATACCGCCATTGTGGAGCTAACCAAGCACGGCATAGGCGACGTCCCCGAAGCGGGCAGGCAGGCCCTGATAGCCGGCAACGATATGGACATGGTGAGCGAGATCTACATCAACGAGCTAAAGAAACTGGTCCAAGCCAAGAAGCTGGATGTAGCCTACATTGACCTGGCTTGTCGCCGCGTGCTGGAGGCCAAGTACAAACTGGGCCT
The DNA here is from genome assembly GCF_042686155.1 of Mucilaginibacter antarcticus. NCBI lineage: Bacteria > Pseudomonadati > Bacteroidota > Sphingobacteriia > Sphingobacteriales > Sphingobacteriaceae > Mucilaginibacter > Mucilaginibacter antarcticus. The sequence goes on along the minus strand of NZ_JBHUON010000017.1, from coordinate 94,983 downwards.
CTTTGACGACCCATACCGCTACGTGAACGAGGATCGCGCAGCTAACGAGATCATGAACGCCGAGAAGCTGGCGCTAAGCAAACGGGCAGCTGCCGAGAGCATCGTCTTACTAAAAAACAACAACGTGCTGCCGCTTAACCAGCAACAGAAGATCGCCTTTATTGGCCCGCTGGTGCAGGACAAGCGCAACCTGATAGGCAGTTGGAGCGGTGCCGGCGACTGGACAAAGGCCATAAGCGTTTGGGCCGGGGTTAACGAGAACTACCCTTCAAAAAAGTACACCTACACCAAGGGCTGCAACCTGATAGATGATAAGGACCTGATGGCCCGCCTGAACAGAAACGGCGCCGACCTAACCCTGGATGCGAAGTCGCCGGCGGATATGATAGACGAAGCGGTATCGGCAGCTAAGAAAGCTGATATTGCCGTGGTGGTGCTGGGCGAGTCGTTCATGATGACCGGCGAGGCCGCAAGTCGCAGCGATATCGGCCTGCCCGAAAATCAAAAGGCCCTACTAAAAGCCTTGAAGGCCACAGGCAAACCGATAGTATTGGTGCTAATGAACGGTCGTCCGCTAACCCTGCAATGGGAGGACGATAACCTTAACGCCATAGTCGAAACCTGGTACGGCGGCCACCGTGCCGGCGAAGCCATAGCCGACGTACTGTTTGGTAAGTACAACCCAAGCGGCAAGCTGACCATGACTTTCCCCCGTAACATAGGCCAGATACCGATCTACTACAGCGCCAAAAACACCGGCCGCCCGATAGACCCCAACGAGAAGTACACCTCTAAATACCTGGATGTGCCTAACACCCCACTGTATCCGTTTGGCTTCGGCCTGAGCTATGCTAAGTTTGAGTATGGTGCTATCAGCCTGAGTAAAGAGGTTATCAAAGCCACCGATAAACTGACAGCTACGGTAACCATTACCAACACCGGCAAATACGATGGCGAGGAGACCGCACAACTGTATGTCCGGGACGTGGTAGGTTCGGTCACCCGCCCTGTTAAGGAGCTTAAAGGATTTAAAAAGCTATTCCTCAAGGCTGGCGAGTCAAAAACTATTACCTTTGCGCTTGATGTCTACGACCTTAAGTTTTACGACATCAACATGAAGTACACTGCAGAGCCCGGCGAATTCCAGGTGTTTATAGGCACCAATTCGCGCGATTTGCAGACAGCTACTTTTAGATTATTATAAGTGAAATTGAATTGTAGATGAAGCCCGAACAAGCACCAATACCAGCCGCAAAAGAGAACATGCATCCGCGTAACCCGCACAGACAGGGTTATGATTTTAAGCAACTCATTAAAGCTAACCCTGATTTAAGACGCTTTTTAGGCGTAAACAAGTTCGAGGTTGAAACGATTGATTTTTCTGATGATGAGGCTGTTAAGGCTTTAAATAAGGCATTGTTAAAGCAATTTTACGGAGTTGATGGCTGGGATATCCCCGAAGGGTTTCTTTGCCCGCCTATTCCCGGCCGTGCAGATTATATACACCACGTAGCCGACTTGCTGGCTGATACCAACGAAGGCGCTATCCCGAAAGGAAACAAAGTAAATGTGCTTGACATCGGCACCGGAGCTAATCTGGTTTACCCATTGATTGGCACCAGCTTTTACGGCTGGCAGTTTGTTGGTACTGATATTGACCCAACGGCTATTCGCTCGGCAAGAGAGATCATCAGCTTAAATAAGGGTTTAGAGCGTAAGATAGAGATCCGTTTACAAGGCGGTGATGATGACATATTCGCCAACGTTTTTAAAGCGGATGAACGCTTTGATGTGACTGTTTGTAACCCACCGTTCCACGCATCGTTCAGAGAAGCGGCTGACGCTACGGCTACCAAATGGAAAAAGCTGGGTGTAATGAAAAAGCCGACTTTTTTAAACTTCGGCGGCCAGAAGAACGAGCTTTGGACCAAAGGTGGCGAGTCTGGATTTATCCGCCGTATGGTGGAGGAAAGTGTGAAATACGGCAAGCAAACCTTGTGGTTTACCACGCTGGTATCTAAAAAAGAGACCTTGCCCACGGTTTATAGCACCCTGAAGTTTGTTAAAGCAGCGGATGTTAAAACCATTAACATGTCGCACGGACAAAAGAACAGCCGCTTTATAGCGTGGACATTTTTAAGCCCTGAAGAACAAGCGGATTGGTTTAAGAAGAAGCGCGGCGAGGTGGAATAGACCGTTTAGAAGGTCATATGATATTTCTTTTAACTGCCGAGTAATATTTCAAGTTGATCAAATCATGCGGGATAGCCGGTTTGGTATTCCATCCAAAATGGATAGCCAGCGCGGTACCTAGTGCTGTTGCTTGAGCCATTGACGCAGCGTATACCTCAACATCAGGAAAAGCCTCTGCCAGCATGTGCATAAATACCGAGTTTTTGCTGAATCCGCCGTCTACAAAAATGCGCCTAACGGGGGTGTTTTTTAGTACCAGATCAGTAGCTTCTTTTTGCTGCGCAACAAGGCCGCGTACAAAATCATAATAGGTGACAATATCCTCGTCTTTCAAATCAGGGTCATAAGCCAGGTTGCGGTATCGTACCACGTCCCGGCCATATTTTTCAGAAATTGCTTTTAAACCCACATCAAACTCGTGACCTGTAAACAAGCGCGACGCTTTAACAGGTTTGCCCTTGTATTGAATATAGTTCAGACAGTCCTGTTGTAGCTCTTCGGCCGTTAAAGGTGTGTTGTCAAAGGGGTTTAAGCTGATGGCCCAGGTACCTGTAGAAAGTAGCACGAAGGGCATATTAAAGCTGGCCAAGTAAGGTATTAAAGCTGCCGAACTATCGTGCAACCCAATCCCCACCTGGTAATTATCTCCAGGCGTGGCAGGCTCAACAACGCCATTCGATGGCGCTATGGGCGCCAGTATCGCTGTCAAGCCTTCCCGCTTTACCCAATTGTGGTAATCATTCTTTTCAAAATCCCAAAGGGCGGTATGGCAGCCTATACTGGTGCAGTCAGAAAACGCACGACCGCTAATCAAGTAGCTTAAATACTGTGGCAAATGCAGCGCGTATTTGATGCGTTTAAATAACTCTGGTTGCTCGTATTTAATTCGGTATAGCTGCAAGCCCGAGTTTAGGCTTTCTAATGCCGGGCTTGCAGTTTCAAAAGCTATTTTAGCTTCATCGCCGTAAGTATCATAAAACTGTTTTTTAAGTTTTTCAGGATATGGTTTCAGATAGTTGTAAAGCGGGGCAATAGCCTCGCCACGCTCATCCAGATACACAAAACTTGCCCCGTACGCCGAGAAGTTAACCGCCTCTAACCGGAACTGCGGCAATCGCCTTACCTCGTTCAAGGAGTCGAAAATGGATTGTTTAAGCGCCTCCAGATTCTCGCAGGCAAAGCCATCCTCATCTACGGTTTCATTGAAACGTGCCGCTCGTTCAAACACAATATTATAACTCTCATCAAAAAGGAAGAGTTTTTTATTGGTTTTGCCGACATCAAAAACCGCAATAACTGGTATAGGGTTCATTACTATAAGCCGGTTGCCACGGTTTTTGCACCGCGTTGCTGTATTAAACTATCGCGCACCGCCTGCTCGCGATACAATGCTATTGGGTTTAATGAACCACCTGTACGCAAACGTGCTTCGGCTAATAACGGGCGCACATCTGTACGATAGGCAGCCTGTAAAATCTCTTGCGCTTTGGCAACATCATTATTTAATTGCGCACCAACCAATGCTTTCGTATCAACCAATAAAGCTTGCGCGTAAGCAATTTTTATGGCTTCTACAGATTGAATCAGGTCTTCAATTGGATCCTTAACGTTATGCGACGCATCGATCATCCAGCCAATACCGGTTGCATGGTTCAACCCACGCGCATCCATTCCCTCTACCAGTTCATTAAATATCAGGAACAATTGGTATGGGTTAATGCTGCCTACGGTAAGGTCATCATCACCGTATTTCGAATCGTTAAAATGGAAACCGGCTAGCTTTTGTTCCATTAGCAATAGCGACACAATTTGCTCAATGTTGGTGTTTGGCAGGTGGTGACCTAAGTCAACCAAAGTCAAAGCTTTTTTACCCAGTTTAGATGCTAACAGGTGCGATTGTCCCCAATCGCCAATCGTAGTCGAGTAAAAGTTAGGCTCGAAAGGTTTGTACTCTATCCATACTTTCCAATCGTCAGGCAGCGCCGCGTAAATTTGCTGCAAGCTGTCTAATGTATTTTGGAACGCATTACGGAAATTCAATTGTCCCGGAAAGTTTGACCCGTCTGACAACCAAACCGACAACGCGTTTGATCCTAGCTCAACGCCGTATTTTATAACCTCAATATTATGAGCAATTGCCTGGTCGCGCACCGCTTTATCTGTATGGTGCAACGAGCCAAATTTATAGCTCATCTTAGCATCTTTCTGGTCTTGAAACGTATTAGAGTTAACCGCGTCAAAATGTAACCCGTATTGGGCTGCATGGGCTTTGATGGCCATTGCATTCTCCGGGATGTCCCAGGGAATGTGGAGCGATATCGAATTACTTGAGCGGTTTAACCTGTGGATCATACCGACATCGCTGATCTTCTCTTCTAAATTGCGAGGCTCACCACCTCCAGAAAAACGGCCGAAACGTGTACCGCCCGTACCTAAGGCCCAACTCGGTATTGCAATATTGAATGCCTGCAGTTTTTGCAGTACACTATCAAGATTGTTTACATCCTCAGCAACAAAATCAAATTTGCGCTGGTGGTTTTTTATATGCAGATGATTGTGTTCATCAATTTTTAGTTGTTCCATGGTATAGGCAAATTAGCGTACAAATCCGGCGGCAACACCGCCATCAACATTTAATACATTCCCGGTTGATTTACCTAACAATCCACCCGCAAAAGCGAAGCAGGCATTGGCAATATCAACAGGTAAAATCACTTCATTTAGTAAGGTCCGTTTAGCATAGTATGCAGGCAGCTCGGCTACCGTTACACCATAAGCTTTCGCTCGGCCTTCGGCCCAGCCGCCAGCCCAAATATTACTGTCGCTAATTACCGCGTCGGGGTTAACCACGTTAACACGGATCTTATCGGCACCCAACTCAGCAGCATTTAGCCTGCTCAAGTGTAGCTGTGCAGCTTTTGCACTACCATAACCTGCATTGTTCGGGCCGCTTACCAAAGCGTTTTTACTTACAATGTTGATGATATCGCCACCAATATCTTGTTTCTTCATTACGTTAGATGCCGCCTGGGTTACCATAAATTGGCCCTTTACCAATACATCATATAACAGGTCCCAATCCTTTTCGGTGTGGTCTGCAATGGTTTTAGAGATAGATAGGCCGGCGTTATTAACGATCAGATCCACACCACCGAAAGCCAAAATAGCTTCGGACACGGCGTTATCAATTTGGTCTGCCTTTGTAACATCTAAAATAGCGGTGGTGTAAGCGTCTTTACCAAATAGTTTTTTAAACTCTTCGCCGGCAGTTTCTAAACGCTCGGCATTCATGTCGTTCAATACAACAACAGCACCCTCTTCGGCAAATTTTTTGGCTATGGCTTTGCCAATGCCACCGGCACTGCCGGTAACTAACGCAACACGCCCGGATAAAGCCTTAGGCTTAGGCATGCGTTGTAGTTTAGCTTCTTCCAACAACCAATATTCAATATTAAATGCTTCCTGGCGCGGTAAAGAGGTATAATCGGAAATAGCCTCTGCGCCTTTCATTACATTGATGGCGTTGGTGTAAAATTCGGCCGCTACACGTGCAGTCTGCTTGTCTTTAGCAAAGGTGAACATACCCACGCCAGGATATAAAAGTACCACCGGGTTGGCATCGCGTATAGCAGGGCTGTTTGCGTGCTTGCAGGTTTCGTAATACTCGGTATACATGGCCCGGTAAGCGTTGAATGCAGGTGCAAGGCGCGTTTTCAATGCTTCTACGTCGCTCAGGTCTTCGCCTTTGCCTAACTCCAAGACAAGCGGGCTAATCTTGGTACGTAAGAAGTGATCCGGGCAGCTGGTGCCTAAGGGCGCTAAACGGTCAAGATCATTTGAGTTGATAAACTCTAACACACGTGCATCATCCGTAAAATGACCGATCATGTTTTGTTTTGACGAGCAGAAACCCCGTAATATTGGCGCTAAAGCGATAGCCTGTTTTTTACGACCGGCTTCGTCTAAACTATCCAGTTTTTTACCACCGAAGATGGGGCCTTTTTTGCCATAGTTTTGCTCAAGATACTCGGCGCATTGCTCAATTACTTCGAGGGTATTGATATAACTTTCGTAAGCAGTATCGCCCCAGGTAAATAACCCGTGCGAGCCAAGCATGATACCACGGATTCCCGGATTGGCATCTAAACAAGCTTTTAATTGCAAGCCAAGCTCAAAGCCCGGTTTTTGCCACTCAACCCAACCAATTTTACCTTTAAACAGCTCGGCTGTTATTTGCTTGCCATCCTTTGCTGCCGCGATAGCGATTGCCGCGTCAGGGTGTAAGTGGTCTATGTGTTTAAAGGGTAAAAATCCGTGTAAGGGTGTATCAATTGATGGTGCTTTTGAAGCAAGATCATAAATAGTGTGATTAAATAACTCCACCATTTCGTCTTCATGCTCCAGGCCGCGATATACATTTTTAAGGCTGCGTAGTTTATCTACATATAGCGCGGCAAGTCCGTTCTTTTTAAGCGTGCCTATATCACCGCCTGATCCTTTGATCCACATTACCTCAACCTCCTGGCCGGTCAATGGATCTTTAGCCTGGGCTTTGCATGATGTGTTACCACCGCCATAGTTGGTTAACCGTAAATCAGCACCCAATAGGTTAGACCGGTATATTAGCAGGGCCACCTCGTCACCGGCAAGCTTTGCAGCTTCCGCATCGTCCCATAAATAGCTAACGTGCTTAAAATTTGTTTCCTTGATAGACATTATTGTACTGTGTTGATGTTATTTTATTGTTTGGATATCAGCTGTTTTCACAGCCGCTTTGTCTTTTAAATTATTGCCGTAACCCACAATAATTACCGATAATATAATGGTTGCAATGCCCAGCACTAAGGTGCCAAATGCTTTTTTGCTTACCGCTTTCCACTCTTTTAGTATTAAGCCCCACATGTTAGCTATCAATATGATAAAAGCCATGTGCAGTATCCACGAGCTGGCGCCATTGCCTAATTTACTCTCGCCCATTCCGTAGAAAAAGAACTGCAAAAACCAAGTTGTACCCGCCAATGCCGAGAAGATGTAGTTTTTCAATAATGGCGTGCTGCCATCGGTATAGTTACCAAATGTTTTGTTGCGGGCATTCAATATCATACACCAAATAAAGTTGGTGGTTAAGCCACCCCATAAGATAATGATATAAGTTACGTTGTTTTTGTACAGGAAATTGCTGTTATCGGTAATGCCGTTTGTCACACGCCAGGCGTCGTTTGCCGCGCTGGCCATAGCCGCACCGGCATCAATCCCGAAGGCGAAACAAGCGCTTAATATGCCTGATATAATAGCCACGGTAATGCCTAAACCAAATTTGTAATCTTTGTTTTCGTTGGCTGCCGCGCCTGCTTTGTTCAGGTCGCGCTCTTTTAAGGTGCCTGCACGGCCGCAGATGATAATGCCGATAACGCAAACCAAAATACCCAATAAAACCATTTGCCCCCAATGATTTGATGCCAGTAAACCAATGCTATCTTTACCTGCTGCCGGGGCGAACTGGTAGTAAACGGCGGGTACTAACGCACCAAACACCGAGCACAAACCTAGTATAATGGTGCTGCCTAATGATACACCGAGATAACGCACACCAAGGCCGTATGTTAAACCACCTATTCCCCACAATAAACCGAAGAAATAGGTTAGCCCTAATATGCCCCCGTTGGTGGCTTTAATGATCTCTACAAAATTAGGAACAGTTAGCCAGGCCGCAATTGGCGGAACGATGAGCCATGAAAAAATGCCGCCCACTATCCAGAAACTCTCCCAGGCCCAGCCTTTTACTTTCTTGTATGGGATATAAAAACTACCGGAAGCAAAACCGCCGATAAAGTGAAATATTACACCTAAAATTACTTGCATTTTGCTAAGGTTTACATTGATGTACTGAAGTGATAATTACCCGACCCTACGTTAACGGCTGTGTAGCCCTCAACTTGTTCGCCTGATTTGGTGACAGGCTTGCCACCCTCGGTAACCGCGCCGGCGCCTTTTGTAGGCACGTAAACGGTAGCCGTTGTGTTTGGCGGGATAACCACATCAAGCACAAAGTTGCCACCCTCAACTTTCCAGCTTGAGGTTACCTTGCCATAAGGCGTTTCGTAATTAGCATCTACCTTGGTAAAGTTGCCACCAATGGTTGGTTTAATGGTAATGCCTTTATAACCTACCTGGTCTGCCTTGGTATCAATACCCGCTACGGTGCGGTACATCCAGTCGCCAATAGCGCCGTATGCATAGTGGTTGTAGGAGTTCATAGATGGTACTTCCAATGTGCCGTCAGGGTGTATGCCGTTCCATCTTTCCCAAATAGTGGTAGCACCCATTTTAATAGGGTATAACCATGATGGGTAACTGTCTTGCAATAGCAGTTTAAATGCTACATCAGCATAACCAAAACGGCTAAGTGCGTTGGCTAAATAGGGCGTGCCTAAAAAGCCTGTGGTTAAATGGTTGCCATAGCGCCTAACGTTATCTGCCAAACGTTTTGCCGCTTGCGGACGCAGATTTTCAGGCAGCATATCAAATTGTAAAGCAAGTGTGTAAGCGGTTTGGGTGTCTGAAGATATCAGTCCATTTGCGGTTACATATTCGTTATTGAAAGCTTGTTTAACCTCGGCCAACAATTTGGTGTAGGTGGCTACATCCTGCGTGTTACCCAGCACTTTAGCTGTATTAACCAATATTTGCGTTGAGTAGGCATAGAAGCACTGCGCAATTAAGTATTTACTGGTGATAGCCGCTGTGCCGTCGTTATCATCATTTCGGGTAAAGAAAAGCCAGTCGCCAAAATGGCTGCCGGTGTTCCATAGGTTGTTGCGGCTACGGCCTTTCATACACTCCACCCAAGCCTTCATACTTGGGTATTGGGCAGCTAAAATATCTTTATCGCCATAGGCCAGATACATATTCCAGGGAATGATGGTTGCCGCGTCGCTCCAGCCTGCGCTGCCGCCACCGCCTGATGGTTTGCCATTATCAAAAGCATCAGGGATTACGTGTGGTACGCTGCCATCTTTATATTGGTCAAGCGCTAAATCCTTCATCCATTTATCAAAAAACGTATGTACGTTCATGTTATAGGTAGCTGTGCGAGAGAAAACCTGCGCGTCGCCGGTCCAGCCTAAACGCTCGTCGCGTTGCGGGCAATCTGTAGGGATGTCAATAAAGTTACCACGCTGGCCCCACTCAATATTGTGTTGCAGCTGGTTTATCATCGGGTTAGAAGTAGCAAAGGTGCCTGTAACCGGCATGTCAGAATATATAGCTATCGCCTCAAAGTCCTCAAGCTTAATATCACCCGGGTAGCCTTCTATCCTGATAAACCTGAAACCTTGCCAGGTAAACTTAGGCTCAAAGGTTTCTTGAGCGCCACCTTTTAAAATAAAGGTGTTGATACATTTGGCATCGCGAAGATTGTCTGTATAAAAGTTGCCTGCTTTGTCCATTACTTCGGCATGGCTGATCACTATTTTGTCGCCCGCTTTACCGCTTACTTTAAATTTAACCCAGCCAACTAAATTCTGGCCAAAGTCGATCACTTTTTCGCCTTTTGGAGTGGCGAGTATTTTAAGCGCTTTAAATCCTTCTTTCTTTTTAACAGTTTCGTTAGCTGTGGCTATCAATACATTTTTTGGATAATTCTGTACGCTTACAGCGGTCCATTTCGCATCGTCAAAACCGGCGGTAGCCCAGCCTTTTTGCTCCATCCGGGCGTCTATGGTCGACCCCATGTAGATCTCGGCATAACGTACTTCGCCGGTGCTGGTTTTCCAGGTGTTATCTGTGCCGATTACTTCGGTGCTGCCATCAGCATAGGTGATATTTATTTGCATGAGCAGGGCGATGTCTTTACCATAAATTTCTTTACGGGTACCAATACCATAAATGCCACGATACCAGCCACTGCCTAATGATGCGCCAACAGCATTAGCGCCTGATTTTAGCAGGTTAGTAACATCATAAGCCTGGTATTGTATGCGTTTGTTATAGCTGGTGTAGCCGGGTGTAAGGTAGTCTGTACCTACACGCTGTCCGTTTATATGCGCCTCGTATATACCATGTGCGGTAATGTAAGCGGTAGCCGATTTTATCTTTTTGCCAGTAGCAAATCCTTTTCTGAACATGGGGCTGGGGCGGCCTGCCTCTTCTGTACCCGGGCCAATCCATTGGGCTTTCCAGTCGCTTTCGGTTAATAAACCCATTTGAAAAGTAGCGGTTGCCCAGTCGGACGCTTTGCCTTTATTGTCCCAAACTTTAACCTGCCAGGTGTATTTTTTACCGGATGTTAGGGGGGTGCCTTTGTAAGTAATAAAGGTAGATTGATCGCTGTTTGCTTTCCCGGGTGCCCAAACTATGCGTTTAGCGTCATCGGTTACCTTAATTTCGTAAGCGGTTTGCATTACGTTGCGCCCCGTGCCGGGTGTTAACTGCCAGCTAAAGCGTGGTGCCGCGGCATCAATACTCGTAGGGTTGGGCAGGTTCTCGGTAAGGAGGCGTTGTATTTTTACCTGGGCCCGTGCTACCTGGGCCGCAAGTAAGACAATAAATAAAAAGAGTACTTTTCTCATTGTTTATTAAAAAAGGATGTATAATTGGTTACGGCAAGTTAACAAAATTCATTTCGGTTAACTATCCCCTACTGTCTTGGCAGCTATGAAAAATTATCTTAAAATCATCCAGATTGATGAACATTCGATCACCCCAAAATACCTGCAGATATGCAACAGTATACTGCGTGGTATTGAGGATGGCAGGGTAGAGAAGGACGACATTTTACCCTCAATAAACGACTTGAGTATTGCCCTGGAAGTGGCACGTAATACTATTGAGCGGGCTTATAAAGAGTTAAAAAAGTACAATGTCATCAACTCTGTAGCGGGTAAGGGGTATTTCATCAGCACAACACAATTTAACCAGCCGGTAAAAGTGCTGCTGTTGTTTAACAAGCTTAGCGCCCATAAAAAGATAATTTATGATGCCTTTGCCGAGGTGCTGGGCAGCAATGCGGCTATCGACTTTTATATATATAACAGCAACTTCAACTTCTTTAAAAAGCTGCTTACAGGTGGCAATATCGATCATTATTCAAAGCTAATCATCATCCCCCATTTTGTTGAGAATAGTGAAGCTGCCCGAACGTTGATCAATGAGCTGCCCAAGGATAAACTGATCCTGATGGACCGGCTGGAAAACATAACCGGCGATTTTGGCGCGGTGTATGAGAATTTTGAGCGCGACATTTACGACGCGCTTAGCCAGCTATTAGATAAGCTGAGTAAGTACCATACTATTAAAATCATTTTCCCAGTGCATAGTTATTACCCTAAAGAGATACTGAAGGGCTTTATTAATTTTTGCCGTCAGTATGCTTTTGAATATGCTACCATCCCCGGTTTAGCAGATGAGACGCTGTCGCCTGGTACGGTTTATATCAATTTAATGGAGGACGATTTGGTAGAGCTGGTGGAGAAGATCATCAGTAACAAGTTAAAGGTGGGCGAGGATATAGGTGTGATATCTTACAACGAAACGCCGTTAAAGAAAATCATCCTGAACGGCATCACCACCATTTCGACGGATTTTAAGATGATGGGCGAGAAAGCGGCTGAGATGGTGCTGAATAATACCAAGGAACATATTGCTATCCCGTTTAAGGTTACGGATAGGGAGTCGTTGTAAGGTTGTCTGGCGGGAGACGCAACGCATTGCGTCTCTACATCGTAAATTTCTGATAAACATTATACAACACGTTCAGATCTAACTGGCTTAGCCGCGCTGTGCTGTCTGTTTGCACAAAATGCCGTTTAAAGGCAACAATGGCGGCATTAACATCGCTTACGTCGTACCCTATTAATTTTAACGCTGTTTTATAGTCAAAGTTTTCCGGCGCCGGTTCAAGGACGTCATCGCGCCAAATGCCAAAACCGTTTTCGGAAAGGATTTTCCAGGGAAAATAAGTGCCGGGATCAACTTTTCGTTTAGGCGCAAAGTCCTGGTGGCCTAAAAAATTAGCTTGTGGTATAGCGTATGCCTTTTTTAGCTGGGCTAGTAGTAATATCAGGCTTTTGGTTTGGGCAGTGGTGAAAGGCTCATTGCCTTTGTTATCAATCTCAATACCCAGCGATATGCTGTTCATGTCGGTAAGGCTGCCCCATTTCCCTACCCCGGCATGGTTTGAACGCAGGTAATCGTTTACCATGTGGTAAACTTTGCCATCTTTTCCTATCAGGTAGTGCGCGCTAACCTCAGTATGTTTTAAGGTAAAGGTGCGTATGGTTTGTTGGACCGAGTCTTGCGCGGTATAGTGCATTATTACATAGTTAGCCTTACGAATACCAAAGTTTACCGATGCAACCCATTCGGACGGCGCAGCTAATAATCCGCTACTATCCATCAGCATTACAGATTGCTGCAACTTCACTATGCCAACCAGCGAATCTGCTTTGACATTGTAAATACTGTCGGTAGTAAAATATGGAGGCTTTACCACCTTGGTTTTAGCAGCTGTAGTAGCGTTTGCTGCCGCTGCATTGTTTTTAACGGGCGCCAACTTGGGCGAACATGATGCTATCGCGATAGCAACAAACAAAAAGATATAAGTGCAAAGGGGTTTGCCTGGGGTAAACATGGGGCTAAGTTAATTATTAACCCAACACTGCTAAGCAATTTTTGTGTTACTTACGATTCTTATCGTAATAATCTTCCAACTTGTACTTGTACCCCTCTTGCTGAAAAAGATCCATTATGCGCAGAAAAGATTTGTAATTTGTAGTGTAGGCAAAGGCGTATTGAGCACTCTCCAGCTTGGCATCATCGGTTAAAAACTGGTTAAGTAGTTTAATAAGCTGGTCCATATTAATGCCTTTGCCTTTAAGCAGTGATTTAAACTCGGCAATCTTTTCTTTATCGTTATTTTTTTGCTGCAGAGCTTTTAGAACCGTGCCTGCTTCGGCATCGCTCATGGCCTCTTTAGGGTGAGTGATTTTCCTGGTGGTATCTTTACCCAGATTAATGGTAACTGATTTTGCTACTACCGGTTTTAGAAAACCGATCATGGCTACAAACAAAGCTAAGGTGTAAAGGGGAATTTTCATAAAGCAATAATTAGGGGTATCAATTTAATGCAAGATACGACAGCATATGAAGCACAGCAATTAATTGTGCTTTGGTGCAACCCTATAGTTAAAAATACACCATTGGTTAAATGACGCGCAACCGTGGGTTAATTACTGGCTGTGCTGGCATCGTTAAACGTATCGCCCTGGCTCAGGTCACCGGTTTCAAAGCCTTTTTTAAACCAGCGCATTCGCTGTGCGCTGCTGCCATGGGTAAAACTGTCGGGTGCTACCCGGCCCTGGTATTTCTCCTGCAGCCGGTCGTCGCCAATTTGGTTAGCTGCGTTAAGTGCTGCTTCAACATCACCAGGCTCAAATACAATATTGTTGTGGTTGTTTTTATTAGTGTAGTGTGCCCAAATGCCGGCGTAAAAATCGGCTTGTAGCTCAAGCTTAACAGATAGCTTATTGTATTCGGTTTCGCTCATACTGCCACGGGCCTGCTGCATTTTTTCGGATGTACCCATAAGGTTTTGAATATGATGGCCTACCTCATGCGCTATAACGTAAGCCGATGCTGCCTCGCCGGGCGCGCCAAATTTATTGGCCAGCTCATCAAAGAAACTCAGATCAAGGTAAACCTTGCTATCTGCCGGGCAGTAAAAAGGGCCGGTGGCCGATTCGGCATAACCACAGCCACCCGCTTCAACAGCATCTGTGTAAAAATGTAGTACAGGGTGCTGGTAGGTTTCGCCCCGGGCGGTATACAGGCTGTCCCAAACAACAGTAGTACCTTCGAATATTACGCGGGCAAATTGTTTCTCGCGGCTATCCGTGCCACCACCAGGTACGGTGTTAATTTGTTCTGACTTATTGCCGCCGCCATCCAAAAGCTGTGCTGGATTAAAGCCGGTAAACATATAAATAACCGCGCCTATCAGGCCAATTATCCCGCCGCCAAACGCCAAACCACGGCCGCCGCCACTTGAACTGCCTTCTTCAACGTCGTTACTTTGATTACCGCCAAACCATTTCATAATATGTGTTTTAATTTAGCTGTTTAACAGGAAGGAGAATGTGTTTGTTTGATTTGATATTATGATTTTGCATACAGCTTGTCCAATAGCCGGTTTGCCTGCGGGGCCGCCATGCAACAGCGGGAAGCATAGCATCCTAAATAATTGTCAAGAAAGATAAGTTTAAAACTGAATGGTAACCGCAGGAATCGGCTACTAAGAAGAAGTAAAATTCTAAAAAGCCGGGTATGCTGCCTTTGGCCTTTACAGCATACCCAATGCCTTGCAGGCCCTAACCCCTACGCAGCAACTTGCTTTTTTGTAATGATAAGGTCGCACACGTCAACCTCAAAAACTTCGGCAATTTCAAATATGCGTTGTATGCTGATACTTGATAAGCCAATTTCTATTTTGCTATAAGCGTTTTGTGATATGTTTAACCTTAACCCCAAATACTCTTGCGAGTAGTTTTTAGTTAATCGGGCTTTGCGGATATTAGCCGCTATTGCGCTTTTATTATACATATAGTTAATTTATTTAATACAGATACGGGGATTAGTTTGATGCGGTTTTTGAAGAAGTCATGTTTATTGTTAACTTAGTTTACCAAAACCAAACCTGACATGGAGAAGGCCATAACGCTAACTATACTGTTGTATTTAAGCCCTTTAATTTTATTAGCACAAAAAGGGATAACGTTTAAAGTTGAAAAATTAAGCGCACCTAAAATAAAGGTACTTGCAACCAAACCTTATGATAGTATACTGCAAACTTTAATAGCTATTGAGAAAGCAGGGGTGCGTAATGGCAACCTACAGTTGCCATCTGTGCCGGCCAATATAGTAGCTAAAAGTAAAATTCAAGGTCGGCTGATATCGCAACAAGGGCATGCTTTTTTTGATGGAGTTTACACGGCCTATGCATATCACCACCCCATTACGCTTTCGCCGGACATGATATGGCTGGTGATTAGCCAGGGCTTTGCTATCCACGTTAACAAGCATGCAGAAGAGCTGCGCAAACTGTTTGTTGATTTTGAAGGAAAGAAAGAACTCCTTGTTGAAAGCAACACCATTAGCATTGACAACCCTGACAGCCCCTGGGAAGAAGCATTTTCGGGCTTTGATGAGCAAATAAGCAAGTACACCAGCAATGGCGTCGCCGGCGTTTTAACATCAAACTTCAGCACCACTACGGCGGTTACAAAAGTAGCATCACAAATAACATTGATGAACGCTTTGCAGCCCTATTTTGATTATAAGCTGGTAACAACGGGTTGCGGCATACCTGAAGTAACGTTAGAAGGCACAACGGCTGATTGGGAAAGTGTTTTAACCCGGGCCCAGGCATTGCGTAAGTACAAACTGGACTGGTGGATAAATGAGTTAGAACCTGTACTAAAACAGTTTGTGGCGGCATCAAATGGTAAGGTCAACAACAACTTTTGGCGTAATATGGTTAAACAACGCACGGTGAGCTATGACGGTGCCTGCGGAAGCGGAAAAGCAGAAATTATTGACGGCTGGATAGTAAAGTTTTATCCTTATAATAATTTGAGCGAAAGAAATGGTTTAAAAAGTATGGCGGCCGGGTCTGCCCAGATAAATCAATTACCAAGCGAGGTTTTAAAAGTTGACTTGAAATACGTTGACATTAGCGCGCCCGATAAACCGGTAAAAAGTGACCTGGAACTTTATGCCGGCTTTGTTGGGCTGGAACAACGGGCGGATAATTTTGGACTAAAACCTGTTATTGGCTGGATGGTGCGTAAAAAATAACCTTACTCACTATACACATATCTGCATATTTGCATATCTGCACATCAAAAACTTACCTTTGCGGCAATGAGTAAGATACCCTATAACAAGGTTTTTGAAGATGTTGCCGTAATTGATATTGCCGAAGAGGGCAAGGGCGTAGGCAAGGCAGAAGAATATGTGTTGTTTATTGAGAAAGCCGTACCGGGCGATGTAGCCGATGTACAGGTTTACCGCAGCAAGAAAAACTTCGGCGAAGCCAAGATCATCAACATCAAAAAACCAAGCGAGCACCGTACCGAGCCATTTTGCCCGCACTTTGGAACCTGTGGAGGCTGCAAGTGGCAACACATGACGTATGATGCGCAACTGCAGTTCAAACAAAAGTCGGTTGCCGACGCCTTGAGCAGATTAGGGAAGATTGACGTTTCGGGTATGATGCCGATAGTTCCCTCGCCGGCAGACCGTTACTATCGTAATAAACTGGAGTTTACCTTCAGCAACAAGCGCTGGTTGTACGAAGGCGAGAGCCGTGACGACGAATCACTGAACATGAACGCCCTGGGTTTTCACATCCCCGGCCGTTTTGATAAGATATTGGACGTGCAGCACTGTTATTTGCAGGCTGACCCAAGTAACGACATTCGCAACCGAATTGATGAGTTTGGCAAACAGCACGGTTATACCTACTATGATCTGCGAAACCATACCGGAAATTTGCGCAATCTGATCATCCGTACGTCGTCAACCGGCGAGCTGATGGTGATCGTTGTTTTCGCTTACGCGGATGAAGAGGAGGTGAGCAAGCTGATGCGTTTTGTCGAAATTGAGTTCCCCGAAATTACCTCGTTACTATACGTGCTTAACCACAAGAAAAACGATACCATATTTGACCAGGATGTACTTGCCTGGAAAGGCCCGGAGTATATTCACGAAGAAATGCTGGGTATAAAGTTTCGCATCGGTCCAAAATCGTTTTATCAAACTAATAGTATACAGGCACTAAAGCTTTATGAAATAACCCGCGACTTTGCCGAGTTTAAAGGCGATGAAAAGGTGTATGACCTTTACACAGGCGCCGGCACCATAGCCAACTTTGTGGCCGGCCATGTTAAAGAGGTAATTGGCGTTGAATATGTACCAAGCGCTATTGAAGATGCCAAAGTTAACAGCGCCATAAACAACATTACCAATACCAAATTTTATGCAGGCGATATGAAAGATGTATTGTCGGCCGAGTTTGTACTGGAGCACGGCAAGCCGGATGTGATTATTACAGACCCCCCACGGGCAGGTATGCACGCCGATGTGGTAGCACGGCTGATGGAAATAGAAGCCGAAAGGATTGTGTATGTAAGCTGTAACGCCGCCACGCAGGCCCGTGATTTGCTGATCCTGAAAGAGAAATACGATACAGTGAAAATACAGCCGGTAGATATGTTTCCGCATACGCAGCATGTAGAGAACGTAGTGCTGTTAAAGATAAAGAAGTAGGAAGTACAGATAGATATGGAACCGGAAGAATTGCTTAATGAAAGCCGTGGCGAACAGCCAAAACCAGCCGCTGATAGCCCACTTGTAAGCTTACGCAGGGATTTGAAAATGTTCAGCGAATCGTTGTACGAAGTTGCTGTAGAGATTAAGGTAGAGGGATTATCCAAATACCCCATCTTCGTGGCCCATCAGCACGAACTAAAACTAGGCGAGTTGATACTTGACCGGGTTGAGCTTAATACAGATTGGACCATCCACGCATCAACCCTGGAAGAATTTATGGAGCGCGGCGTAGTAAAAGCCGAACTTAAAAATCGTTTTATAGAGACCTACAAAGACCCCAAAGATTTTATGTGCGTATTTGTAGTGGTGCCAGAGGGCGCAAACTTTGTATTTGTACCTTACGAATAGCTTTAAAAGGATATTTAATATATTTACAAAGACATCCTAGTAAGACAGCAATACCATGGAAGACAAAAAACTACTGATACTTAATAGCCAGCAAATACAGCAAAAAATTGATCGTATTGCTTACCAGATATTGGAGGATAACTTTGAAGAAAAGGAAATTATCATAGCCGGTATGCTGCCTCGCGGTGGCTTTTTAGCTGCGCGGTTAAAGAAAGTGTTAGATGAGATAGCTCCCTTTAAAAGCACCCTGCTAACGCTTGACCTTGACCGTTTTAGCAGTAGCCTGAATGCCAAAATAGATTTCGATATCGAGATCTGTAATGATAAAGCAGTTATCCTGGTTGACGATGTGCTAAACAGCGGCAAATCACTGGCGTATGGTTTCGGTGTGTTTTTAGATGTGCCTCTTAAAAAATTGCGTACCGTAGTACTGATTGATCGTAATCACAAAAGTTTCCCGGTAAGTACCGATTATTCGGGCATAGCCCTGTCCACAATAATCAAACAACATATTGATGTGGTACTTAGCGAAACCGGCGAAGAGGATGCGGTTTACTTGATGTAAATTTGTAAATTTGATTGGGAAGGAGTAGTGTATGTCAATAGCAGAAATTAAACAAACCAAAACAAACCTGATAGCTTGGATTGAACAACTGTCAGACACTAAGATGCTTTCTGTTTTGGAAAGCATTAAAAACTCTAAAACTAACGGAGATTGGTGGGAAGATCTTTCGGTATCTCAGCGAGAGAACATCGATGATGGAATTAGAGATGTAGAAGAAGGACGAACGGTATCTTCTACCGAATTTTGGAATAGATTGAAAAATGGCTGAGAAAATATTGCCTGTAATTTATTCTGATCGTGCTATTTCCAATTCTTTGATTATTAAAAAATTTTTACTTTCAAAATTCACCCCAAAAGAAGTAAATGCTTTTTATGAAATGCTCAATAAATTCGAGCAAATTGTTTCGGTTTTTCCAGAAATTTATCCTAAAAGCGCAATCAAATCAAAAGCCCGGCGAGCAGTCTTAAGCAAACAGTTATCAGTTTTTTATATCCTATATAAGGAACAAATTTCAGTTGTTGGTATTGTTGACAATCGTATGGGTTACGATAAATGGCCATCTTAATTGATAATTATAAAGAAAAAAAAGTCCTGAAGAATACTTCAGGACTTTTTTTTTCATCGGGTGTCGAAAGTTCCCCAATGATAACGATCTATTTCTCCATTTGAGCAATAACCTCAGCCGTTACACCAGTGTAAGAGAAGCCTCCGTCATGGAACAGGTTCTGCATGGTAACCATTTTGGTTAGGTCAGAGAATAGCGTTACTACATAGTCAGCACATTGGTCCGCATTGGCATTACCAAGCGGGCTCATTTTTTCGGCATAGTTGATAAAGCCATCAAACCCTTTAACGCCTGATCCGGCAGTTGTACGGGTTGGCGATTGTGATACCGTATTGATACGCACTTTCTTTTTAGTGCCATAGAAATAACCGAAGTTACGGGCAATGCTTTCTAACACCGCTTTGTTATCAGCCATATCATTATAATCAGGGAATACACGTTGGGCTGCAATGTAAGTTAAAGCCACAACAGAACCCCACTCGTTGATGGCATCCAATTTCATGGCCGTTGCCAATACGCGGTGTAGGCTTAATGCTGATATATCAAAACCCTTATGGGTAAAATCGTAGTTGTTATCAAAGTAAGGGATGCCTTTACGCACGTTGATGCTCATGCCAATTGAGTGCAATACAAAATCAACCTTGCCACCAAAATGTTCCATTGACTGGGTAAACAAGTTCTCAATGTCTGCCGCAACTGTAACATCGGCAGGGATAACGGGCGCATTAATTTCTTCGGCCAGTTTATTTATAGTACCCATACGCAAAGCGATAGGGGCATTGGTTAATACAATTTCGGCGCCCTCTGCAAAGCAGTGTTGAGCTGTTTTCCAGGCGATTGAGTTTTCGTCTAATGCGCCAAAAATTATTCCTTTTTTGCCTTTTAATAAATTATAAGCCATGTTTTAATTTTTGTTTATAATGCCTGCAAATGTAGATAATTATTGAATTACAATTAAATATAAAAAGCGCTGCTCAATAGCGCTGTTTTGCTACTTAAAGCTGCATTGTGGCACATGATCGTTCACCATACCTACGGCCTGCATAAAGGCATAGCAAATAACGCTTCCAAAAAAAGTAAAGCCCCGTTTCTTCATGTCTTTGCTAATAGCGTCGGATATTGGAGTGGTAACTGGTGTACTGCCTGATGCATTATTAATTGGCTTGCCATCAGGCATAAAGCTATACAGGTAGTTATCAAAAGATCCAAACTCCTTTTGTACCTGCAAAAACAAGTTAGCCGATTTGATAGCCGCGCGCACTTTCAACCGGTTGCGAATAATGCCTGCATCTTGCAGCAAACGCTCCACATCGTCTTCGCCAAAGGCAGCAACCTTATCTACATCAAAATTTGCGAAGGCATTTCTGTACCCTTCGCGGCGTTTCAAAATAGTGATCCAGCTTAAACCGGCTTGTGCGGCTTCGAGTATCAAAAACTCAAATAATACTTTATCGTCGTGTGTGGTTTTACCCCATTCGGTGTCATGATAATGTACATATAGCGGGTCGGTGCCACACCAGGCACAGCGTTTTATTGGGGTCGGCATATTGATTTAATGTTGTATGTAAGTGCTTATAAAAATAAGGAATAATTAATTGCACGGCTACAAATCGCCCACCCGGATTTTACGTATGTAAATTAAACCAATAGTGCAATGAAAATCCTTACCCCAAAAAATCACGGTATAATTGACTACCTGGTAGTGCTGTTTCTATTAGCATCGCCCATGTTATTTGGCATGAGCCATACCATTGCTTTGTTTACTTATGGCTTGGGCCTGGTACATTTGGCACTTACCCTGCTTACAGATTTTAGCGTCGGCGTTGTAAAACTTATCCCGCTGCCCATCCACGGTTTTATCGAACTTGCTGTAGGTATAATACTTATTGCCTTAGCCTACACATTGTTTAAAGACGACGAGCTTGGTAAACTATTTTACACCGGTTTTGGCACCGCGGTTTTAGCCGTTTTTTTAATAACCGACTATAACAAATCTGCGGGAGTATAATTTTTTACCAAAGTAGCCCAGTCGTTTTATATCCGCCCGGGGGCATCTAGCGCGAAGATTGTGTTTAATATGATGTTTGACCTTTATTACATGTTGGTTATAGGCGATTCCCGATCTTCCTTTAAAACGCATTGATAATTTTATTGCGTGGTCTTAGAGTTTTATTGACGAGATAAAATATGAAATCCACTATCTTTATCGGGTCATTTATACGCAAGAAACATGGAAAGCTTAACCCCAAATATTTTCACCAAGGATATGAAAGCCAGTATTGCTTTCTATAAATTACTTGGCTTTAAAATTAGCATGCAGCTGCCTGAAGAGGGTGATGAGCTAGTTTGGGCAAACCTAAGTAATGGCGGAGTTAATATTATGCTGCAATCTTTTGACAGCCTGGGGAATGATTTACCTGAAGTAAATCGTGCCAATGGCGCATCTCTTTTATTATATATCAACGTTAAAAATATCCGCGAACTATTTGAGCAAGTAAAGGACAAAGTTGTTGTTTTAAAGAACATTGATGTCACTTTTTACGGTGCGACAGAATTTTCTGTAAAAGATAGCAACGGCTATGTGCTTACTTTTGCCGAGCACGAATAGGCCATGATAACCTTTAAGCGTACCGACCATGTAAATGTATGCGTCCCGATTGAAAAGATTGAGGAGGCGCACACATTTTATGCCGATGTGCTGGGCCTTACACCTAAACCCCGCCCGGACCATGTGTTTGACACGCCGGGCTATTGGTTCGCCTTGGCCGATATCGAGTTTCATGTGGGCGTTGAGCCGGTGTCAGGCAATACCTTTAGGCATACCGCTTTTGAGGTTACTGATCTGTCGGCCTGCAGGCAACACCTAATTGAAAATGGTATTTCTATAGACGAGCAACCGTTTATTGAGGGCCGCGACCGCTTTATGTTCTCAGATCCGTTTGGTAACCGAATGGAGTTGCTCGAGTATTTCAGCCCGTCCTAACCCTTCCCGGAAGGGTTAGGTTAAAAAAGTCTCCGCTTCCGCGAGAGATTTAGAGGGGGTATTTTTGTACATTTGCCGCATGGCCACTATCAAACCATCTGTACCCAAAGGCACCCGAGATTTTTCGCCTGCCGAAATGGTAAAACGTAACTTTATTTTTGATACCATTAAAGGCGTTTTTCGCAAATATGGCTATCAGCAAATAGAAACCCCGTCGATGGAGAACCTCTCGACCCTTACCGGTAAATATGGCGACGAGGGCGATAAGCTGATGTTTAAGATATTGAACAGCGGCGATTATTTATCAAAAGTTGATCCGGCCAAACTTAACGTTGCTAATTCAAACCAGTTGGTTGCTGATATTTCTGAAAAAGCGCTACGCTACGATCTAACAGTGCCCTTCGCTCGTTACGTAGTTCAGCATCAAAACGAAATCACCTTCCCTTTTAAACGTTTCCAGGTACAACCGGTTTGGCGTGCAGACAGGCCGCAAAAAGGTCGCTACCGCGAGTTCTTTCAGTGCGATGCCGATGTTGTAGGTTCCGATTCTTTATTAAATGAAGCCGAATTTATCTTGATTTACGACGAAGCCTTAAGCGCTTTAGGATTGAAAGATTTCAGCATAAAAATAAATAATAGAAAAATTCTATCAGGCGTTGCCGACGTTATAGGTAAAAGTGATAACATCATTGACCTTACGGTTGCCATTGACAAGCTGGATAAAATTGGCCTGGATGGTGTTATTAAAGAGTTGCTTGAGCGGGGTTTCACAATTGATGATATTGAAAAATTAAAACCTGTTATTTTGCTGGAAGGCAGTAACCAAACCAAGCTTGCCAGCCTGCGCGAAGCACTGGCAACATCGGCCATAGGTTTAAAAGGTTGCGAAGAAATAGCGCAGGTGTTTAGCTACATTAACCATTTTAAATTACAAAAAGCAACCATCGAGCTGGATATTACGCTTGCTCGTGGTTTAAACTATTATACCGGCGCCATTTTCGAAGTTAAAACCAACGAGGTTGCCATGGGCAGCATTGGCGGCGGCGGCCGTTATGACGACCTTACCGGTATGTTCGGCTTAAAAGGCTTAACCGGCGCGGGTATCTCTTTCGGTGCTGACAGGATCTATGACGTTATGGAAGAGCTTAACCTTTTCCCTGCAGATGCTAACCAAAGCACCGTGGTATTGATCTCTTGCTTTGATAAAGATGGGGAGCTTTACGCCCTTCCGTTGCTTCAACAACTGCGCAACAATGACATCAACGCTGAACTGTATCCCGCGGGAGCGAAGATCAAGAAACAATTGGATTACGCCAATAATAAAAATATACCCTATACCGTAGTCATCGGCAGCGACGAAATGGAAAGCGGCCTGCTTACTTTTAAAGATATGGCGTCCGGAGAGCAATCAAAACTAACAGCTGATGAAATCATCGCTAAACTTGCGGCTTTATAAATTTCATTTTTTGTCCTCCCGCGCGATAGCGAAGGATCTTCTATGCGCGATTCGCAGTGGGTTTGCTTGTCAATAGAAGAATCTTGGCTATGGCTCACGGTGACAAGTAGATTTATCCAATTGTTTCACTCAACCATACCTTAAACTCATTCACCGTATAAAAAATATACTCAGGTTTTAGAGGTAGTAGCTCGGCTGCATCGGTAGTTTCGGCCCAGGCAGCAGCAGCTATTGGTATGCCAACGGTTTTACAATAATTAATATCGCTTGGGGCATCGCCTACATATAAGCTCTCGCCGGCGTTGGCGCCTAATCGCTCTAAAACCTTTTTAATACCCGCTACTTTTACCGACCCTTCCGGCGATCCGGTCTCCATCACATTAAAATATTTAGTAAGGCCAAATTGTTGTAATGATATTACCGTGCTATGCGGTCCTTTACCGGTAACCATAGCTAATTGTATGCCTTTGTCGGTTAAAAAATCCAACAAATCGGCAATGCCATCAAAAGGAATAGGACAGGTATAGTGAAGCTCACGATAGTGCTTCAGGTAAGACTTTATTCCTGCTTCCTCGTTTTGAGGAACCAATTTGCGAATGGTGCCTTCTTCTGACGGGCCGAAGGACGCAACGATCTCTTCGTCACTAAGTTCTTGCTTTAATAATGGTTCAATGCTTTTTCTAAAGGCTGCTATACAAAGTGGCAGGGTGTTGGCAATGGTGCCATCCAAATCAAAAATTACGGTTTTCAAGGTCATGACGGCTAACCTATAAAAATATTGCCGTACAAAAAAACGCAATTATTAGAAGTGGATGACTTAGTGCATCAAACAAACAACCTGCGTCAACTCTTATTCAGATATGAAAAAGCAAAACCTGGTAATTGGATTAGCAGCGGGCGCGGGCGTAGCGGCTTTAGTGTATGGCCTGTTTTCGAGCGATATCCCAAAAGGAGCTACGGCCGTATCACCCTTTGAAAAGGAACGATATATGGGCCTTTGGTACGAAATAGCCAGAATGCCTAATTTAATAGAGAAAGACCTGATCAAGTTAACGGAAGAATACGCGATGGATGACAATGGTAACATGACCGTCGTTACCCGCTCATACAACCAGAAAAAAGATAAGTGGAACGAGGTATCGGGCAAATTGAAGATGGCAGGCCCAGATAGCGTGGGCATGCTCAAGGTGTCGTATTTCGGGCCCGCTTATGTGGCTTATAACGTTTTAGCGCTTGACCCTGATTATCGTTACGCGCTGGTATCAGGCAGTGGGTCTGGTTATCTTTGGATATTGTCAAAAGGAAAAAGCATCCCCGAAGATATCAAACAACAATTTTTAGCTCAGGCTCAACAAATAGGTTTCGATATAAATAAACTGGAATGGCCGGCCGCATAGATAAATATGGCTGGGTTCTGCTGATTACACTTACCTTGCCAAGGCTAACTTATGGACAAGCCGTTCCGACCGACTCGCTGCAGGCCGACTCGCTAAGGGCCAAGAAAACCGGCCAATCGCCGGTTGCGGATGATCTGTCCCGGCAATATGATTTTAACGACTTGACCCGGGCAATTTTCCATCCTGGTCGTACGGTCGACCCTGAAAAGAAAAACTCAGGCCTTACCATAGTACCCAACATAGCTGCAAACCCGACTATTGGTGCACAGCTGGGCATAAAAGCGGTGGCCGGTCGCAGGTTGGGCGGTGATCCAAAAACACTACTGTCTATCGCGGCAACATCGGCTTCTATAACCACAAAGGGCATCATCTACTTTTATCTAAACCACAATGTATTTACACCCGGTAACAAGTGGAACTTTCAGGGTAACCTTGTAGCTGCCAAAACCGTATCGCCTGATTATGGCTTGGGTATAGGGCAAAATTTAGAAGGTGGAAGTACAGAAGACCAGGTTTTGGCTAACAACGCCCGCAAAGGTTTCGCGCTACGGTCCTTCTACTTCAACTTCCGCGAAAAGGTGTACAAAAATATCGGCAAAAATTTCTTCGCGGGGGCGGGCTTGTCATTCGAGATCAGGCGAAACCTAACCACTGGCGGTAACCCCGGCGTTACTACACCGTCAACGGTTTATAATGATCGCCACGGGTTTCCTCAAGATCATTACGCGTCTAACGGTTTCTTGTTTAATCTGGCTTATACCACACGCGACAACCCTAACCGGGCCTACAAGGGCATGTTTTTTGACGCGGGTATCCGTATCAATCAGCGGTTTATTGGCAGTACAAAAAGCTCGGTACAGTTTACAACTGATTTCCGTAAATACCTCAGTTTATCTAACTCAAATCCCGAAACGGTGCTGGCGCTTTGGAACTGGGGATCTTATCTGCTAAGTGGCGACATCCCTTATCTTGAGCTACCCGGCACTGCCCGCGATGGATCTTTCCGCAGCGGCAGGGCTTATGTTTCTCAATACTTTAAAGGCACACAGTTTAATGATACCGAGTTGGAACTGCGTTTCCCTATCATGCGAAACAAATTTTTAAGCGGCGTGGCTTTCGGCAGCATGCAAAGCGCTAACGACGAGCATGGCACCAAACTTTTTCAAAAATTCCAGCCGGGATATGGTGCGGGTTTGCGGGTACTGTTTAATAAAGCCACACGTACAAATTTGGCCTTGGATTATGCTTTTGGACGGTATGGCGCACGTGGTTTCTTCCTGAATTTGAATGAGACGTTTTAGGAAATGTTTTACATATTTGTGTAAACCATTTAAACACAGTACCCCGTGAAATTTTATTTAAAAATAGCCCTGCCAGCGTTATTACTGATTGCTTCGCAATTTGATATCGCCCACGCGCAAAGTAAACTCATAAAAAATCTGGAAGCCGGAAAGCCGCAGATACTGGTAACCTATGGCACCAGTTTAACGGCTGCCGTGGGTGGCAAGGCTTGGGTGAATGAGATTACAGCCACCCTGAATAAAAAATACAATGGTTTGCTAACTACAATTAATTCGGCAAAGAGTGCCATGTGGTCTACCTGGGGTGTACAGCACCTGGAAGACAGCGTCATCAAAAAGAACCCTGATGCGATAATTATTGAGTTTGGCATGAACGACGCTTTTTTGAACTATAAAACAAGTGTTGAGCTGGCGCGATTGAACCTGAATTACATGATTGATCGCATTAAGCTGAATAACCCAGATTGCGAGGTGATACTGCAAACCATGAACATTGCCTTAGATGGCAGTGGCGCCGCCCGGCCCGATCTGCTTAAATATTACCAGATGTACCGCGACGTAGCTAAACAACGCAAGCTGTTGCTGATAGACCACTACCCCCACTGGAAAGCCCTATTAGACCAGGGTCGCGAGGCTTACTTAAAGGCTATGCCAGATGGTCTGCATCCGGGCGTTGAGGCATCAAAAACAATGATTGCGCCTTATGTTGTGGAGCGCTTGAATGCGAAGAAAAATTGATATAATGTGTGGTAGGAGAGTGTAATGCATTCGTCTCACTTTTAATGATTTTTTGGATTTCGTAACGATTATGATAGATAATTGCCGGATTATGCCGTTTATGTATCTTGGTAGCGCTTAAAGCAAAATAATTACTCAATTAGTACAAACCATGAATAAAAAATTTATCTGGCCGGCGGCTGTGCTTGTGGCGCTACTTGGCCTTACAGGTTTTATCGCCATAAAACAAATGGCCGATGTTAAAGCCGACCTTACCCTGCCGCAAGGCTTTTCTGCTACTATAGTGGCCGACTCATTAGGTGGCGTTAGGCACATTGCCGTAACTAGCCGTGGCGATGTTTATGTTAAAATGGGCAGTACCCGTAAAACTAATGGTAAAGGCATTATTTTTTTAAGTGATACCAACCATGACGGTCGCCTGGATAAAAAATTGCTTTTTGGCGATTACGTGGGCACGGGTATCAAAATAAAAGATCATTACCTGTACGCGTCGTCAAACAGCGCCGTGTATCGTTATAAACTAAATGACAAAGACGAGGTAATCAATACAGAAAACCCTGAAACCATTGTACAAGGCCTGGCAGATCATCGCCAGGACAATGCAAAACCATTGACATTTGATGAACAGGGCAACTTGTATGTCACTATTGGTTCATGGTCTGACGCTTGCCGCGAAAAAGGGTCAGCAGTTGGGATCCCTGGTTGCCCTCTTCTTGATTCGGCCGGTGGGATTTGGAAATTCAAAGCCAATAAATTAAACCAATCTTTTGGCGATGGCGTTAAGTTTGCCACAGGCATTAAAAATGCGGTAGGCTTAGCTTATAACCCAGGGTCAAAATCAGTTTTTGCTACCAATCACGGCCGTAGCTTTGACAAGCAATCCGGACCGTTTTTTACCCCTCAGATGAACGCGCAATTACCAGCTGAAGCTATCTATGAATTGAAGCAAGGTACCAACGCAGGCTGGCCGTTTACCTACTATGATCAAAATTTGAAAAAGGCGATGCTTTCGCCGGAATATGGCGGCGACGGCGCAAAACCCGGCGATAGCAAGTACACTGATCCTACGGTAGCATTCCCCGGTCACCTGGCACCTAACGATATGTTATTTTATACCGGCAACATGTTTCCTAAGCGTTATAAAAACGGTGCTTTTGTTGCTTTCCATGGCAGATCATCAAACCCGGTTAAAGGATATTTTGTAGCTTTTGTGCCTTTCGTTAATGGCAAGCTATCATCAAACTGGGAGGTTTTTGCTGACAACTTTACCGGCTCTCCGGACCTCGAGCATCCAACCGGCCCTATGAAATATCGCCCTATGGGGTTATCACAAGGTGCCGATGGAGCCCTTTATGTGTCCGACGATTTAAAAGGGGCTATTTTTAAAATAGCGTATAAATAAGATCCTTCAATGAACAAAAGAAGCACTGCATTAGCGGTGCTTTTTTGTTTTCAAATATTTTGATAAGGGTGGTCGGGCATTTAGATGTTTATATTTGATCAATCTAAATAAAAAAACGCCTTACATTTCTGCAAGGCGTTTTTGTTATCATAGATAGATATTATTTGTTCATTATCAAATGATAAGATAAAGTTGCGCCGGTGGATCCAGATACGTAAACCGTGTAGATATGGCCCGCCTGAATGGTAACCGGTATGTTAAGTAGCACCGACGTTGAGCCCGCCAGGTACAAAGAAAATGCTGTAGCTGCATTTATCTCGTAATAGGCCGAGGCAGCTTTGCGGCCAAGCCCGGTAACCAGCTTGGTGCCGGCAGCCACGCCAAAATCAACATTTGTAGTTAGTACCGAGCTTAGATTAATAAAGCGCACACGTGCTTTCCCTGGTTGCGGATCTGTTTGGTCGTCTTTTAAAGTCACAGTAGATTTATCATCAAGATAGAAAACGCTGTAATAATTTCCCGCTTCAGTATTTAAGCTGGCGGTACTATTAACAGTTGCCGTACCAGATGATTTAAATTGTAATTGGTGATCGCCAACTTTTACAGGAGTATACGTGGTTGC
Source organism: Mucilaginibacter antarcticus (assembly GCF_042686155.1). Taxonomy (NCBI): domain Bacteria; kingdom Pseudomonadati; phylum Bacteroidota; class Sphingobacteriia; order Sphingobacteriales; family Sphingobacteriaceae; genus Mucilaginibacter; species Mucilaginibacter antarcticus. The sequence goes on along the minus strand of NZ_JBHUON010000017.1, from coordinate 66,025 downwards.
CTGGGTGTAAGCCAATGCATTTACATTTGTCTTATTGTCATCTACTGTAAAGTCTTGTGACGTTGAACCTTCAGCACTGTTGGTAGCCATAATATAAGCAGATGGCTCAGCATCTTTGTCTTTCTTACAGGATGATAGCCCGGCTGAAAATAAGGCAATCGCGCCTAGCGCGATGATAAATTTTGCCTTGTGAAATTGTATTGTTTTCATAAGTTTTATATATATTATTAACCTTTGAACAATATTTATAGCTTATGGTTTTAATGTGTTCTTAAAAGTTAAGCTCTAGGGATTTGCATGCCTGTCTTTTAATTTTGTAACGGCAATCACAAATATTGGCTTTTACACCATTGCCGGTCCCCGAAAATCAGGGCCGGGAATGGTGTTATTATAAACGACGCTTAAAATTTATACGATGCGCTCAATATAAACTGACGCAATCTTTGCGGGTTCACCGTTGTATAGCCGGTGTAGTACTGTTTGTTTGTTAGGTTGTTAACCGCAACGCCTACGCGGTATTTGGTACGGTCGAAAAATACGTTACCGTTAAACAGGTAGTATTCAGGCAACACAAATGTGCCGCTGGCTACATTATTTACTACTTTGTTTTTGCTGGCAAAATTGCCGCCTAAACCTGCGCCTAAACCTTTAACAGCAGTTTCGGGCAAGCGGTAGCTTAAGTAAAAATTAGCCAGGTAGGGCGATCCGGCTTCAACGGGGCGAAGGCCGTTTACATTTGCATCGGCTTTGGTGAACTTGGCGTTATTGTAAGCAAAGCCTGCAATAACGTTAAAGCCCATGTAAGGTGTTGCAATAATTTCGGTTTCGAAACCTTTGCTAACCTGTGTGCCATCTTGCGCTTGCGAAAATACGCTAGGCGTTGGGCCTGTCACGCTATACAAGCTGTTTGTAAGTTTAATGTTGTAGTAGCTGATAGTACCATTCAATTTACCATCAAACAAAGCCAGTTTAACACCACCCTCGATTTGGTTAGCATTTTGCGTTTTAGCTACCTGGGTTACACCGGCAGCATTTATATACATGCCCGGGTTAACAAAGCCATTTTGGTAGTTACCAAACAAAGAAAGTTGGTCTTTAATGGGCTGAAATATCAAGCCAAATTTTGGTGCAATGGTTGTCTGATTAAACGCCGGGGCAGTTTGCACACGGTCATAATTTTCAGAACCCGCATGTCTGTAGTGGTCTAAGCGTAAACCTACTGAGGCGATCAGGCGATCGGTGAGGTTTACAACATCAGATAGGTAGGTGCTGTACGTGTTTGTTTTAAAGTAGTATGTATAGGTATTGCTCGCAGTAAGCGGATTTGCAGCGTTGGTAGCATTAATCACGGCCTGGTTAAATGAACCATAGTTAAACGTTGAACTTTGCAATGGTGCTACGCCGTAAAAGTTACTGTAAAACAATTGATTTGAGTTTTGACGCTGATAATCTAACCCAAACACAAAGCGATGACGGATGGTGCCTGTTTTAAAATCGCCGTTCAGGTTATGTTGAACCTCTATGGCGCTCAACTTGCTGTCTTTGGTAGCCTGGTCTGCCCTGATAACGTAGCCATGGCCGTTAGCGCTTGCCGGTGTACCCGGAGCAAAAGTAGCGGCCGTTGCATCATCGCCTAAATAAAAGAATGGGTTCGAACCATCTGAATAGCTGTTTGATGATGAGAAAATGGTTTGCGACGTAAAGTTGTCCGAGATCTGGTAATTAGCCTGTGCGAAATAATTCATGCTGCGGCTGTATTGTCTGATATCGTCGTTTACATAAGCGTTTTTGTAGTTTATGCCTAAGTCTTTAGCTTCTGTTACACCCATTGCTTTTGGGGTTGAATAAAAGAAGAAGAATGGTTTTGCAGAGTTGCGTCCAACATATAATTCGGCATCAAACTGGAAAGTTAATCTGTCTGTAGCTTTAACAGTTAAGCTGGGTGCAACAGCAAACGTACGGCTCTTGCCATAATTTTGAAAGCTGCCTTCGTAATTGTGCGCCGCGTTTAAGCGGAATAGTACGTTTTTGTTGTTTGTAATAGGTGCATTTAAGTCTATTGTAGTACGGTTAAGGTTGTAGCTACCTACGCTTTGGCCAATTTCTAAACCAAAGTTTTCGTAAGGTTTTTTGGTAACACGGTTGATCAAACCACCAAATGAGGTTAAGGTGCTACCAAATAAGGTTGCTGATGGGCCTTTAATTACTTCAACTTTTTCAATGTTAACGGCGTCAACCGTGCTGGTAACCAATCCTGAAACACCATTGCGCAAACGGGTTTGCGTAGGGAAACCGCGTAGTGTAAAATATCCGCCACCATCGCCGGCTCGGCCGGTTGCATCCCACATTTTTTGCAGGCCCGGAGCGTTGCGTAACGCGTCATCAACGCTGAATATTTGCTGTTCAGCGATTAATGCGCGTGTGACAGTAGTGTAACTTTGCGCGTTTTCAAGCGAGCTCAAAGGGATTTTAGCAGCATCTGTGCTTACACGGCTGGCAAAACGGTTTGAACGATTTGCTATAATATTAACTTCTGTTAGCTGGGCGTTACTTGCATTAACTGTTATTTGGGGTACGTTGGTAGTTTGACCACCGGTAACTGTAACAGACTGAGCCACCGGCTGCACGCCTATATAAGATATAACAATGGTGTAAGAACCTGCTGGGGCCTTAAATGCGTATTCGCCGTCTTTGTTGGTAGTGGTGCCAAAGCTGGTGCCTTGCAAACCAATGGATACGTAAGCGGCAGGGTCGTTATTGGCGGCTAGTACTTTGCCGGTAAGGGTGCCACGGGTTGTTTGTGCAAGAGCATTACTAAAAGTAAGCGTAAGCACTATCGTAAACAGTTTAAATGGGATAAGGTAGATTCGATTCATATTGTTCTTATTAAGACTAATTATAAATAATGGCGCAAATGTAGTACTTTTTTAATAAGTACCAAATGAAGCTTGTATTAATTAAACAGCGCTGCGTTCAATTATAAAATCTTGCTCAAAAACTTAAACAAATTGGTTGTTCTATTAAACATTCTTAATTTAATTTACGTTATTGTCCTTTTAGTTATGAAAGGACCTGTAGCTGCCGAAACTCAAGGAATTAGCGATAGCGAAGCGCGTTACCGCGCATTAGTAGCCGCGACATCAGATGTGGTATACCGCATGGGTGCGGATTGGAGCGACATACGCGAACTGGGTTCCGGCGACTACTTATCAGATACTAAAAGGCCATCAAGAAACTGGATGCCTCAGGATATTCATCCCTTAGATCAGCAAATGGTAAAAGACGCCATTAACGAAGCTATCCGGGACAAGAAAACTTATGCGTTAGAGCATAGGATAATGCTGACAAACGGGTCATTGGGCTGGATATCGTCTAAAGCCGTTCCAATTTTAAATCAACAAGGCGAACTTATGGAATGGTTTGGCGCTGCTACCGACATTACACCACGCAAGCGTATGGAGCAGGCTTTGCAAGAAGCCCGCGATGAAGCGCAGCAGCACGAGCGGCTTTATGAAACTATCACATCAAATACGCCCGATTTGATCTATGTGTTTAACCTGGACTATACATTTCACTATGCTAATACCGCCTTGCTAAACATGTGGGGTAAAACCTGGGACGAAGCGATAGGTAAAAATCTGCTTGCCAACGGCTATGAACCATGGCATGCAGAAATGCATGAGCGCGAAATTGATCATATAGTGGCCACTAAAGAGGTGGTTCGCGGGGAGGTAAGTTTCCCGCATGCTACTTTGGGCCGCAGGGTATACGATTATATTTTAACCCCGGTTATTAATGCACAGGGCCAGGTTGTATCGGTAGCAGGCACAACGCGTGATATTAGCGATATAAAAGAGAACGAACGCCGTAAGGGTGACTTTATCAGCATGGTGAGCCATGAGCTAAAAACACCACTTACATCGGCAACCAGTTATGTGCAGGTGGCACAAAAAAGGGCTGCCGAAGGGGGCGACAACACCACTGCCGCTATGCTTGATCGGGCTAATAAGCAACATACTAAAATGACCCGTATGATCAACGGGTTCCTCAACGTTTCGCGGTTAGAGTCGGGGAAATTGCAGATCGATCCTCAGCGTTTTGATCTGGCAGATCTGGTGGCCGATGTGCAGGAAGAGGCCGAATCATCTTTCGCCACTCACCCCATCGTATTTGATGTTTGCCCCGAAGTATTTCTGAATGCCGACAAAGAAAAGATAGAACAGGTGTTTAACAACTTAATCAGCAACGCCGTGAAATATTCGCCGGCCGGCACGCCTATTAATATCGCCTGCCAGCTTAAAGACGATTTATTGCAGGTGAGCGTTAAAGATGCCGGCCCGGGTATACACGCCGACGAACTGCCTTTGCTGTTTGATCGTTATTATCGGGTAAAAGAGGTTGAAACTAAACAAATATCAGGTTTTGGTATTGGCCTATACTTATGCGCCGAAATTGTTAAGCGCCATGGCGGTCAAATTTGGGCCGAGAGCGAGCCCGGCAGAGGCAGCATTTTTCATTTTAGCTTACCAATAGCACAATAACGATTATAGCCAGATCTTCCGGTCATGGTGGTTCTTTACGGGCAAATGTTAAATGACTAATGCCTCCGACACAAGGTAGGCACCTAAAACAACGCGGGCTGTATTTTTCAGGGCAGTTTCTGTACGCATTATCATATTACCGGCTTTAAGCGCGTTGTGTTTCATAATATTGATATTTTTGATCTGCAAACAATTTAAGCCCGCGGGGTTTATTAAATAAAACATATCTATGAGTACTGAAAAAGCCATTTTAGCAGGCGGCTGCTTTTGGGGAGTTGAAGAATTGATAAGGCAGCAACCAGGTGTGGTTTCAACTGTGGTTGGCTATACTGGCGGCGATGTAAAAAATGCTACTTACCGTAACCACGGCACACATGCCGAAGGAATTGAAGTTGTATTTGATCCTGCTGTGATATCGTATCGCACACTTCTTGAATATTTCTTCATGATACATAACCCTACTACCCGTAACAGGCAGGGCAATGATATGGGGGCCTCATATCGGTCGGCTATATTTTATGTGGACGATACGCAACGCGAAACTGCCCAAAATTTGATCGCAGAAATGGATGCATCAGGCAAATGGCCGGGCCCGGTTGTTACAGAAGTAGTACCTGCCGGCGATTTTTGGAGTGCCGAAGAAGAACACCAGGCTTATTTGCAGAAAAACCCATACGGTTACACTTGCCATTTTGAGCGACCTGAGTGGACGCTAAGTTAACTTACAACTAATGAGTGTTTGTTAAATAACCACCCTGAAGGTTAGGTTTACCCTGGCGGTCATTGGCGTTGATGATTTTGCTATCCTGTGCTCCCATTGCTCCTGCAGACCGCTTTTCATTAATAAAAATGAACCGTGTTCTAAACGTACCGAAAATTTTTGGCTATGGTCCGCCTTATTGCGGATATCAAAGCTACGTACCTGCCCAAAGCTTACGGATGCTATGACGGGGTGTTTGCCTAAAATGCTTTCTTTATCGCTATGCCAGGCTACAGAATCATTTCCATCGCGATAATAATTTAGCAACACACTATTAAATTTTACGCCGCTTAAAGGCTCAAGCTTTTCTTTTATGGCAAGTAGTTCGGGTGTCCAGGGCAAAGGGTTACTTACCAAACCTGGATTTGAATAATCTGTGCCCAGATCACCAAACCAGGCTGTTAGCCGTGGCGTAAGCACCTCCTTATCATACATTTTTTGGACGGACTGTTTCCAGGGCGTTTCAGCTATAAATTTATTTAAAAAATAGTCGCCCTCCTGCGTTGTAAACAGGCCCGGAAAATACTCCAGATAATCTGTAGGCAGCCCTTTACTTTGCCCCGCCATAGCAAATAATGCCAATTGCTCCATCACCCTCTTTTAAATCTAACCCAAATATATACTAAAAATATTAGTAAATAAAATAGCCTATATTTAGTATCGTTGGCAAAGATTGGCAGGCAGTTTGCTACAATTATGGTAAAAAGGAGGAAATATGCCCTGGTATAACGGAGATTACCCGCCATCATACAAAAACTAACCTAAAAAAATACGCGAAAAGGCTACCGAGATTGCTAACGAAGTTTTAAAGACAACCGGCAACGAAGGGGAGGCCATTGCCACGGGTTTGAAACAGGCACGGCTGCATTTTGAAAAAGAGAAGCAGTCAAAATCAAAAGACTAATGCTATGCCGTCCGCCGTTATTGCCCATTACGATTATAATGCGCCCACTGAAACGCTGACCATCAGGTACCATTCGGGCAAAGTATATAACTATCTTAACGTACCTGCAAAGGTATTTAGCCAAATGCGGTCAACCATCGTTAAGGGCATTTGGTTTAACAGGCACATAAAGGGCAAATATCCTTTTGAGGATGTAACCCCCGGGCTGGGACAAACCAAGCTGTTCGGCCCGGCATGAGGCTTTAGTCCGTATAATTTGACTTGTCTGTCTATATGTAAGGGTCTGTTACTTGCGCTTATCTGCCTTTTTATCCTTTAATAAATAATCAGGGAATTTAGCCTCGCTCGCCCCATTTTGGTTGCGCAGGTTTGACTGCCCGCCAACGTCCGTTTGCAATGGCAGCGACATCCCGTTTGATGCATTAAGCACCTTGAATAGCTCGGTATTCATGGTTTGTATCAGTGTTTTATAGTTGATATCGCGAATTAAGTTTTTGGCTTCCAATGGGTCGGCCTTTAAGTCATACAATTCGTCAGTATCCCAAATGCCATAATAATGAATGTATTTGTACTGATCATTGCGCAGGGCATGCATGGTTGGTGTGTGAGGGAAAGACCGCTCCCAAAAATACTCGTACAATAAGCCGGTACGCCAGGTTGGCGGGGTGTTGCCTTCTAATAAAGACAGATAACTCATCCCATCCATATAAGCCGGGGCCTTTAGTCCGGCGGCTTCAAGCAGGGTTGGGGCAATATCAATGTTAGCTACTACTTGCTTTACTACAGTGCCCGGTTTAATCATCTCGGGGCAATAAGCAAGTAACGGCACCCGCATAGATGCTTCATAGGCATTGCGTTTGTCTATCAGCCCGTGCTCGCCAAACTGAAAACCGTTGTCGCCCATGTAAACAATGAGTGTCGACTCCAACAGCCCTTCCTTCTTCAAATAATCCATTACTTTCCCAACTGACTCATCTACGCTGTGCAAGGTCTCTGCATACTTCTTATAATACACGCCAATGTCTAAATCGCTATGGTACGGAAAATCGATACCATGCCATGAGTTACGCTGGTTTTGCACCCACATTGGCGCACCCGTAACGTTCTTCGGGTCCATAGTAAATGGCGGATTAAACTTGTATTTAGCCGCCCTTCCGCTATCGCGTTTGGCGGGGATAAAATCCGCGTGGACGCCTTTGTGCGCCAGGTACAGCATAAAAGGCTTGTCTTTTTTGCGATGGTCCAAAAAGTCAATAGCGTAATCAGTCAGCTCGTCCGTGATGTAGCCTTTTTGCTTAACATGCTGGCCATTAACATTTAGGCCGTTTCTTTCGAGCAGGTACGAGCCCTGTCCTTTAAAGGATACCCAATAATCGAAACCACGCTTAGGGTCATCACCGTCATTACCGGCATGCCACTTGCCTACCATAGCAGTTTGGTATCCAACTTTTTGCAGGTATTGCGGAAAAAATACCAGATTGGGCGGCACCGAATGGTTATTATCAATAACGGTATGTTTATGAGAGTACAATCCGGTTAATATCGTAGCCCTTGATGGGGAACAAAGCGAGTTATTTACAAAAGCGTTTGGCAGGTAAGCACCCTCGCGCGCCATGCGGTCAAGGTTGGGTGTCTCTATAAAATCCTGCGTGTGCAGAAACCCTAAAGCGTCGTAACGGTGATCGTCAGCCAAAATATAGATAATATTGCGGGGCTTGCCAGTGCCGGTCTTGCTTAGTTTTAGCGAACCTTTGGGTTGCGATACAACGGCAGTTTGCGCAAATACTACAGATACAAGTACAAATTTAGCTAGTAATAGGGTGTATAACCGTTTCATAAAATACAATTGATGTGGCCAAGCTACAAAATATCCCACATAGCACATCGGGCTATCAATCCTTTAACAATAGGTATAAATTATATTAACTTAGGCATAGCAATGAGGATACAAGCCGCTATACGGAGACATAAGCAAACCATACTATATGGCTTAGCCATGGGTGTGCTATGGTTTTTACTGCAATGGCTCGAGCTACGTTTTGTGCTCATCAGCCATGCTTTTGAGATCTACGCCGGTACCATAGCGTTGGTGTTTACCGGGTTGGGTATTTGGTTAGCCACAAAACTTATTAAGCCTAAAGTTACCACCGTGGTGGTGGAGAAGCAGGTATTTGTAGCTACCGGCCCGGGGTTTACGCTTAACGAAGCGGTGCTTGAAGAACTACGCATCAGCAAACGCGAACTGGATGTTTTGCAGCTAATGGCCGATGGTTTGAGCAGTCAGCAAATAGCTGAACGGTTGTTTGTATCATTAAATACAGTTAAAACACATACGTCAAACTTGTTTATGAAATTAGATGCCGGGCGGCGCACTTTGGCTATTGAAAAAGCCAAACGTTTAAACCTGATACCCTAAATATCTGAGTTACCTGGTGTGAAATGCGAGGTTTGTAGCAAAATCACCCAAAAGTATGACTGTGAATTGTTTGCGTTACCCCAATTTTGGCCATTGAAACAAAACCAAATAACATGAAAAAAATTGTACTTGTATGTGGGCTAATAGCCGGGTTGATTGCCGGGGGCTGGGCCGTGTTCTTTATCTCGATGTGCTACAAAAATGCCAGTCTGGAAAACGGCATGATCTATGGCTACACAGCCATGTTGGTAGGCTTTTCGCTGATATTTGTCGGCATAAAAAACTATCGTGATAACTATTTAGGGGGTAGCATCAGCTTTGGTGCCGCGTTTAAAATGGGTTTAATGATAGCCTTTATAGCATCGTCGGTATATGTGGTGATGTGGGCAATTGATTACCACTTTTTTGTGCCCGATTTTGATGTGGTATTTAGCCAGCATGAAGTGGCTAAACTACAGGCAGCTGGAGCCAGCCAGGCAGCAATAACTGCAAAGACCGCCGAGATGGCACAATTTACACAGGATTATAAAAATCCCCTCTATTTTATCGGCATGACATATATCGAGATCCTACCTGTAGGTATCCTTGTATCGGTAATTGCTGCCCTCATATTGAAAAAGAAGAAGCAGGATAATATCGCGACAGCATAAAACTGAAAAGATATTTTATTACTTTGGGGTCCGGATTTGTATAAATCCGGACCTTTTTTGTAACCCACATAACCCTACGTATGAATTTTAACAACAAAGTTGCCATAGTTACCGGCGCGGGCCAGGGTATTGGTTTTGAAATTTGCCGCCAACTGGTAGCGGGCGGAGCTACCGTTTTGTTGAACGATGTTGATGCCGAACTGGCCAATAATGCTGCAGCCACGATAAACAGCGATGGCGGTAAAAGCTGCGTAGCATTACCCGGCGACTCAAGCGATATTAGTTTTATTAACCAGATTGTAGATGCTGCGGTGAATCAATATGGCAGTTTGGATATTGTGATAGCTAACGCAGGCATTACTTTATTCGGCGATTTTGCTACTTACTCGCCCGAGGCGTTTAATAAGGTTTTACAAGTAAACCTGGGCGGATCATTCTTTATGGCGCAAGTGGCATCAAATAAAATGAAGTTGCAGCCACAGGGTGGCAGTATACTATTTACCTCGTCGGTAGTGGGGCATCAGGCACTTAAAAGTTTGGCTTGTTACGCCATGACCAAGGCGGCTTTAGAGATGTTGGCCAAAAATTTGGTTCTTGAATTGTCGCCCTTCAAAATTACGGTAAACACGATTGCGCCAGGCGCTACGCTAACAGAACGCACTATGCTTGAAGAAGATTACGAACGCGTATGGTCTGAAATTACCCCTATGGGTCGCCCGGCTTATGTAAGCGATATAGCAAATACGGCATTATTCCTGGTGTCCGACGGAGCAAGGCACATTACCGGGCAAAGCCTTATTGTTGACGGTGGCTGGACATCTGTTAGCCCCTTACCTTACGGGATAAAATAAGTTTGTTAATCATTTTTTAACCTCAAAGTTATTCCGAATACAGTATCCGTCGTTTACAATAATTGTTGGCCCGCTTTAAAAAATTGCCTACATTACCTAATATTCAACTAATAAAATATGCTTTTAAACGCAGGCTACCAGCATTTTTCTTTTGATCTCTGGTTGACGCTGATCCGCTCAAACCCTGCTTTTAAGCAAGAGCGCGCAAAGTGCTTTTATCAGCATTTTAATTTCAGGAACAAACCCCTTGATGAGGTTGTCGCCGTGTTTCGGCAGGTGGATTTGATGTGTAACCTCATCAACGAAAAAACCGGCAAAAACATTGATGCCGACGAGATGTACCTGATGGTTTTAAGCATAATAAACGACGGGGACAGCCGGGTTTGGGGTATTGATATAGCCGAGCTGTACGCGGATATGGAAGCCTTGGTTTTTAAGTACCTACCTGTTGCCTATTGCGATGAAACCATAGGCGCACTAGCGCATATTAAACAACAAACCGGGGGGACTATTGGCATATTAAGTAATACCGGGTTTATCCGCGGTGTAACATTGCGTAAGGTTTTACATCAAATAGGCATCAGCGAGCACGTTGATTTTCAATTATACTCTGACGAAACCGGCATGTCAAAACCAAATTCCGGATTTTTTAACCTGATGCTTGAAGAGTTGAAAGCACACCATACCGAAATTGACCTTAAGCGGGTTATCCATATTGGCGACAACCCTATTGCAGATATTGCAGGGGCGCAAGCCGTAGGAATACAAAGCCTGCTGATTAACTCAAACAACCGTTACTTACCTGGTTTTATAAACAATGCATACCACTTACTCGCTACATAAAATATCTAACCCCGCCGACTTTGGCTTTAGCCCGGCCGATTACAGCCGCTTTAAGTTTGGCGATGACGAGGTTGCCCGCCATTTTGGCGCCGACCTTGCCGATGGCTTTATTAAAAACGTATTAAGCTATATCACCGCACAGCAGCAACTGGTGGTTATATCAAGCCCTTACTCGTTCATCCCAACGGCTACCTTTACCATGAAAAACCATTTTGTGGCAAAGCTTAACCGCTGGCTAGCGCAGCACGGGTGGCCGGTTGTGCAAGAAACTAAGGTGCACCGCACCATTACTTATAAAGAGGATTATGGCGAGTTGGATGCCGAGCAACGACTTAAGTTAATTGGAAACGACTCGTTCCATATTGACAGCATGTTTTTAAAGGGCAAAACACTCTTATTTTTAGATGATATAAAGATAACCGGCGGGCATGAGCGGATGATTAGTAAGATGATTGAAGCGCATAATTTGGATAATACTACCTACATGCTTTATTTTGGCGAGTTGGTAAACCATAACATCCCCCCAAACATTGAAAATCATTTGAATTATTACAGCGTTAAAAGTATTTTTGACTTAAATGAAATTATTGAAAGTGGTAGGTTTTGCATTAATACCCGCATAGTAAAATATATACTGAACTATGACCATGAAAGCTTTTGCATTTTTTTACAGAACAAACCCGACGCGTTTATAAATACATTATATGATATGGCTTTAGGCAATGGCTACCATACTATGGAGAGTTACCAGCTTAACCTTAATCACCTTAAAAACCAATTAGTATCTTACAACAAAAATTTAGCTTAATATAATATGGCAATTAACCTACAAAAAGGACAGCGCGAAGCTATTAACGCTCCTAAATTCACTATAGGCCTGGGTTGGGATACCAACAGCTCCTCAACCGGTGCGGCTTTTGACCTAGACGCGTCTGTTTTTATTATGGGCGATAACAAAAAGATTTTGGCCGATGAGTACTTCGTTTTTTACAACAATGCCAAATCGCCGGACGGCGCGGTTGAACATACCGGCGATAACCTTACCGGCGATGGTGATGGCGATGATGAGCAAATAAAAATAGACCTGTCAAATATATCGCCGCAGGCTACAGAAATATGTGTTGTGGTAACCATACATGAGGCCGAGAGCCGCCGCCAGAATTTTGGGCAGGTACGCAACTCTTTCATCCGCGTATTTGACTCGGCAACCAATACCGATATTTTGAAATACGAGTTAGAAGAAGATTTCTCTATAGAAACCGCTGTTGAATTTGGCCGCATATACAAGCGCAACAACGAGTGGAAATTTGAGGCTGTTGGCGCCGGTATGAAAGGTGGCTTGCAGGATTATTTAAACAAATATAACTAACACCATAAAAACATGGCAATCAATCTTGAAAAGGGCCAGCGTATAAGCCTTGAAAAATCAGACGGCAAAAAGCTGCAAAATATATGTGTAGGTATTAACTGGGGCGCAATTGTAAAAAAAGGTTTTTTTGGCTCTAAAACAGAGGCAGTGGATCTTGATGCCAGCTGCGCCTTATTTAACGACGCAAAAGAGCTTGAAGAAGTAGTCTACTTTGGTAACCTTAAATCAAAGAACGGATCTGTTAAACACAGCGGCGACGACCTTACCGGCGACATGGGCGGTGACGACGGTTTGGATAACGAAGTAATAACTGTTAACCTGGGCGATCTTTCGCCAATTACTACCCACGTAGCCTTTGTGCTTAACAGCTTCAGAGGGCAAGATTTTGGCAGCATTCCGTTTGCTTCATTGCGCGTTTACGAGGGTACGCCAACCCGGGTTAATGAGGTGTTTGCTAAATATAACATTACAGGCGGTAACTTTGCCGGCCACGTATCAATGGTATTAGGCGTATTTTACAAACGCAACGGCGAATGGAAGTTTAACGCTGTTGGCGAACCTACCCGCGACAAGAAATTACAGGAAACTTTAGAAACAGTTAAGCAACAATATTTATAACAGGCTACGACATTATCATGGAACCTAACCTAACCCCGGACAAACCGGCCGAAGTAATATCACCAGCTGTTAAACTGATTGATAAAGATGGCAACGTTGACCTTACGCGGGCGGCACCTGCTGACCTGACCAAATACAACGATCTGAATAAGTCGCTTAACCCGGCCGATTCTAACTCTATATTGAACTTCGGCGTAGAGGTGCAAAACTCTATGGAGAAGTATAGCAACCAGTTTTTAAGCTCGGTGCGTACCTATAATTCTGGCGAGGTTGGTGGTCTGATTAATGAGTTACTGGTTGAACTTAACTATATTGATGTTGATGAGCTGGAGCAAAGCTCTTTTAAAACCTTCCTGTCAAAAATTCCTTTGTTAGGTAAATTAATTACCGACGTTAAAAAGATGTTCCAGAAGTACGACCTGGTGATTAACAACGTCGACAAAATAACCAACAAGGTTAAGGCAGGCAGGCTCAATGCAATAAAAGATAACAGCTCGTTGCAAACCATGTTTGACAGCAACGTTACCTATATCCACCAAATGGAGGAGCTGATCATATCCGGCCAGTTAAAATATGATGAGCTGATGCAGAAACTGGCCGAAATGGAAGCCAACCCATCTGCCTATAACGACTATGAAATAGCAGACTTGCGAGAGTTTAACGGGCGTTTGGATAAGCGCCTGGCAGATATGAAGATTGTTAGGTTTATTATGCTGCAATCTTTAGCGCAAATTCGCATAGTGCAAAATAACAACACGTCAATTGCCGAGAAAGCGCAGTCAATTGTTTCAACTACTATCCCGGTATGGAAAAACCAATTGACCATAGCTGTTGCGCTGCAAAGGCAAAAGGCCAATGTGGATATGCAGCGTAAAATATCGGATACGACAAACACTATATTGCAAAAAAATGCCGATTTGCTTAAACAGAATAGTATTGAAGTAGCACGCGAAAACGAAAAAACCGTTGTGTCTATAGATACGCTGAAACGAACTACGCAATCACTCATTGAAACCTTAAATGAGGTTAAACAGATACATGAGCAAGGCGCACAAAACCGCAAACAACTAAACACCGAATTGCAAACACTGGAAACTGAGCTGAAAAAGAACGTGACCAATGTGAGCAGATAGTGCCCGAATGGACGATAACCCGATACTACGCGAGTCGACCCAGTATTTAAATAAACTACACATTTTATCCGCCTTTTTTGAGGATGAAATAGTTTATAAAATATACTTGCGCACGCAGGTTATCCATAGGTTATATGAAACAAACCCCGAGCTTGATATTAACAAGCTGGAGCTTTTTCATGTGCAGTTTACCGCCGCAGTTATTGATTTGCTAAAAAAAATAAAAAAGATAAACGAGCGTAACAGCAGTTTGCTTTTTGAAGAGATAAGGCTTAATAAAGACCTGATAAAAAGCGTACAAGACAGCGATTTTGCAGAGCACGATTATGATAACGACAAGCAACGGCAGGCTTTACGCATAAATACCTCATTACGTAAGCTATACCAGGTATTGTCCGAAGAGTCGCATGAGTATCCGCTGGTTAAAAATATCAACGCTTTTAGCGCCCGTTATGCCCAGGATTATTTTTTTGACATTACAGCCGAAATGCTGGGTATGCTTACGGCTTATGAGCCCAAAGAGGTATATACCGATGCCTCTGCTATAATTGAGCGCAAGCTGATGGGTAAGCTATGCAAATTTGATTTTCGGACAGCGTTTTATTGCGGCCTAAAAACCGGCAACCTTGCCATAGAGATTTATAAGTTTATTGACCAGCCGGTTTGGTATATATTTTACCCATCGCGTAATATTTTTTTGCTATGCGATTATGACTTGCTGAGTAACATAAACACCGGCACGGAGGTTACCCGCAATGATCGTATCGTACAGGAACTGCTGGACAAAAACGATCAGTTGCAAAGCAGCGCTTCAATCATTCGTATCAATATACCTGCTGAGGTAAAAAACCTTTTGGCAGAAAACTATAAGAAAATATCAGACATCAATTTCCTTCAAAACATTGCTGGGTTTGACGCGCAGGCAAATATTTTAAAAGCCATGCTAAATACCGATATGATTTAGCATTATTGTAACAGCAAAACATTAACACCGTCTAACTAAAAACAGATCATTCAAGATGGATTTTTTACACACTCTACTAGGCGACGATATACAGGCCGGCCTGCTTATAGTTTTAAACCTGATAGTTATTGAAAGCTTACTTTCTGTTGATAATGCAGCGGTGCTGGCCACTATGGTGCTTGATTTGCCTAAAGCGCAGCGCCAAAAGGCATTGCGCTATGGTATTATTGGCGCTTATGTTTTTAGAGGTATTTGCCTGTTTTTAGCAGGTTGGCTGGTTAAAATTTGGTGGTTAAAGCCTTTAGGGGGCTTGTACCTGCTATATTTAGCATTCAATTATTTTAAGGACAAACTGGCAGGCAACAGCGCCGAAGAAGATTCAGTTAAAAAAGAAGAAAGCTGGATCTATAAATCAACCGTTGGCTTAATAGGTAACTTTTGGGCAACAGTAGCTTTGGTTGAAGTAATGGACCTTGCATTTTCTATAGACAACGTATTTGCGGCGGTTGCCTTTACCGACCACATGTTTTTGATTTACGTTGGTGTGTTTATTGGCATATTGGCCATGCGCTTTGTAGCGCAGGCTTTTGTTAAGCTGATGGAAAAATTCACTTTCCTTGAAGCAATTGCATTTATTGTAATTGCGGTATTAGGCATAAAACTATCCTCGTCATTATACACCCATTTTTACCCGGGCACCCCGATAGCAGAAGCTATTGAAGGCGAAAAAACGGATCTGTTTGTATCAATTTTCACCGTGGCAATTTTTATCATTCCTGTGGTAACATCGCTGCTATTTAACTTCCCTAAACGCAACATAATGAAACCTGAAATTGCAGAGGATGCAGAAAAGGTTTTAGACCAAAGCTAATGATCACTTTTTTAATGCCCGCATAGCTAAAGCAGCTACTAATCCTCCTATTGCGTAATAAGCAACGGTCATAACCTGTGTACGTGCCGTACGGTTTACGGGTGCGTCGCTTAACCCCATTGGTTTTGTTAATGCCAGTGCGCCAACACCTGCAGCCAGACCATAAGCCGCTCCGCGGGCGATAAGATGCTTTTTAAGGCCAATGCCAATAAGCGCAAAATATAAAGCGTTACTCACCAAATCGCCGGCAAGGGTAGCGCCATAACGGGCATTACCCGTAAGCGGGGTAGCTCCTGCAGCTTTCGTTAGTTTAGTCAGGGCTTCTTCGCCAATCAGATCAACACGTGGTGCAAAATGATCAAACCGACGGATGCTTTCATGTAGGATATTCAGCGCCGCTGCACCGGCGAGGCCGCCCAAAATTGATTTCATGTTTTTCATATCCAAACGCAACGATCATCGTGCCAAAAATGATTAATATACTGTCTGCTCGTTTGCATATTTGCACAGCTGCATATTTACAGATCAAACCGTATCTTTGCAATCTGTGAAATCATACAACAAATTAGTGATATCACAGTAAAATAGCAATGCAGTTAACAGACACGTCAGCAAGTATTTGGGAGAAGGGGTATAATAACTACGGGCCTTGGCTTAAACAAAAGTACCCGGGTCACCGTGTATTTAAGGTTATTGTTGATGGCAATTTTACTTGCCCTAACCGCGACGGCAGTAAGGGTTTTGGCGGTTGCACCTATTGTAATGTCGACTCGTTTACGCCGTCGGTAAGCCGCAACGCCTCAACCATTAAACAGCAGGTTATGGAGGGTATGGAGCGTGCCCGCCAGGGGAATAAGGCTGATAAGTTTATTATTTACTTTCAGCCTAATACTAACACCTACGCACCGGTACATTACCTAAAAGCTTTGTATGACGAAGCGCTGAGCTATTGCCCCGAGGATATTGTAGGCTTATCTGTTGGTACACGCCCTGACTGTATTGATGCCGAAAAGATAGCATTGTTAGAAAGCTATACCGACCGTTTTGATGTAGATCTGGAGATGGGCATGGAGAGCATTTACAATGAAACACTTGGCCAGATAAATCGTGGTTGTACGCACGACGATTTGTTGGTGGCCCTTGAGTTGGTTAAGGATAGCAAACTGGATATTTGCGTACACACAATCTTTGGCCTGCCCGGCGAAAGCAAAGAAATGATGCTAAAATATGCCGACGAGATTAACCGCTATCCGCAGATAAAATTTGTAAAGTTTCATCACCTGCACATCGTTGAGGGCTCTGTTATGGGCGTTAAATATAAACGTGATCCGTTTAAGCTTTTTAGTTTGGATGAGTACGCAGAGTTTTTGTGCGAACTATTGCCACTTGTTCGCCCGGATGTGGTAATACAACGCCTGTTTGGCCTTAGCGACCGCGACCTGCTGATAGCACCCAACTGGGGCTTAAAAAAATCAGAAATCCAATATTACATAGATCAAAAAATACTGAGCAATGGCGTAGTGCAGGGTAGTGCATTAAACCAATAGGCGGCTGTTGGCAGCGATTTTGCAATAAAGGCTGAAAACAAGTATTTTAGGGAAAATCTAAAACAACCAACCTTTGGCTAATAAACCTGTACAAAACTACATTCCGGCCTTAACGGGCGTGCGTGCACTGGCGGCGTACCTGGTTTTTATCTCGCACTATTACTATGTGTTTGATGATACTTTTCCTCATATTGTGCAACGTTTTCTTGGCGAGTTCCATATTGGGGTATCTATTTTCTTTGTACTATCAGGTTTTTTAATCACTTATCGGTACTATGGTAATTTTCATTTAACAACCGATTGGTTTAAGCAGTATCTTAAAAACCGGGTAGCGCGTATTTACCCCATGTACGCTATACTTACCCTCTGCGCCTTTGCCTATTACTTTATTACCAAAGATCAAAGTATAACCAAGGGTTTTGAAAACCCCATAGCCTTGCTTGCAATGAATATTACATTCATTCGCGGGTTCTTTTACCAGTTTTGGGACACTGGTATAGCGCAGGGTTGGAGCTTAACAGTAGAAGAGTGCTTTTATTTCTCTGCTCCGCTGATATTCCTTATCGCCAAAAAATACAATAAGTTTTACATACAGCCGGCCATATTAACGGCCTTTGCTATTGGCATGGTGCTCATATTTAGCCGGGTAAACTGGTATGGCTTTTTCGGTAATTTACCGTTTGTAATGCTGTTTACCTTTTTTGGCCGCTGCTTTGAGTTTTTTGTAGGCGTGCAGCTTGCCCGTATCATACTAAACAAAGGTTTTGAGCGCACTAATAAAGTAGTTTATACTTATCTGGGCTTTTTGCTAATTATGCTGTGTGTGTTGGCTATGGCTTATCAGCCCGTGCCTAAAGGCTGGGCGGCTGGTGTGCAAAGCCCTGCGGGTATTATTATTAACAATTACTTTTTATGTGTAGCAGTGGCCTTGTTTTTTTACGGGATACTAACCGAAAATACGGTGATGAAAAAAGTGCTTGCCCTGCCGTTTGTTGAGCTGCTGGGCAAAAGCTCCTATATTTTTTATCTTATCCATTTGGGTTGGATGTACACCCTGATGCACCAAAGCTGGGATTGGCTAAACGAGTACAGCTTTGAGTTGTATGATAAGTGGGGTAAAGATTGGCCGTCGGTGTTTGAGAATGATAAACTTAATTTATTGTATGCTTTTATTTTGCTAAACGCGATATCGGTATTGCTGTTTAAAACGATAGAAGAGCCGCTTAATCATTACATACGCAAGTCAAATTTTTTGATCAAGAACAAACCCCGCAACCCCGAGAATAGCTCGGCGCAAATAAAATAATGAGCATACAGAAAGGATTGTTAAGATGGATGTATACTTTGGCGTTGTTGTTGGCTACGCAATGCGTGTGGGCGCAAGAACATGCGGAGGGCGAAGTCGCAAGCAATGAGGACGAGATAGTAGTATCTGCCAATGCGCTAACAAAAGACGCTATTTTTGAAAACACGGCCAAGTATGTTTTTGAGGTTAAAAACGGCACTGCCACACCCCAGCAAGGCAAAATATCATACGCCATAATTGGCCAGGACGGCGAAAAATATCCGGGTGACTCGGTTCAGGTTAACATCGCTGCTAAAAGCGTAGCCAAGTTTAATTTTGACATTAAAGGACATGGCCCCGGCTTTTACAGGGTCAACTTTATGATCAACGTTTCTGAGTATGACGATACGCTGCACAAAGTGTTTGGCATTCAGCCTGAGAAACTGGTGTCTAACCACAAAAAACCTGCTGATTTTGATGAGTTTTGGCGAAAAGCAAAGGCAGAGCTGGCCGATGTAGAGCCCGCATTTCAATGCACGCTGATGCCGGGTTTGTCTACACCCATCTGTAACGTTTATTTAGTGCAAATGCAGAGCCTTGGTAATGTAACTATAAGGGGATGGCTAACAGAGCCGGTTACAAAAAATCCAAATAAAAAATTTGCAATTGTGGTTGGCTTGCCGGGTTACCAGGTACCACTCTCGCCAATTATGACTGTTGGCGACCCTGATCTGGCATTCTTGACTTTGAATGTACGTGGACAGGGAAACAGTCGCGATGCTATTAGCACCCGCCATGACGAGTTTGTGGTTCATCATATTGACGATAAAAATAAATATGTAATGCGTGGGGTTGTTATGGATTGTCTACGTGCTATAGACTTTGTTTTTACCAGGCCGGAGTTAAAACACGATAATATTTTTGTAAAAGGGGGTAGTATGGGCGGCTTTTTAGCCATAGCCACAGCAAGCCTGGATAAAAGGGTAAATTTATGCTCTGCTCAAAGCCCGATATTTGCTGATATACGCAGCCTGGTTAAAAGGGTGACTTTCCCCATAACATCCATCAATTTATACCTTAAAACACAGCCGGGATTAACACTGGATAAAGTGTTAGATAACTTTGATTATTTTGATGTTAAAAACTTCGCGCCAAACATAAAATGTAGATTTATAATGAGCATTGGTTTGTTAGATACTTTTGTTGCACCAACAAACGATTATACTGTATTTAATGCCATGACGACAAACAAGAAAATAATGGTATTTAAAGATTATGGTCATGACGTGAGCCCTTTATATATACAGCTTGAAACCGCATGGATGCATGACCAGTTTGGGTTATTTTATTAGCTAAAGATAAAGTAAAATGAGATTTACGCTAAAAGATTTAAGACATCCGACAAAACTGATTTATATAGTTATAGCCTGTATCCACCTCATGGCTGGTACTGCTATGGCCCAGGATCACGACAAAGGCGATGGCGCGGCCGAAGGCGAGATTGAAACCATACTTACCCCCGCTAATAAAGATGCCGTGTTTGCCAAAAACGCCCGGTACACCTTTGAGGTAAAAAACCCTACTAATACCGTGCAGGAGGGTAAAGTATCATACATTGTGATGGACGATTACGGCAAGTTGCTGCACAAGGACTCTGTAGCCGTAAAAATAGATAAGCATAGCGCCGGTAAATATAACTTTGAGGTACCCGGCCAGGGCGTTGGCTTTTACAAGGTTAACTTTATGGTAAATGTTACCGAATATGACGATACAACACGCCGTGTTTTTGGCATTCAGCCCGAAAAAATAGTATCAAAGTACGCTAAACCGGCAGACTTTGATGCTTTTTGGGATAACGTAAAAATCGAGCTGGCCAAAGTTAAGCCAAAGTTTAAAGTAACCGCGATGCCCAAGCTTGACCGGGACAACCGCCACGTTTACCTGTTTGAAATGCAATCGTTAGGGGATATGACCATACGAGGGTGGATGACTGTACCCATCAACAAAAACCCTAACCGTAAATATTCTGTACTACTGGGTTTACCGGGCTACCAGGTAAACCTTGACCCGCTGATGGGTGTCGATAATGATCTGGCGATCCTGACCCTTAATGTGCGCGGCCAGGGTAATAGTCGCGGGCCGGTAAATACCCGCCGAGATGAGTTTATATTTCATCACATCGAAAACAAAAATAAGTACGTTATGCGCGGCGTAATTGCCGACTGCCTGCGTGCTGTCGACTTTATATTTTCAAGGCCTGAACTCAGGCATGATCAAATCCTGGTATCGGGCGGTAGCATGGGCGGATACCTTTCTATCGCGACCGCAAGCCTTGACAAGCGCGTTAAGCTTTGCTCTGCCCAAAATCCAATATTTTGCGACATACGAGGCTTGCCTGGCGCAGTTGACTGGCCCATGAGCAGTATCACCAAATACATTGGCACACAACCGGGCCTTACGCTTAACAAGGTGTTAGCTAACCTTGATTATTATGATGCTAAAAACTTTGCCGGTAACATTACCTGCTCAACCATTATGGGTATAGGTTTACTTGATCCCTTTGCCCCGCCGACTGCGGAGTTTGGAGCCTTTAACAACTTGAAAGGCGAGAAACGCATGATGATATTTAAAGACCTTGGCCACGAAATTAGCCAGGCTTACAAAAATTTAGAGGGCCGCTGGATGCGCGACGCTTTTGCATTATTTTAACTATAGGATATGAAACTTACAGCAATACGTTTAAAATACCTTTTAATAGCCATGGTTTTTGTGATTACTGCTTGCAGTAAAAGCTATGCAGGTGGTTTCCCGGTGCGTCCGGGTAGTTTGCTGCTGTCGCCGTCTGTAAATTACTTTTTTGCCAATAAGGGGTGGGACTCATTGCGCAGGCAAACGCCTTTTGCAAATGGCGGCAGGTTTCAGTCTATCAGCTATTCTCTCTATTCAGAGTATGGTATCAGCAAGCGTTTTACCGCTGTTGCTATGCTGCCCTTTGTAAACAACAGTTATAAAGATAACACAGGTTATGCCAGCGAAACCGCTGGCTTTACAGATTTGGAAGTGGGCCTGCGTTATTACGTAGCCAATATTGATTATATCTACTATTTCACGGTTCAAGGAACATTTATCACCCCAATGTACAGTAGCAATGTAAACTTGGGTTACGGCCAGCAGGGTGCAGAAATCAAGGCAGCGTTTGCAGGCAGCGGTAAGGTGTTTGGTAAAAACTACTACTTCACACTTGAAAACGGTGTGCGCCAATATTTTGGCAACAGCGGCCCGCTACAAGACAGGTACACCGTTACCGGAGGGTTAACGTTGGACAGGCGCTTTAAACAGCAGCTATCAGCATCGTTAGGTGGTTTTTACTCAACCAGTAGCCTAAGCAGCGGATATGATCCTACCCGGGTGGCGGCCAACAAAAACTTTGCTTTCAACCAGGTCTCGGTAAGTTACGGCTATTCGTTTAATCGTAAGATGGCCATGTTTGTTACGGCTGGTACGTTTATAAATGGCCGCAATACCGGTAACGGCACCAGTGGGTCGGCTTCAATAATTATTAAGCCATTTTAAATAATACAGACATTTAAGTTTATACCATGCGCAAACTATTTATCCTTTTTCTATTTCTGCCGGTTTTTTGTTTAGCACAAGATGCAGAAACATTTATACAGCAGGGCAATACCAAAGCCGGCGTTAAGGATAACAAAGGCGCCATAGCTGCATATACCAAGGCTATAGCGCTTGCGCCGGGCAATGCAAAAATCTATTTCTACCGCGCCAATGCCTATGCAAACTTAAGCGATTACAAGTTGGCCATTGCCGATTTTAGCAAGTCGATATCTATTGATCCATCGGCAAATAACATGTTTTCCTACTACTATCGCGGTAACGCAAATAACGGTAACGGTGCGTATGCCGATGCGGTTGCTGATTACACTAAGGCGCTAACCTTTGAACCCAAAAATGCCGAATTGTTCCAATATCGCGCCAATGCTAAATCTAACATGAAAGATTACGCCGGTGCTATTGAAGATTTTACCAGAGCCATCGCCTTTAACCCTAAAAACCCGGCGCTGTTTATGTATCGGGGTGTGGCAAAAGCTAATATAAACGATAACAAAGGCGCTATTGCCGATTACGATCTGGCTGCTAAGCTCGACCCCGGAAATGCCGACCTGATATTTTATCGCGCAAACTCCAAGGGCAATATGGGCGATTACAGGGCCGCCATTGCAGACTATACCCGCGCCATTGGCCTTAACCGTAAAAATACTGACGCTGTGTTTTATCGTGGTAACGCTTATGCCAATTTAAAAGAATATCCACTGGCCATCGCCGATTATAAAACCACCATTGCGCTTGAGCCTAAAAAGGCCAACGTATATAAATACCTGGCAAACGCTTTGGCTAATAACGGAGATAATAAAGCCGCACTTGCTTATTTTTCTGAGCTGATAAAAGGCGACCCAAAAAACGCGGCGCTTTACCAGTACAGCGGTTTGGTTAAAGTTAATCTGAACGACAAAGTAGGCGCAATTGAAGACTTTGATAAGTCGATAGAGCTGGACGGGGACAACTCTGACGTTTTTCAAAATCGTGGTGATGCTAAGTTTAGCATGAAGCTGTATGCAGATGCTATGGACGATGTAGATCATGCTATTGAATTAGATGAGAACAACAGTTTTGCTTACGTTACCCGCGGTAACATCCATCTAAAAATGAACGATACCTTGGCAGCTATTGCTGATCTGAATAAGGCTATAGCGCTAAACCAGCGTAACGATTACCCGTACGCCATTCGCGGGGATATCAAAGCGATGCAGAAAAACTTTAGCGCTGCTTTGGCTGATTATAATACGGCGGTGGAGCTTAACCCAGGCAACCCCGATAACTTTTTAAAGCGTGGTAACGCCCGTTTAAGAAATGGCGACCGCCCCGGTGCTTTAAACGACTTTAAGCGCGTTGGCGAAAGTAACTCGAAAGATACCAGTATGTATGTAAGGCTTGGCCAGTCTATGATTAAAGGTAAATTTTACGCAGAGTCTTTAGCCATGTTTGATGGCTTGGTTAAGAAGGAGCCGCAAAACGCTAATTTTTTAGTGCAACGCGGCGCCGCCAAAGAGAACCTTGGTAATGTGCTTGATGCAATGGTTGATTACAATGCAGCGCTAAAAATTGATACTGGGTTGGTAGAAGCCTACCAAAATCGCGGTAGCGGTAAAATAAAGTTGAAAGATTATGAAGGCGCGCTAAAAGACCTTAATACAGCCATTAAGAAGCGCGAAAATGACGATGAGGCGTATTTTGTACGGGCAAGCGTAAAAATGGCCCTAAAGGACTATGAAGGCGCTGTAGACGATTATAATAGTACTTTATTTATCAATCTGGATAACGTAAAAGCTTTTGCGGCCCGTGCTTACGCCAAAAGCTTCATCCCCGATGCCGAGCGTATGGTTGATGATTTTAACTATGCCCTGATGCTTGAGCCTAAAAACGAGGACATTTACAACCTTTGGGGCGATGCCGAGATCAACCTGAAAAACTATAATGCCGCTTTAAAGAATTACAATCAGGCTATTGCGCTTAACCCTAAGGCCCCGTTGAGTTTCTTTAAACGCGGAACAGTAAAAATATTGATGAACAACGACAAAGCAGGCGCCTGCACAGATTTTACGGCCGCCGCCGCTATGGGGTCAAGAGAAGCAAAAGAATCGTTGGCGACATATTGTAAATAGTAATATTACCCCACATCTCTTGGTTATTATTCAATAAGCAGTAATGTAGGAGCGGGTGGGCGACTAACAATAATACCGTGAACGATGGGGAAGGTATTTATCCCTTATAAACCCCAAACATTTCATTGATTGCTTGTTCGCGATGTGTGAAGATCTTGTTTACTTCATTAGCCACTAAAATGCTATTAGCCAACTTGCCAATTGCGCCGTAGGGTATGGCGTAGTAAAGGATATCCTTCATATTAACTCCACCTTTTATCTCTTCGAAATGATGCTCGTGGTGCCAAAGGGCATAGGGGCCAAAGCGTTGCTCGTCTATAAAATACTGGTGCTCTTTTACGTGGGTTATCTCGGTCATCCAATCCATTTTAATACCAAACAGCGGGGTGATTTTGTAGGTGATGATCATACCCTCGTAAACCTTGCTATTAGCATCGTAAGGCGATGTTACCTCAAAGCCCATTTGCGGTGGTGTTATTTTAGCCAGATTTAAAGGTGATGTAAAGAAATCCCAGGTTTCGGCAAGGGGGATGGGCAGTTTATGCTCAAATTCAAGGCGGTATGTTTTCACACCAAAACAAGTACAAAAATTCAGCCAGTAAAAGTGCTATTTTAACTTAGCAGCTATCAGCGCCGCCATATCGTTAAACTCGCGCTCGCTGTAACCCATGGACTGGTATAGAATCTTACCCTGCTCATCCAAAATAAAATTGCGGGGTATCATCTGTTTGGCGTAAAGGCTGTAAATTTTTTTGCCCTTGTCGGGCAGCATGGCAAACGTGTATTTGTTTTGCAACTTAAAGGGCTCCACTTTATCCCAATCCTCATCGCGGCCAAAAATTAAAAGCGCAAATTTGGGGTTGTCTTTATACTTGTCCCATATCTCGGCTTGCACGCGCGGTAATTCAGTACGGCAGGGACCGCACCAGGTGGCAAAAAAGTTGATCATCACAATTTTGCCTTTGTATTTATCTAGACTGGTTTGCTTGGTTTTATCTATGTAAAAACTAAAGTTAAGGGCCTTATCCCCTACTTTGACCAGCAAGTCCGGGTCAGCCGGAGCCTGGGCAATGGCAAATAATCTAGCTGCTAAGAATAATGTGGTAAGTAAGCCTTTTTTCATCCCTTAAAGTTAAGCAGAGGTACGCAGTAATCCAACTATCGTTATGATCATCATACTTGGGATGAAGCAATTTCCTTGGAAGAGCGCAGATCTTACAGTGTACTGTTTCCACGCTCGCAATGACGAAACAGGGTTTGATGGTTAACTACTGTACCATCTTATTGGCGCAGCACGAGCTTGCAAAGGCTTCGGGCTTGGCTTTAAATACAAAGCCCATACCTAAAATGTAGCCCATAGCCTCGTGCAGGGCCTGGTTTGATTTAAACATAGGGTTGGTATTAATGTCGGCATGCACTTCCAGGTCAACATCATACAGATCAAGCAAGTCGCACAGGCGGTATGATATGTCGATGGACTTTTGCACCTCGGTGAGCATACGCTCCTTGATGCTCATTTTTTGCAATGATTTTTCCTGATGGATGTACATGAAACCGCCCCTACCCTCGCGCAGAAAAACAATGACGGTTGCAAAATCAGTGATAGTGCCTTTTACCTGCGAGTCGGTACCGATGCAGACTTTAAGCTTGTTACCCAGCAGGGTTTCGCGCTCAATAGCTTTTTCTACTTCGTCAATTATGGGTAGTTGAATAATGTCTCCGCTGAACTTTCTCCATGTCATAAAGATTGGGTTTTAGTAGTCCGTTTAATACATATCTAAAGATAGCATATAACCAACTATTAAAACCTAACCTAAATATCATTTATTTGTTAACATTGCGCTATATGTCAACAGGTTAACACAAAATTAACGTGTGTGCTATAATTTTTTAATCTCTACGCGGCGGTTACGTACACGGCCGGCTTCATTGGTGTTATCGGCAACCGGTTTTTTGTCGCCATAGCCTTTAACCTCCAAGTTGTCGCCGCTAACGCCCGAGTTTACCAGGTATGCTTTTACAGCAGTAGCGCGTTCAACAGAAAGCGCCATATTGTGCTCGTCGGTACCTTCGGCAGATGAGTTGCCGTTTAGCACAAACTTTACAGAAGCGTCTTTTTTCATTTCGGCAGCAGCTTTATCCATGATAGGGTACGATGCCGTTTTTAATATGCCCGAGTTAAACTCAAACTGTATGTTAGCAAAATTATAGTCGGGTTTTGTAACAACGGGAGGTGCAGTCGGGGCTGGTGCAGGGGCCGGAGTTGGTGCAGGAGCTGGTTTTGGCGCAGGCGTTTCGGCAACAGGCTCTGGCGTAGCAGCCGCCGCTATTTTCTTAGCCTTACAGGCATCAAACAAAACAACTGCTGATAGCAGTGAAGCAGAAAAATAAAGGGATCTTAAAAATTTCATGATTGTGATTAGTATGTTTTATATGCTTTTTAAACGGCAATAATAATGGCTTATTGTAAATATTACACACCATTAGTTTCTAACATATAAACAATCGGGCGCGTTTTGCGCCCAATCCTAACCTCAATATCTTACTCAAAAAACAACTATACTGTAGCAGTTAGCCTGCTTAAGCTTCTGTACAAAAACTCATTATAAATATGCCTGCGTGCAAACCTGCCCGGAGAATCGGCATTAACCAGTTTTACATAAACGGCCTTGGGAACGTCAAAATATTCGTAGGCGTTACCGTCAGAAAATTCAACTTTAAGCACCTGTTGCTTAAACTCAAAATCTGTTATGGCAGCGGTGGTTGTAGTGGTAACATAGTCGGCAAGCGTTTGCTCGCGTGTCTCGGGCGCTATGCTTACCAAAAAGTGGTAGGCTTCAATAATGGTTTTGCTTTTCTCTTCGGCAGCCAGTTTGCTTTCTTCGCTCTCCTGAAATTTATCCGGGTGCCAGGTTTTCATTAGCCCGCGGTAAACCGACTTAAGTTCTTGTAATTCGGCAGTTTCTGTAACGCCCAAAAGCCTTCTGTAGTCAATAATTTTTTTCATTGTGTATTTTAATTTATTGTAATTGAAGCAGAAAGCTTATACCGTCGCCCAAAAAAATAATGGCGCAAAGGTACGATTCTTTTTTTGCTACGGAAACCATATTAACTAATAAACAAAGAGACGGTATTTGTTATTAATGGATGATGAAGAATATATTATTTTTTGGCGATAGCCTGACGGCTGGATACGGGCTGACAGATGTAACTAACCAAGCCTTCCCGGGGTTGATACAACAAAAAATAAACGCTGCCGGGTTAAATTATAAAGTTATAAATGCCGGTGTTAGTGGCGATACTACCCGCGGTGGCCTGGCCCGGCTTGATTATTGGCTGAGCCAGCCCGTGGATATATTTATACTTGAACTGGGTATTAATGATGCCATACGGGGTGTAACGCCTGCTACCATTAAACAAAACCTGCAACTTATTATTAATAAAGTACGCGCCAAATATCCAGAAGTAAAAATTGCTTTAATGGGGATGCAACTGCCAGAGTTTATCCCCGGCAGGCAGATAGCCGAGTTTAGCCATATTTTTAGCGCCCTGGCGGCCGATAATAGCATAGCCCTGGTGCCTTTCTTTTTAGAAGGCGTGGCCGGGCAGCGCCACCTTAACCTGCGCGACGGTATGCACCCATCCGCCGAAGGCTATAAAGTTATAGCCGATAACGTATGGCCGGTTATTGAGCGGTTGCTTTAAATAAGTATGTCATTACGGGCGTAACAGGCTTATTGCCAAATTTATCGTTTTTAAAGCCGGGCTTTAATTGCATTGGCTGGCTTTACGCTTCCGTAATGACATGGTATTTGCTATTATGCGGTAACTGACAACGTACTATCTGTTACGCTTATATTATATTGTTTTAAAGCGGTAGCTGCAGGGCCTTGTACAACAGAACCTGTTTTGCTAAATATGCTGCCATGCAGCGGGCAAATAAACAGGCCCTGATTACTGTTATAAGCCAGCGTGCCCCCTTCGTGGGTGCAGGCTACCTGTACTGCAATAAAGGAGCTGGCCGCATTGCCGGCTGCTATGCGAGCTACAATTACACCGTTGCTAACGCCGGAGTCTCCAATGTTTTTAAGTGCCGAATTTAGATCTGCCGTATAAAGCGCGTTGGCGGGCGGTGGGTTGGTCGGCGGTGAATTGCTCGGTGGAGGATTACTCGGCGGTGGATTGCTTGGTGGTGGATTAACCGGCAGTGGGTTGCCTGGTGGCGGATTATTCGTGATTGGCGGGTTGTCTGTAGGGGCGGGGTCTCCGCCGCTTTTGCCGCATGCTGCAAGGCAACTACCCACACAGATAGTAAGGGCGCCTATGCCTAGTTTTGATAAAAATTCGTCGCGTTCCATAATTTCCTGGTTTTATTTGAGATGTGTGTTGATTTGTTGTTTACGTATTAACCTCAAACCGTTTTGAAATTGGTGGATAGATTAGGAGATAATGCCGCAGCCACACAGTTTTTGTAGACGTTCGTTATTTGCTGTGTGCCTGCGGCGCACTATTCCCTATAGTATTTGCGTTTTGCTAAACAGTAACCGTAAGCGTACTGCCGGTTATGCTGATAGCGTATTGCTTTAGTGCCGTAGAAGCAGGCCCCTGCACTACTGCGCCTGTTTTACTGAATATGCTGCCATGCAGCGGGCAAATAAACACGCCCTGCCCATTGTTGTAATTGATGCTGGTCCCCTCGTGCGTGCAGGCTACCTGTACAGCGGTAAATGAACTTGCTGTATTACCCGCTGCTACCCGCGCCAGTATAATACCGTTGCTAACTTTGGTGTCTCCAATATTGGTTAAACTACTACCCAGGTCAGCGGTAAATGTGGTGCCGGCAGGCGGTGGCGGATTGTTTGTGTTATTCCCGCTTGATGGCGCCCCACTATCACTTTTACTACATGCCGATAAGCAGCTACCCATACATACGCCCAAAGCGCCTATGCCCAATGCCGATAAAAACTCGTTTCTTTCCATGATCTTTTAGTTTTTGGTGATTATTACTCCTTAGTCTTTTTTGTCTTGTGATTAAAGTCAAACATCCTTGAAATGGTGAAGCCAAGTCGGTATTGCCCTTTTGAAAACCGGTACTGGTTGTTGCTGAGCATATTCATTTCTGATATAGCGTTTGTGTTGGTGACATTGACTGTAAACACGTGCCCGCCGGTTTCTATCTCATAGCCAATGCCTATAGGATCTTCAAATCCATTAGCCGTGGTGCGGAAATTGGAGAACGGGTGCGCGTAATCAAGAATTATCCCGGCTCGTTTGCTAACCTTTATCCGTGCCGATGCCTGCAAAGCGAAAAAGGCCTGCTCGTTGCCGACGAACAATGGGAACGGGGTGTTATTGCGCACATACGTTGGCGCTATCTGTATAGATAAGCTTTGCGAGAACTTACGCGCAATTAAAGCCTGCGCTATGTACGACAGCCTGCTGCTAAAGGTAGGGAAGGTTGCTGTTTGATAAGGCTTGGCCCCAGCGCCGCCAACCAAAGTAACAGCCAGCGGACTAGCATCATCGCTGGTTTGTTGGATGGCGGCCCATTTAAGCTCCAATTGCACCAACTGGCCCACCGTGCTGCGGCCAAGATTAACATTTACCCGGTCGCTCAGGCCATATTCAAACCCAAAGAAAACGTCGTTTACACGGTCTATGCCAAACGCGGTTGATCCGCCTCCGTTGGTGCCGGCAATGTCGCCAAACCGATGGATGATCTGAAAGTTGAGCTCGTTCTTTTTGATCATCTCGGTAGTTTTACCCAACACCAACCGGGTTGACTTAAATATGGCCACCGGGACGGGTTTGTCGCCGGCGCTCATGGTAGCCATCAAAGAATCGGCTGCCGATTTGGTCTGTGCCTTAACCGCCACTGTCGCGGTCAAAAAGGCTAACAATGCGATGCTTTTTTTCATGTTGTGATATGTTGTCGTTTTTTAGTGGTTTTTTACTGGGATTTTAGTGGTGTTTTGGTGGTCTTTTAGTGCGGTTTTGATTGCCATTTACTACTATTTTACTACTGAAATACTGGCAAAAACGGTTACTTTAATGCGCTCGGCAATGTTTTTAAAAACCAGCCGGGGGATGTCAATCTTATGATCGACACACCTCACCATAAACTCCGAAGACATAGTTACCACGCCGTTGCTTACTGTCAGGGTGCCGGGTATGGTGCGGGGCTGCTTTACGTTATGTACATCCAACTCGCCTGCTACGGTTATAGGGTAGGTGCCGTCCTTGGTTAAGTCGGGTTTGCCTTGAATTTCGCCCTTAAAAGTAGCACGGGGGTACTTGTCGCTTTCCAGGTAATCACTGTTAAAATGCTCCTGCATAAGCGACTTGGGGAACTTGAATGTATTGATAGGCACGCTAAACATCAGTTCGCCGGTGGCGGCATTGTAAATTACATTGCCTGAGGATGTTGCGGCCGAAATATCCTCAATAGGAGCACTCGAAAAAAGGCTAACCTGCGCTTTTTTTGAGGCAAAGAGAGTCTGCCCTGCCAGGTTTAAGGAGCTTAACCAGGCAAGTAATAGTATACCGATATGTTTCATGTTTACTTAGGTTTTGTTAACTGATTTATGTTCCAGTTTAAGCCAACCGCCACCCCAAAGGTTTGTACCCTAACCTGGCTGTAACCTATTGCAGACAGCGGGATCTTGTAGTAAGGTTGTAAGCTTAAACCAACTTTCGAGTTTATTTGCCGCTCGTAAGTGGCCTGCACGTTCATGATGCTGAAAGGATATTTGCTTTTACCCTGTACCGCATAGTACGATGGGCCGTACACTTTGGCGCCGGCGGCGTAGTCATAGGTGTAAGTTTCGTGCATCATGATGTAGGATGATACACCGGTACCCAAAGTGATTTTGTTGCCGGATCTGTTGTACACCTGGTAACCCAGGTTGATAGGGATGTCCAGCATACGGCAGTCTGCAGTTACCGTTTCCGGGGTATTTTTGTAGCTGTAGCTGCTTGGGTATTGGCTGTAGGGCACCGAGTACGGCTTCACGGTATAATTAGCGCCCGTGCTTAGCGTAAACTTCTTAATCCCTACGGTAAACATCATACCTACATTAGTCCCCCGGCTGCCCGATCTTAAGGAGCCTATGCCATTTACTTCGGGCGATGCCAATATGCTCAGCGCAAATTGAGGGCGTAATGCTGATGGATTGGCTTTCCTCACGTCAGCAACTGTATTTGCGGTTAACGACCTAATGCCTGATTTTGTGTCTGTCTTTATTAGAGCAACATCCATCGAAGTCGGTTGAGCTGGCCCTGCAATTACTATAACTGGTTGCGCAGCAATAATCATATCGCCGGTACTAAAATCATCCGCCTGCGGCTGTTTAGAAGCAATGATAGCTGTAGGCTTTTCTCGGAGTAAACCATCGCGGTCAACTCGGCCGCTATTGTTGCTATTAGCAGCTTTGGCAACGTTAACAGCTTGATTGTCTGTTGTGTTATTGTTATTCCGCTTGTTTTGGCTTGTGTTATCGTTTGTACTAGCACCGTTGTTTACCGGCTGTTTAATTGCTATCTGGGGCTGCGCCCCGCCTAATGTGTCAATAACAGGCGACTGATTTTCTTTCTTATTCTTAACCACACTTTGCTGTATTTCCGTAGCGGTTGGCTTAAACATCCACCAACAAAAAGCAATGATGATAACTGCGGCTGCGGCACTTAAGTAGCGTAACCAAAGCACCCTGCCGCCGGTGGCGGCTTTATTGTCAAGCATATTTTCAAACGCATCCCAGTCATGCGCTGCAAATTCCGGCTCGTTCACCGGGTCTTGCAGGCTATGCTTAAAGATGTCGTCTATGCCCTTTTCCTTTTTCATTCCCTAATACCTTTATTACTAAAAAACACCGGTGTTACCGTAGCCGCATTAATAGCTACTACTGGTGTAAAATTTGCTCCGCCTGTGTAATTTCCTGCTGTATCAGCATCTTCAATCATTTGCTTTAACTTTTGCCTGGCCTTAAACAGGTTTGATTTTGATGTGCCGATATTGATATTTAGCATTGTCCCAATCTGCTCGTGCGTGTAGCCGTCAATAGCATACAGGTTAAATACAGTACGATATCCTTTTGGTAAGCGCTGCACCATAGCCAGCAGGTCTGCATAGTTTAAGTTGTTATCGGTAGCTACACTGGCATCATAAACGTGTTCGGCATGCTCAAGATCTTCCGTGTAAGCCATTTTTAAGTTAGCCCTGTAGTGATCAATAGAAATATTGGTCATTATTTTACCTAGCCAGGCTTTAAAAGGCCTGGTTGCGTCATAGGTATCAATACGGGTAAACGCTTTAAAAAAGCCCTGGTTAACCACTGATGCCGCCTCATCTCTGTCGGTTGCATAGCGCAAACAGATAGCCATAGAGAATCCATAGAAAGCCTTATAAAGCATTTTTTGGCTTTTCCTGTCCTGTTTTACACAGCCGTTTATCAGTTGATGTAACTCTTTTTCGCCCATATATGGGGGATATCAATTTGCTTAGGTGATCAGTGCCTTAACTATACACATCACGGGGAATTGGCTTTAAAGGTTGCCCGCGTGTTTAAATTTAGTTAAAAATAGCTGGTACACAATCAATTAAATTGAGCGTGTAGGCGCGTGAATCACAGGAAATTGTACGGGAAAGAGAATAAGAAGATTGCAGGACTAAGCGCCTCGCCGCTCGGTGCGATTACAAATGAGCTTTGATTTTTTCGACAGTAGCCTCAAACTCTCCGGGCGTAAATTGTAATTTAGGATGGCTGAAATCCATATCATGCACGCCATTTAGAGGGATCAAATGCACATGCGCATGGGGTACTTCCAAGCCGATAACAGTAACGCCAATGCGTTTACAAGGCAACGCTTTCTCCATAGCAGTCGCTACTATTTTAGCAAATATCATCAGGCCTGCGTAGGTAGCGTCGTCCAGGTCGAAAAGTTTATCAACTTCCTTTTTTGGCACTACCAATAAATGGCCTTCTACCAATGGGTTGATATCCAAAAAAGCCAGGAACTCATCGCTTTCGGCAACTTTATAACTTGGGATATCTCCCGCTATGATCTTTGAGAAAATTGACATTTAGCAACTAATTGAATGAGTGAGTGGATAAACGAAAGAGTCAGTTTCAAACAAGCGCCAGGCACTCGTTCAAAACTCGCTCATTTTTCTAACGGGTAACCTCTAATACTTCAAACTCCATGGTACCGGCAGGCACAGTAATTTCGGCAATCTCGCCTACTTTTTTACCTAACAGGCCTTTAGCTATTGGCGACGCTACAGATATTTTTCCCGATTTCATATCGGCTTCTGTTTCGGCTACCAATTGGTAGGTCATGGTGGCACCGCTTTTAACGTTTTTGATTTTTACGATAGACAAGGCTAATACTTTTGAAGCATCAATTTTTGACTCATCTAACAAACGCGCGTTAGCTAACACTTCCTGCATCTGCGAAATCTTAGCTTCGTGCAAGCCCTGTGCCTCTTTAGCGGCATCATACTCAGCGTTCTCAGACAAATCACCTTTGTCGCGGGCTTCTGCTATCGCGTTCGAGATCCTTGATCTACCGGTAGTTTTTAACTCCTGTAATTCTTGTTTTAAGTTTTCTAAACCTTCTTTGGTAAAGTATGCTACATCAGCCATAACTCACTTATATTTTAATTTCTTTTTATCTGTCTAAATGTTGCCAAAAAAAACCGCCCTCCCTTATAAAGAAAGGACGCAATGGCTTTAAAAAACAAACAAGACTATAAGGGCATACCCGTATAGTCTTGCTTTTATGTTAAACGAAGATAAGCCATTTAGGTTTTAAAAAGCAAATTTTTGTTGTATGTGCAACAAAAACGGCCATAAATGATGGATTGCCAGGCAATGCTCTACCTTAATTAAGTCATTTCGGCAGCGCCAAGTGTCTTCAGCTTATCTACCATCACTTCGCTAATTTTTCTGTATGAATCAAACGTCCAGCCGGCTACATGAGGGGTTAGCAATACTTTGCCCGACTGTTTTAGATCTGCAAACCAGGCTTGCTCAGCCAGGGCCGGAAATTTCTCAACTTCAAGCACATCAAGTGCGGCACCTCTAATTTTACCGTCTTTAATACCATTTAGTATCGCGCTCACCTTAGCCACTTTACCGCGCGACGTATTGATAAAAAATATCGGTTTTTTAAAATGAAACAGCAGATCATCATTTATCATGCCGCTGGTTTCTTTGGTAAGGGGTACGTGTATGCTCAGCACATCGCTGTGTTTTACAATCTCTTCCATGCTAACTTCGCGCGCATAGCGGTCGCTAAAACCCGTTTTATACTTATCGTAGGCCATAACTTCAACCTCAAAACCCGACAGCTTTTTAGCAAAGCTTTTGCCCATAAAGCCATAGCCAATTATTCCCACCGTTTTACCTTTAAGCTCAAAACCACGGTTAGCCTCGCGTTTCCATTCGCCGTTGCGGATCTGTGCATCAGCGGTGTTGAAATTATTCATTAGCGATAGCAACATCCCCACCGCGTGTTCGCCAACGGCATCCATATTGCCTTCGGACGCGTTGATGAGTTTGATGTTTTTCTCTGCGGCATACGTTACGTCGATATTATCCATACCGGCACCGGCACGGCATACAAAGCGCAAACTGCTGGCCGCGTCCATTACCTGTTTATCAATATTGAATTTTGAACGGATGACAATACCTGCGTAGCCGCCAATGATCTGGAGGGCTTCATCAATTTTGATGGTGGGCTGGTAATCGCATTTGTAGCCAAGAGCTTCAGCGCGTTCTATAAAAATAGGGTGTATATCGTCGGCAATGAGGATTTTGTTGTTCATTTATCGCATAAAAAACTCAAATATACATAACGAAAGATTAACTACTTTTGATAATAATGGGTGTATCCTTTAAAAAGACAATAGCATTATTTCTCGCCGCAGCTGGTATATCAATACACGTCAACGCCCAACCCTTAAAACCAGTTACCAAAATCAGCCCGCCTTTATTTGGCTTTTACGCTAAGTCTCTTGACTGCGGAGGCATTGCTATCAGATCATCAGCCATTGTTGATGACCGCGCGCTGCAGGTTGCTGCTCAAAAGATAAACCGTATGCTGGCTAATATCCCCGAGGCGCGGCATAACTTGAGCCAATGGGGTGCCGAGCTACATATCATCGGCAAAAATCAACAGACATCAGACCTGCCTGAGTTTCGCGGAATGAAAGGGATTTCTTATGTAGATAACGGACAAACTACCGATATAGATGCCCGCACACGGGGCCTGGGCGGCATCTACACCTCATGCGGTGAAGAAAACCTGCTTAATCTGCCGGGCGACCGTTATGCAGGCGGATCAGATATTTGCATGCACGAGTTTGCCCATAACATTATGTATTTTGGTTTGGATGATAACCTGCGTGGCAAGATAGAAAAGCAGTATCAAAGCGCGGTTAAAAAGGGCTTATGGCCGGGCGCTTATGCTATAAGTAATGTAGGCGAATATTGGGCCGAGCTATCTATGTGGTATTTTGGCGCCCATGGCGAATATCTGCGTGGCACCAAACTGCCCGCAACAGGGGCCGCCGGCCTTAAAGCATACGATCCGGAAGGTTACGCGATACTTGATGCCATTTATACGGGTAAACTTAAAGCCTCAAAGATTGATGTAGCTATCATGAAGCCGGTGTCTGCAAATGCTAATCCGGTCGTGCCCAGGTTTAGATCTACCTTAATGTTTACTAATAACACCGCAAAAAAACTAAAACTGTTTTGGGTGGATAATTTAGGCAAGGCCAACCCTTATGGCGCTATAACCGCTTACAACAAATATGTGCAAAAAACCTTTTCGGGCGATTTGTGGCGGGTTGAGGATGAGGCCGGAAAAGTGGTAGGTTATTATATCGCTACTACGCCAAATGCTATGGTAACTATCAACTAACTATCGGTTTGCAGCCACCTGCCTGGTGATCTTCACAAAATCAGCCACAGTTAAACGTTCGGCCCGCAGCTCTAACAACGGCTCATCTGCAGCCATTTTATCTTTGGGAATTACTGCCGATAGGGCGTTGCGCAAAGTTTTACGGCGTTGATT
Organism: Mucilaginibacter antarcticus; assembly: GCF_042686155.1. Lineage (NCBI taxonomy): Bacteria > Pseudomonadati > Bacteroidota > Sphingobacteriia > Sphingobacteriales > Sphingobacteriaceae > Mucilaginibacter > Mucilaginibacter antarcticus. The sequence goes on along the minus strand of NZ_JBHUON010000017.1, from coordinate 29,457 downwards.
AAAGCCGGCTTTAACTACCTGCCAAAAAAGCTTCTCGTCGCAATCCAGTTGCGCCATTTTATTGCGGGTAAGGCGTATCACTGCCGATAGCACTTTTGGCGGTGGGTTAAAAACACCTGCTTTTACAGTAAAGAGATATTCTACCGTATAGTAAGCTTGTAAAAAAACACTGAGGATACCGTACTCTTTACTACCTGCTTTAGCGGCGCAGCGCTCGGCAACTTCTTTTTGAAACATGCCCACAACCTCAACTACCTGATGCCGATTATCTAACACTTTAAAAAGTATTTGCGATGAAATGTTATATGGAAAGTTACCTATAATGCCCAGTGGACCGGTAAAGCGTGCAGCAAAATCCATTGCTAAAAAATCGGCATTGATTAGGCGGTCGCCCAGATGGGGGTATTTTTTCTTCAGGAACTCGTACGATTCGGTGTCGATATCAATTAACGAAACCTCATAACCCTGGCGTTCAAGCAGTATATCAGACAATATACCCATGCCGGGGCCAACCTCAAGCACTTGGGTAAATCTATCTTCGGGGCGCAGGGCGTCCACTATCTTGGCGGCGATATTCTTGTCTGTCAGAAAGTGTTGCCCTAAATGTTTTTTTGCCCTTACTAATGTCATTATTGTCAAATATTGAGCAAATTAAGTCATATTTGTGCTTTAATCAGGAACGCTTTATCTAAAATCTTTTTCAGCTAAGATAAAACTGCAAAGATCAAAGCTAAAAGCCAGGTATCGATGAAATCATAAACCCGTCGGTAAAATCATTATAAAACAATGAATAAACTCAAAATAGGTATCAGCATAGGCGACGTTAACGGCATAGGGTTAGAGATCATTATTAAAACCCTTGCCGACAGTATGATATTTAAATACTGCACGCCCATTGTTTATGGCCACACCAAAGTAGCGTCGTTTTACCGCCGTATTACTGAGGTTGGCGAACTTAATTTTAATGTAATAGATCACCCGTCGCAAGCCCAGGCAATGCAGGCCAATATGATTAATTGCTGGGACGAAGACGTGAAAATAGAACCCGGGATTGCCAATAAAGAGGTGGGCAAATTTGCTTTCGCATCTTTAGAACGCGCCACTGCTGATTTGGTTAACGGCGATATTGACGCGCTGGTTACTGCCCCCATTAACAAGGACACTATACAAAGCGAAAACTTCAATTTTCCGGGCCATACCGAGTATTTGCAGGACCGCGCAGGCGCGGCCGACTCATTAATGTTTTTGGTTAGCGATAGTTTGAAGGTAGGCGTGGTTACGGGCCACATTCCGGTTAGTAAGGTTTCTGAGAATATCAGCACCGAAAAAATATTGGCTAAAATTAAGCTAATGAATACCAGCCTGCGCGAGGATTTCTGGATACGCAGACCAAAAATAGCCGTGTTGGGCCTTAACCCCCATGCCAGCGATAATGGTTTAATTGGCGATGAAGAGCAAAATATTATTATCCCGGCTATTGAAGAGGCGCGTGCTAACGACATATTGGCTTTTGGCCCTTATGCCGCCGATGGCTTTTTTGCTAACGCGACTTATATGCAGTTTGACGCCGTGTTGGCCATGTACCACGACCAGGGTTTGATACCGTTTAAGCAGATAGCTTTTGAATCGGGTGTTAACTTTACGGCGGGTTTGAAATTTGTGCGCACATCGCCGGATCATGGTACCGCGTTTGATATTGCGGGCAAAAATATGGCATCAGAAATCTCTTTCCGCGAAGCGATATTTACCGCGCTGCACATTGCGAAACACCGTATAGAAGGTGCCGAGCTTAACGAAAATCCATTGCAGTTTACTAAGTTGCAACGCGACAGGGATTAAGCATTATCCACACTCATTATTCACAAATGTTAATATAAAGGCTTCATAGTGAGGTCTTTTTTTAGTTTTGGGATGGTTACATTTGATAATAACCTATTATTTCACCCAACCCCGCCGTTTGTTATGAGAAAAGTTTCGGATATACTTGCCCGTAAGGGCAGTAATGTTACATCAATTGATGCTGCTACATTGGTTTTAGACGCTTTAAGGTTAATGGCCGAAAAGAACATAGGCTCTGTAGTAGTAACCCAGCATGGCGAATATGCCGGTATCCTCACCGAGCGCGATTATGCCCGTAAAGTTATCCTGGCCGGCCGCTCGTCAGACCATACCACCGCCGGCGAGATCATGGGCACGGAACAGCCAAGAGTGTTGCCCGATAACTCTATCGATACTTGTATGCTTATTATGACAGAAAGCAAACTACGATACCTGCCTGTGTTTAGCTATAATAAGCTGGCAGGCATAGTGTCTATGAGCGATGTGGTGACGGAGACTATCTTATCGCACGAGGCTACTATTGAGCAACTTCAAAATTACATCCAATCATAAAGCGTTTATTTAAGCTTTGATAAGGGTTTTGGTCAATTAGTTTGTTGATAAATACGTGCAATACAATGCTTGACATTTAGTCGTAAAAATGTCAAACCATTTACGTCAGAAAAATGTTTATTAATAACAAATTTTGGCAATGGCCCCTGACGAGCTTTTAAAGATCTTAACCTTATCAAAGGACGCTACAGCAGTCTACACTGGCGATGATATAACTATAAATTTTGCCAATAACGCGATGCTGAGTTTCTGGTCAAAAGGGCCTGAGATTATTGGTATGCCCTTAGCGGATGCTGTGCCTGTATTTAAAGGCCAACCTTTCATTGATATGTTAAAAGGAGTTTGGCAAACAGGTAAAACAGTACAGGGAACTGAAACGCCTACCGAACTTATGATCAACGGCGAAAAGCAAACCCGCTATTTTGATTTTATGTACCAGGCAGTAAAAAATGAAGATGGCTCAACCAAATGCATTTTACATACTGCTACTGATGTTTCTAAAACCGTACAATCACGTGCCGATCTGGCAACCAGCCAGGCCAACGCGCGTCAGTTGCAAATGTTTGCTCAAGAGAGTGAACATAGATACCGTGCCATAATAGATCAATCGCCGGTTGCTATTATTGTTTTTAGGGGCGAGAACCTGAAGATAGACGCAGTGAATCCGTTTATGCTTGAGGTATTGGGTAAAAAGCCCGAAATATTAGGATCGTACCTGCATGAGGTTTTCCCCGAGCTGTTAGGTCAGCCTGCTTACGAGATGTTGAAGCAAGTTTATCAAACAGGCGTATCGCAATACGGTGTAGAAGTAGAGATACTATTAAAGCGTGATGGTGTCGACGAAAAAAGCTATTTCAATTTCTCTTATACTCTGCTGGTAGAAAATGGTGTAGTAGTTGGCGTGATGGATTGTGCGGTGGAAGTTACCAAACAAGTAATTGCCCACCAGGAAATACAGCAACGCAAAGACGATTTCATTAGCATTGCAAGTCACGAATTAAAGACACCTATTACCTCGCTGTCTGCTGCCGTGCAGTTACTTGACAGGATGAAAGATAATCGGCGACAGGAGTTAATGCTGAAGATGATTAGCCAGGCTAACCGCAGCGCGAGCAAAATAAACCGGTTGGTAGAGGATCTTCTAAACGTAGGCAGCATTAAAGAGGGCCGTATGCAGTTAAGCAAAACCCGTTTTAAATTTAGTGAACTGCTTAACGACTGCTGTGCACACGTACGCTCGTTAGACAATTTTGAGATAACTATAAGTGGCGATACTGATATCGAGGTGCTTGCAGACGAGCATCGCATTGAGCAAGTGGTTGTAAACTTTTTGAACAACGCTATTAAGTATGCTTCCGCTTCGCCATTGATCATTTTGACAGTTAGTAGCGACGGCCATGAGGCGCGTGTGTCAGTAACAGACCATGGGCCGGGGATAGCAAAAAGCGAGCTGCCGCAGCTATTTGGCCGCTTCTATCGCAGCGACCTAAGTACAGAACATTACGCAGGTTTGGGGCTTGGTTTATACATTAGTTCTGAGATCATTAAACGCCATGGCGGCGAAATTGGCGCTGATAGTAAACTAGGCGAGGGTAGCACATTCTGGTTTACGCTGCCCCTGAGTTAGACCTTTCCTCGCCAATCAAATTTTTATCAACCAAAAGCTTATAAGCCAGTGTGGCGCCTATAGTAAATATGATATGCGCAGGTATGCGTTGCAAATAAAATTGGCCATACTTAATCCAGGGTGGAAGTGGATGAGCCTTGAAAGTGCCTTTCCAGATCAAGGCACCAAAAATGCCAGCTATTGCGCCCATTATCAAGGCGTTTTTGAAGTTATGCTTTATCTTTTCCTCTTCCCATAACTCTACAAAAATAGTTGCAAAGACAAAACCCATAGCAAAGTGCGCCCCCCAACCGGCAATTTTTTTAGCTTGCTTTGACAGGTGCGGTGCAACCCGGCTTATCATGGTTTCTAAATGATCAGGTTCGCTAAAATTTTCTTTAAATATAAGCGACATCAATTCGCTGCCGCCGGTCATTACCATAGTGCCGGCAGCCCCTGATATGGTTATTTTGGCTAATTTGTTCATAGGTATTATAGCAAGGCAATATTTGTGCCGATCCCAGTCATCTGCGGGCACCGAAAGATAAGCCCGCTGCAATACCGAAAGTAAAATATGCGTAACTATCCTGGTAGCGAATGTTATACTCATCCTGGCCGCGGTAGCCGCCACCGGCCATTATCGCTGTGTTTTGCATAAAGGGCAACTGATAGTAGTACCGCAAGCCAGCGTTCAGTCGCTTTTTAACATCGCCAAAAGCGTAGCTATCGTATTTGTCAGCAATGTATTGCAAGTCAAATTGAAGGCGCATCCAATCGCAATAGTCTTTTTTATCGGGGTTTATGCTGTTGTTGTATTTTTTAGCCAGGCTGTATAGCCAGCGGCCTTTTAATCTTACCCAGCCATATCGTCCGTCAAGGCCCGCGGCATGGCCCTTGCCAACCAGTCCGGCATGTAGTTCGGTGCCTGCAGATAGGTAGCTGTTAATAATCACCTTGTCCTTATCAGTGCGCTTCCCCATATGAAACATCAGGGTATAAAAGTTAGTGGTAAATTTACCACTATCAATGTTGAGGGTGCCGTTGGCATTAAACGTAGGCCCTTCAACGCCGTTGGAGTGATGATTATAAGCTATGGAAAAGAACCGCGACTTGTAAGCGTCGGTATTTACGCTAAAATATACAATCAAACCGGGCATATAGCTCGGCGTTTTAACAGGCGAGCCTTGCTCTGAAAGTAATCGTATGCTAATCTCGGGCGTAGCAACAACATAAAACGGCAGCTTAGGCGTGTTTACAATAACAAAATTTGCAATCAGGTCTGAGGCTAATAGCGTGCGCGTTGGGCCGCCATATTCGTTACCAAACGTAGCCGGCTTTAAGTTTTGTGTGTAAATATCGTTGAAGGCCTTATTGATAAGATATTTTTGTGTTTTAGCCACTTCATTAGTTTGACTGTTGGCTATAGTAAAGCATCCGCAGAAAACAGCAAGGGCGATAAGTTTTTTATACATGAATAAGCTATAAAACCAGATATATATTAGGGTACAACCGACATGGTAGATTGGTTTGAAACATTCAAGAATTGGTTATTCCCGCCAGGATGTACAGCCACGGGTTTGGGATTCAACAACTATGGATAATATTGCCTGGAACACGCAATGTAACCTGCGTATACGCGTTTAGCTAAAAACAACAATTTTACTTATCTTGTCCCCATACAAATAGATACAGTGACTTTTCAGGATTTCAATTTCAACCCCGAGTTAACCGAGGGTGTTACCAGCATGGGGTACACCACCCCGACACCCATACAAGGCATGGCCATCCCGCTTATTTTAGCGGATAAAGATCTGATAGCCTGCGCCCAAACCGGCACAGGTAAAACAGCAGCTTTTTTATTGCCGATATTAGAAAAAATCGGCCGTACAGAAAAAAGCCATACCAGCACGCTAATACTAACGCCAACGCGCGAGCTGGCACAGCAGATAGACCAGCAGGTAGAAGGTTTAGCGTACTTTACCGGCATTAGCTCCATAGCCATTTTTGGCGGTGGCGACGGCCATATTTACGAGCAGCAACGCCGTGGGATTCAAAATAACGTTAACATTATTATAGCTACCCCGGGCAGGCTCATGGCCCACCTTCAATCGGGCGTTTTAAAGCTTAATAAGATCAATCACCTTATCCTTGACGAAGCCGACAGGATGTTGGATATGGGTTTCAGCGATGATATAATGCGCATTATTGGCTATTTGCCTAAAGAGAGGCAGACTTTGCTCTTTTCGGCTACTATGCCGGGCCGTATCCGCAATCTGGCTAAATCAGTATTGCATAACCCCGAGCAGATCAGCATTGCTATATCACAACCGGCTGTTGGTATTGATCAGCAGATTTACCGTTTGCATGATCAGCAAAAAACGCCTTTGCTTCAGCATTTGCTAAAAGATGGTAATTATTTGAGCACCATTATATTTGCATCGCGCAAGGAAATTGTTAAATCGCTATACAAAGAGCTAAAGGCTATCCGCCTTCATGCCGAAGCATTCCACTCGGACCTTGAACAAAAAGAGCGCGAGGAGATTTTACTTAAATTTAAAAACAAGCAGTTACCTATTGTTATTGGTACCGACGCCCTGTCGCGCGGTATTGATGTTGAGGGGATTGATCTGGTTATTAATTATGATGTACCCGGCGATGCCGAAGACTATATTCACCGCATTGGGCGTACCGCCAGGGCGGCTACCACAGGTACAGCTATTACTTTTGTAAATCATCGCGACGAGCGCAGGTTGAAAGCCATAGAGGAGTTGATGGACCGCAAGGTTACGCAACATCCTTTACCGGAGCATTTGCTAAGCATTGCCGAAGTAAAACATGAAGCAAAACCAAATCAGAACAGAAATAACAGAGGCAACAAACGCGTCTGGAAGAAATAATAGATAAACAAGTCATGAAATTTTATCAATCAATAACCCTTACTGCTATGCTGGCTTTATCGGCAGGCTTAGTAGCCGCGCAAACAGCGGTTAAAAAAACATCGGGTAATCCTATTGCCCAAGGTTGGTATGCCGACCCCGAGGCACAGATCTTTGGCAAGGAATATTGGGTGTATCCAACCTACTCTGACCGATACGAAAAGCAGGTTTACATGGACGCCTTTTCATCAAAAGATTTGGTGAACTGGACAAAGCACGAGCGTATTATAGATACATCGGGTGTTAAATGGGCTAAAAAAGCCATGTGGGCGCCGGCTGTTACCAAAAAGGGTAATAAGTATTATATTTTCTTTGGCGCTAACGACATTCAAAACAACAATCAGGTTGGCGGTATTGGTGTGGCTGTGAGTAACAAGCCCCAGGGACCGTTTAAAGACCTTTTGGGCAAACCCCTGATTGATAAGATCATTAATGGCGCGCAACCGATTGATCAGTTTATTTATAAAGATGACGATGGCCAGTATTACATTATATACGGTGGCTGGGGACATTGCAACATCGCGAAGCTGAATAAAGATTTTACCGGCCTTGTGCCTTTTGCCGATGGCGAAACATACAAATCAATAACTCCGAAAGACTACGTTGAAGGCCCTGTGATGTTTAAACGCAAAGGTAAATACTACTTAATGTGGAGCGAAGGCGGCTGGACAGGCCCTAACTACCGGGTAGCATACGCCATAGGCGATTCGCCAACGGGCCCGTTTGAGCGTATCGATTTGGTGCTGAAACAAGATATGTCTATCGCTACCGGTGCAGGCCACCACGCGGTTATTAACATACCTAAAACTGACGATTGGTACATTGTTTACCACCGCCGTCCGCTTACAGAAACTAACGGTAACCACCGTGTAACCTGTATCGACAAAATGTATTTTGACGAGCAAGGCCATATACTACCGGTTAAAATTACCAATGAAGGTGTAGAGGCAAGACTGATTAAATAAGCAGTAAGCTTGAAATTATTTATAGAACGCGGTTCGATTATTCGAGCCGCGTTTTTTGTATAGCAAAATGGTATTTACTCGGAGGCTGCGGGAGCAAGTCCGTTTACAGCTCTACAACCATTGGGTGATCACTTAAATTTAGGCTAATCTTATCAGCAGCTTTAACACTAAGGATAGCTGATGTGCCCATTACAGGATCATATACCTTAATCTCTCTGACTTTTTTAGCAAAGGTGACATCCACACTAACGCTCCCACTGGCTTTTTCGCCCCAGACTACTAGTTGAAATTTGCCGTTACTGTTTTGCAGCAGCAGATCGTGAACTATATCCGGTTTATCAGTAATCGTGTAAGCAAGGCTCTGCGGCTTTTTTGTAGTGGCTTTATCGGCCAATATGGTAGTTAAGTTATGCAGATAAAGCGCTGCCTTGCGTGGGGTATAATCCGGCTTGTAAAAGCCGAAAGTTTGATTGCCTGACTCGTCTGACCGATCCCGTAGTAAATAAATCGCCGTATAGCTCCACTTGCGTTTAAACTGCGCGAGGTAAAGGTTAAGGTATAAACGGGCTTGCTTTTCTTCGGTAAACGTACCGTCTATGGTAACGCCGGCTTCGGTTGTTACTTTAGGCAGGTCTATCAGCTCCGTTTCCGTATAGCCATTAAATTTTTTTGCCCAGGTTTTACCGTAATTACCAAACAGGCCATCCACCCTACAAAGCGGGCCGGGGTCGGCAGCGTTCCAGGTTTGATTATCATACAATCCTTTGTGCGATGGGTGCGAAAAATAGTTGTGGCAGGTGACGTAATCGGCATATTGTGTACCGTCAGGCATGGCAAGGTTACTACCTACCGGGATCTTTAAGTATTGCAAGCCGGTGTTATCAGTCTGTGCACCATTTTCGCTTAAGCTCCAAACGGGGTAGGCACTTAGTTGCTTGTCAGCTTTTACGGCTTTGTAAAGGTCGTTTTGGAGTTTGGCAACAGTAAGCCAGCTAAGGTTTTTACCTCCTTTTTCGCCTTGGTAAGTTAGGGGCCAGTTATTGGGTTCGTTAACGCCCTCAAAAGCTAACAGTGCCCCTGCATTGGCCAGCTTTTTGCCGCCAGCTAACAAACGGGGTATATCTGCGCCGCCGCTCATTAAGCCGTAGCTAAATTTGATGCCGGTTTTGCGGTGCAAAGCCAGGTAATCGTCCGCCGTGGCATTACCCTCATAACCAGACCGGATCCACCGGATGCCGGTATACCTGATGGCCTCAATGGTTTTATCAAGTTTTTCGCCAGGGCGGATATGGCCGAGTTTACGCCGATGCTGTTTAAAAAATCGTTGGTGCTTACAGCCTGTGTTTGTGCTTTACCATCTGAAAAACAGAAGATTAAATAGAGCGCTGCTGTTAAAGCCGTTAAATTACGTTTGTTGATTTTCATGCCTTGTGTTATGTATAACAAGGTACAAAAGTGTCGTTAAGACTGAAATGTAAAGAAGATATTACCCAAATAAATCGGTGCTCAAATATCTATCTCCACGATCGCAGCAAATGAACACGATTACGCCACTTTCAATTTCAGAGGCTAGTTTTATAGCAGCCGAACATGCACCACCGCTGCTCATGCCGGCAAATATGCCTTCCTGGCGCGCCAGTTTACGCGTCATAGCAACTGCATCGGCTTCGGCAATGTCCATCACCCGGTCAACTCTGGTTGGATCAAATATTTTAGGCAGGTAAGCCTCGGGCCAGCGGCGAATACCGGGGATGGATGAACCTTCGGTAGGCTGACAGCCTATAATTTGAATATCCGGGTTAACTTCTTTTAAGTATTTAGAGCAGCCCATAATAGTACCGGTGGTACCCATAGCGCTTACAAAGTGCGTGATCTGCTGGTCCGTATCACGCCAAATCTCCGGACCGGTTGATTTGTAATGCGACATGTAATTGTCGTGATTGGCAAATTGGTCCAGTATAAAGCAACCTTCGTTTGCTGCTTTATTTTCGGCATAGTCGCGGCAGGTTTCAATGCCGTCCAATAAAGTTACTTTGGCCCCAAAAGCTTCCATCGCCACGGTACGCTCTTTGGTAGAGTTTGATGGCAGAGCAAGTTCTATTTCTAAACCGTACAACGATGCTATCATAGCCAAAGCAATACCAGTATTACCACTGGTAGCTTCTATCAGTTTGCTGCCAGGTTTAATATCGCCGCGCTCTAAAGCGCTTTTTATCATGTTTAACGCCGCGCGATCTTTTACGCTGCCACCGGGGTTGTTACCCTCTAGCTTACCATAAATTTTTACGTTCGGATTTGGGTTAAGCCTTTTTATTTCAACTAGTGGGGTGTTACCTATCAGGTCTATTAAAGTTGCCATATTATTTGCTCTTTTTTAGCACCTTCACTGTAGGCGCATGATATACTCTTGAATGTGGTTCAACGCTTTTAGTTAGCCATACATTACCGCCAATAATACTATCGTAGCCCACCACCGTTTCGCCACCCAAAATAGTGGCGCCCGAGTAAATAACCACATTGTCTTCCACGGTTGGGTGGCGCTTGGTATCGGCCATGCTTTTGTCAACACTTAACGCCCCAAGGGTTACGCCCTGGTATAATTTAACGTGTTTGCCAATTACGGTAGTTTCGCCAATTACCAGGCCGGTACCGTGGTCAATGTAAAAATACTCGCCAATTTCGGCTGCAGGATGGATGTCAATACCTGTTTTTGAATGGGCGTATTCCGTTAAAATCCGTGGCAACAAAGGCACTTCATGTTTATAAAGACTATGCGCCAAACGGTAGCACGATATAGCAAAAAAGCCCGGGTAGGTGCGTATCACCTCAAACTCGCTGCGAGCCGCTGGATCGCCATTAAATATGGCTTGTATGTCCGTGTTTAATACGCGGTAAAGCTCAGGTAATTGGTCAAAAAAGCTTTTGGCACGGTTAGTATTATCGCAGTCATCACACGCTTTAGTGGCGTCCATAATGTGCAAAAGCTCCTGCTTCAGCTTGTCAAACTCGTCTTGCAGCTGACCAATGGAAATGAAAACCTTTTTTGATTGCTCAGGAAACAGCAGGCGGATAACCTGCATGGCCCAGGTAGTGATTTCCTTGTTAGAGGGTACCGTTTCAGCCAGTTGCTGTTTATTTAATATATGGCGATAGAAGTCGTCGTTCATAGCAAATACAGTGGTATAACCAGTGTTTTGCAAGTTTATACAAAATTTTGTTGTCTAGATGTAAAAAGTACGCGACCCAGACAAATTTTGGTTTTACATTTTTTGCACGCACCAGGTGGTCATACAACGCAAGTTTTGAACGTTGGTGGTTTTAATAGGCTCGTGTAACTTGCCGTAGTTGCTGGTAAGCTTTAATAAGGTATCCTGATTTACCAAAAACCTTGTGGAACCATCTGGCAGCAAATGGCGGCCGTTACCTAATGGTTTAATCAAACTTTCAATACCGATATCAGATGCCAGCCGGGCAAAAAAATAGCCCCCCGGCTTTAAAACCCGAAATGCTTCGGCTACCATGGCCTCAAAATGCGCTTCATCCTTAGCAAAATGTAATACCGCGCTGCTTATCGCCAGGTCAAATTCGTTATCTGCAAACGGCAAGTCATCCGCCGCAGCGGCAGTAAAGTTTGTTGTAGGATTATTAGGAGCTAACGCGGAAGACAAAGACTGCACGGCAAGTACCGCGTCGGTGTTGTGATCTGCCCCAAACACCTCAAAACCATTTTGCAGAAAATAATGCAGGTTACGGCCACCACCGCAACCAATATCCAGCACCTTTTTACAATGCTGATAAGTGCCCTTTAGCAATTGGTCAAATAGGTATATGTCTATGTTGCCGTAGATTTGGAGTGGGTTATTCATGGCTTAATAATTCAATAATTTCTCCATAGCCTTCTCTAACCTGGCCTTACCTAAAAACTGATTTTCCAGTCCTTTGTCCATGGGTACTGGGGTGTCTAAACTGGCGCAGCGCATTACCGGAGCTTCTAAATCCTTAAAACAGTTTTCCGCTATTACCGCGGCAACTTCGGCACCGAAGCCGCCTGTCAGCGTGTCTTCATGCACCACCATTACCCGTCCAGTTTTTTTAACGCTGGCTATAACGGTTTGGCTATCCCAGGGCTGCAGACTGCGCAGGTCAATCACTTCTATTGACTTGTCCGGGTGGCTGGCTAAATATTCAAGCGCCCAGTGTACGGCGTAGCCATATGCCACAATAGTAGCTTGCGTGCCTTTTTTAACCACGCGTGCCTTGCCTATCTCAATGTACAGCTCGCCATCCGGCACTTCGCCGGTAAGGTTGCGGTACAGGTATTTATGTTCAAAATACATTACTGGGTTTGGGTCGGCAATGGCCGACATCAGCAAACCCTTAGCGTCCGCCGGGAACGCCGGGTACACTACTTTTAATCCCGGTGTCTTAGTAAACCAGGCCTCGTTGCTTTGCGAGTGAAAAGGCCCGCCCGCAGTACCCGCGCCAGTAGGCATACGGATAACCACATCAACGTTTTGACCCCAGCGGTAGTGGGTTTTTGCCAGATTGTTTACAAGTTGCGTAAATCCGCTGCTTACAAAGTCAGCAAACTGCATCTCGACCAAAGCTTTGTAACCATTAAGCGACAGCCCCATAGCCGCACCAATAACGCCCGACTCGCAAAGCGGCGTGTTGCGCACGCGCTCTTTGCCAAAAAGATCTATAAAGTTTTCCGTCACTTTAAACACGCCGCCGTATTCGGCAATATCCTGGCCCATAATTACCAGCTTTTCGTGTTTGGTCATGGCCTGCATCAGGCCCTCGCGGATGGCATCTATGTAGCGTATTACTTTTGACGTAGGCGATAACTTAAACGATGGCCGCGCAAACGGCTTATAGACATCATTGATCTCAGTAAATAAATTTGGGCGAATGTCTTTCTCCAACATTACCTTGTCAATCGCCGGGTCAATCTCTTTCAAAAACTCATTACGCAGATAAGGTATCCACTCCGGCCGTAGTATCTCTTCAGCAATCAGGAAGTTCTCAAACTTAGCTATCGGGTCGCGGTCCTGCCACTCGCTGATCAGTTCAGGAGGTACATATTTGGTCCCTGATGCTTCTTCGTGCCCACGGATCCTAAAGGTCATGCACTCTACCAGTACCGGCCTCGGCCTTTGGCGAATGTTAGCGGCAATCTCGCTAATGGCGTAATAAACCTCTAATATATTATTACCATTTAGCTGGCGGCCTTCTATGCCGTAGCCAAGGGCCTTATCAATTAATTTTTTTGCGCGATATTGTTCATTGGTTGGTGTAGATAGTGCGTAACCATTGTTCTCTACCAAAAAAATAACAGGCAGGTTCCATACCGCTGCTATGTTTAACGCTTCGTGAAAGTCACCTTCGCTGGTACCGCCCTCGCCGGTAAAAACCAGCGTAGCTTTTTTTTGACCCGATAAAACATCTGCCAGAGCTATTCCGTCGGCCAGCGCCATTTGTGGGCCAAGGTGCGATATCATCCCGATGATCTTATGTTCCTGTGAGCCAAAATGGAAGGACCTGTCGCGCCCCTTGGTATATCCCGATGCTTTGCCCTGCCATTGGCCTAATAAGCGGCTAAACGGCACGTTACGGGTAGTAAATACACCGAGGTTGCGGTGCATGGGGAGTATATATTCGTCGGGCTGCATGGCCAGTGTTGCGCCTACGGCTATGGCTTCCTGGCCTATACCAGAGAACCATTTACCTATCCGCCCCTGCCTTAATAATACCAGCATTTTCTCTTCAATAACACGCGGGTACAGCAATTTTTTATAAATTGCTATGAGCGCGTTATCGTCAAGTTTCTTGCGGTCAAAAATCATACAGCTAATCTACTGAATTTTAGGGCTTAGGGTTGGGGTTAACAGGATGCTAATTTAACGAGGATAATTGCTGGTCTAACATGCTTAGATCAAATTTAGGCTTGATAACATATCTGAGCTGAATAAGGCCGGTGCTAAAAGTCTCGCTACCCATTAACATCAGATCCAGCTTTTCGCGCACATCAGAAAACAAGGGTTTGCCGCCGCCCAAAACTACAGGATGTACAGACAAAATAAACTCGGCAATGAGTTTATGTTTAATAAAACTGGATAACAAACCGGCACCGCCAAAAAGCCAAATGTTTTGCCCCGGCTGCTCAACAATAGCTTGTACATCCTTTAAAAAATTTCTGCTACCAATAGCAATTATATCGTCATTAGGCACCATGAAAGGCGAATCTGTAAATACGTAGATCTGCTTATCGCCAAAAGGGCTGGGCATGCCGTCAATCATGTTATAGCTTTTGCGGCCCATAAATATGGCATCAGCATTATCAAAAAAAGCTCCCATGCCATAATCCTGATCAGTAAGACACCAATCTACTTCGCCTTTAGGCCCTTCAATGTAGCCATCAAGACTAACTGCCAGGTTTAAAATTATTTTACGCATGATATTATTTTTCAGGCTGATTTTTTTCTCGCCACTGTTCGGCAAATGATTTTCCCGCAACATCGGGCATATCCCGGTAATGGCCCCAGGTTTTTTTGAAGAAAGTCTGCATTAACCGGTTTTTAGTTTTGCCGCTAAAAAAGTCTTCCAGCTTGCGGCTAAGCATTCCTTTGCGCCAGGCCGCCCATCCCCATTTTTCTTTAATAGGCACAAAGCCCTGATCAACCGCATCGCGGCGGTTTAGCAGCAGCATTTTATGAATGTCAATCTTCACCGGGCAAACCTCGGTACACTTACCACACAGGCTCGAGGCGTAACTTAAGTGCTTAAACTCTTTCATGCCCTGCAAATGCGGGGTGATGATAGAGCCAATAGGCCCGCTGTAAGCCGTGCCATAAGTATGGCCGCCAATGTTTTTATAAACCGGGCATGCATTTAAACAGGCACCGCAACGAATGCAATATAAACCCTGGCGCTGGTCTTTTTGAGCCAGCAGATTTGTACGGCCATTGTCCAGCAATATCACATACATTTCTTCGGGACCGTCAGTCTCATTGGGCTGACGCGGTCCGCTTAATATGGTATTGTAAACCGTTAAATTTTGGCCGGTACCATGGGTAGACAGCAGAGGCCAAAAAAGATCAAGATCGGCGATAGACGGAATAATCTTCTCTATCCCCACAATAGCAATATGTATTTTAGGGAAAGACGTACTTAACCTGGCATTACCCTCATTTTCTGTTAGGGCTATACTGCCGGTATCAGCAATTAAAAAGTTGCCGCCCGTTATGCCAACATCAGCTTGTAAATATTTTTCGCGCAGTAACTCGCGCGCTTTTTGGGTAAGTTGCTCTGGGGTGAAATCTAAAGGGGTGCCGAATTTCTCGTTGAAAAATTTGGCAATATCTTCTTTAGACAGGTGCATGGCGGGCGTCACAATATGATAAGGCTTTTGCCCCAGCAATTGTACAATGTATTCGCCCAGGTCTGTTTCTAATGACTCTATTTGGTGATGCTCCAGGAACTCGTTAAGCTCAATTTCTTCGGTGACCATCGACTTTGACTTAACCACCGTTTTGGCGCCCGCTTTTTGGATGATGTTGAGTATCTCCTTGTTAGCTTCGGCAGCATCGTTGGCCCAAATAACTTTGCCCCCGCGCTTTTGAAAATTGGCTTCAAACTCGGGCAGTATCTTGTCCAGGTTTTCCATCACTTTCCATTTAGTGACATGAGCCTTGCGTTTGGCATTGTCAAGATTGATCAGCCGCGACAGGCCGCGGTTTACCGCGGCGTCATATTTACCAATGTTGTAATTGATAATGCGGCGGTGATCAACGTCAAAAGCCTTACCCTCAGCATCAACTAAAAATTCCTCGGCGATGGATGTCATGCGGCTAATTTAGGGATTTACATTAACAAAAAGAGACGCTATATTAACGTCTCTTTTGTAATGATATATAGGATAATGACGCAATACTTTGCGTCTCACTATCCACAGCAGACGCAAAGCATTGCGTCTCTACGTTTGCGTTTAACGCGTATTTTTTCCGTCAACAACTGGTCGCTTGTCAGCATTCGCCAAATCCCAGGCGGTATAGTAAACCAGCTGCGCGCGTTTGGCTAATAATGGGAAGTTTATTTTGGTGATATCGTCGCCTAAACCATGGTAGTCTTTGTGTACGCCATTAAAGTAAAAGGCAATTGGGATCCCCAGTTTAGCAAAGTTGTAATGGTCTGAACGATAGTAAAATTGATTCTTGTCGTTAGGATCGTCATACTTATAATCAAGGTTCATTTTGATGTAGGTGTTGTTGGCGTTCTCGCTTACTTTACGCAAATCTGTGCTCAACATTGCCGAACCAATAACGTAAACCGTATTTGCCGAATCAGCCTTTCCTGCATATTCTTCACCAACGCGTCCAATCATGTCTATGTTCAAATCGGCAATAGTATTCTCAACCGCGATAGCCGGGTGTTGCGAGTAATACTCAGAACCTAACAAGCCTTTTTCCTCGCCAACTACGGTTAAAAACAATATGCTGCGGCGCGGGCCTTTGCCGGCTTTTGCAGCCTGCGAGTAAGCACGGGCAATGCTCAAGACACCTGTAGTACCAGATCCATCGTCATCAGCGCCATTAAAAACGCGGTCACCCGGCGTACCTTCCGGCAATATACCTATGTGGTCATAGTGTGATGATATTACTAATGTTTCGTGTTTTAATTTTGCATCGGTACCTGGCAACAGTCCATAAACGTTAACGGCTTTTACAGGTTTCTCTATTGCTTCAAAAGTAGTGTTGATAGTAGTTGCTACTTTTTGAGTTTGTGGCTGTCCGTTTTGATCGATAGCAGCTTTTAATTCGGCAATGGTTTTACCGGTTGGTTTTAACAACTCGTTAGCAATTGCAGGGGTGATAGTATAAACAGGAGCGGTGGCAACTGCAGTCCCTTCCGGTTTGATCATCATACGTGCACCGTTGCCACGGCGAACAGCAGAACTTGCTGGATTTACGGCTAATATTAATGCTGGTTTTTTGCTTTGTAGAAAGCTGATGCGGGTAGCCCTATCCGTACCCCATTTTGACATCTTATCTGTGCCGCTAACCTTTGACACACCATTTACCATAGGTTCGCCAAAGCTAATGTACAACACAACTTTGCCGGCGATGTCTACATCTTTTAGGTCGTTATAAGTATCTGTGCCAATGCCGTAACCTATAAACAAGATTTCTTTGGAGTAAACAACTCCGCCGTCGCCACCCATCGCATCGGCAGCAATATTGTGTCGCAGACTGCCTGTCGCACTAAAGTCTTTGCCGGCAGTATAGGCCATACTGCCTACGGTAAACACGCTAACGCTAAAAGAGCTTTCAATTAAGGGCACATTCATAAAGTATGAGCCATTTACAGGTTGCAGGCCCAATGCCTTAAATTCGGCAGCTATGTAATTGGCAGCTTTCTCGGCCCCGGGTTTACCGGTTTCGCGGCCTTCAAATTCATCTGATGCAAGGATGCTCAGGTGCTTTTTAGCCAGCTCTGCGTTGATAACAGGCGCATATTTCATAGCGGTTTTGTTTTGCTGCGCCCAAACACCGCCAGCCAAAGCGGCCAGCGAAAGTGTTAATATTACTTTTTTCATTTATTACAGTTAATTAAAAGTCCACAAATTAGTAATTTGTTAGGATAAGTTGATGTCGTCTGTCGATAATTTTGGTTAGATGTTTGTAGCGCCTTGCGACCACCACACCGCCCATAAACAACAATAGCGATGAGTTTTAACTCATCGCTATTGCAAGTATTGTTTTACAGTTGCGTTTACGCGCAAGGGATAGCGTTTACTCTTCTCGCGTGCCTTCCGCCTTCAAATTCAGTATTGAAAAATATCTCTACAATTTTTTTAGCCTGCTCCAGCGTCACAAAGTTTGACGGGATGCATAATACATTGGCATCGGTATGGCTGCGGGCGGGTTCTGTTACCGCTTCGTTGTAGCATAATGCCGCGCGGATTCCCTGGTGTTTGTTAGCTGCAATGGCTACACCATTGGCGCTGCCGCAAAGTAGTATGCCGTAATTAAACTCGCCACTCTCTACTGCCAAAGCAACCGGGTGGGCAAAGTCTGTATAATCGCAAGAGTCTTTTGAAAAAGTACCAAAATCTTTAACGTTTTCGCCAAGTATGGTTAACAGGGCGTTTTTCATTTCAAAGCCGGCGTGGTCTGCGCCAATAGCAATCTTAAGTCCTTCTATCATGGTATGGTTATCGCAGGTTTTATTACGATGTCATTAAATCAGTATGCTCTTTAGCGCGGCGTTTTTCAATCCGCGAAGCAATCATAATACCTATCTCATACAAAGCCAATAAAGGCAAGGTAACAATCATGCAAGCCGTAACATCCGGCGACGGCGAAATAATAGCGCCAACAATCAACATAATGATGATGGCATAACGGCGCGTACGTTTCATGAAAGTGCCGGTTAATACACCTAACGACGCTAATACGAAAATCAGTATCGGCAACTCAAATACCAAACCCATAATTAAGGTAATAGTAGCTACCATTGATAAGTATGAGTTGATCGTAAACGTGTTTTTTATCGTGTCGCTTACACTAAAGCTGGCCAGGAAAGATATGGACTCGGGCGCTATAACGTAATAGCCAAACAATATCCCTACTAAAAATAAAAGCGAGGCATAAAGTACAAAACCACCGGCGGCTTTACGTTCTTTCTCTAATAACGCCGGCTTGATAAAGCGCCATAACTCCCACAAAATGTACGGTGTTGAAAGTATGATACCTACCAGCATTGACGAGTTGATTTGCAACATAAATTGCCCACCTACCTCAGTGTTAATAATCTCGG
This sequence comes from Mucilaginibacter antarcticus, assembly GCF_042686155.1. Classification (NCBI taxonomy): domain Bacteria; kingdom Pseudomonadati; phylum Bacteroidota; class Sphingobacteriia; order Sphingobacteriales; family Sphingobacteriaceae; genus Mucilaginibacter; species Mucilaginibacter antarcticus. Next base: position 10,741 of record NZ_JBHUON010000017.1, on the reverse strand, counting down.
CATTTATTTTTTGCAAACAAAAACCTTCGCCCAGTTTACACATCATTTTATAAGTCCAGAAATCAGGGCGAAAAGGGCCCATGATAATCTCGTCGAAAATAAATTTAAAGTTCCAGAAAGCAACCCCGGTTAAAATCAGGATAGCAATTGCCGCTCTAATAAGGTGCCATCTTAAAGCTTCTAGGTGGTCAAAAAATGACATCTCGGCTTCAAGGTTTTTACCTTTTTCCTTTATAGCTTTTACCAGGTTTCTTTCTTCGCTCATTTGTGTTACACCGTATCTATGTTCCCGGCAAGTGCTATTAACGTTATATAATGGCTGTTAGTTTTTGCTTAAGCGCTATATTCAAACGTTTCCATAAACTTAGTGGTAAAGTTACCCGCACGGAAGTTAGGGTCTTTTAACAGTTTAAGGTGAAACGGAATAGTGGTTTTAATACCTTCAATAACAAACTCGCTTAAGGCACGCTCCATCGTGCTTAAAGCCTCTTCGCGGGTTTGCGCCACGCAAATAACTTTAGCAATCATCGAATCGTAGTTAGACGGTATGGTATATCCGGCGTACACATGCGTGTCTACACGCACTCCGTGGCCACCCGGCGAGTGGAAGTTAGTGATCTTACCTGGTGATGGGCGGAAATTGTTAAACGGATCCTCGGCGTTAATACGGCACTCAATGGCATGCATTGTTGGCTCGTAGTTTTTACCGGATATAGGGATACCCGCAGCAACTTTAATTTGCTCTTTAATCAGGTCAAAGTTGATCACCTCTTCGGTAACCGGATGCTCTACCTGGATACGGGTATTCATTTCCATGAAATAGAAATTACGGTCTTTATCAACCAAAAACTCTACCGTGCCGGCACCTTCATATTTAACGGCTTTGGCACCTTTAATAGCAGCCTCGCCCATTTTTTTACGCAACTTTTCGGTCATAAAAGGCGATGGCGCTTCTTCAACCAGTTTTTGGTGACGACGTTGTATAGAACAATCGCGCTCAGACAGGTGGCAAACTTTGCCAAACTGATCGCCAACTACTTGTATTTCTATGTGGCGCGGGTCTTGTACATATTTTTCAAGGTACATACCATCGTTGCCAAAGGCAGCGCCAGACTCCGCACGTGCCGAATCCCAGGCAGCTTCAAACTCTTCATCTTTCCATACCACGCGCATACCGCGGCCACCACCACCGGCAGTTGCTTTAAGTATAACAGGGTAACCTATTTTTTTTGCTATCGCGATACCGGTTTTAACATCAGGCAACAAACCTTCAGAACCCGGGATAGTTGGCACACCCGCTTTCTTCATGGTTTCTTTAGCTGATGCTTTGTCGCCCATGGAGTTGATCTGATCGGCAGTAGCGCCTATAAATTTTATACCGTATTCTGCACAGATAGCAGAAAACTTAGCATTCTCTGACAAAAAACCATAACCCGGATGGATAGCATCGGCATTGGTTAGCTCGGCAGCTGATATAATATTTGGAATATTTAAGTAAGAATCTTTACTTGGTGGCGGGCCAATACAAACAGCCTCGTCAGCAAAGCGTACGTGAAGGCTTTCACGGTCGGCAGTTGAATATACAGCTACGGTTTTAATGCCCATTTCTTTGCAGGTGCGGATGATCCGCAGGGCAATTTCACCACGATTAGCTATTAGTATTTTTTTAAACATAACTTTTAAATGTGCAGATGTGCGAATATGCAGATGTGCAGATGGTTTTTGACGTGCAACTTATCTGCACATCCACGCACCTGCGCATTTGCACATCTAAATAGGTTCTACTAAAAACAATGGCTGATCATATTCAACCGGCGAAGCGTTATCAACCAGTATTTTTACAATACGGCCCGATACTTCAGCTTCAATCTCGTTAAATAATTTCATAGCTTCAATGATGCAAACTACGCTACCTGATTTTATTTCATCGCCTACGTTAACAAACAATGGTTTGTCTGGCGATGATGAGCGATAGAAAGTGCCTATCATTGGTGATTTGATAGTGATATAATTTGAAGTATCTGCAACCGCCGGAGCAGCAGGGACAGCTACCGCAGCAGGAGCCAAAGCAGCGGCAGGTGCTGGTGCGGCAGCAGCCGGCAAAGGCAGCGTTGCATGGTGTACAACGGTCTGTTCGCCGGTAGTTTTAATAGTGATCTTGAAATCTTTTTGCTCAATGGCAACCTCGTTAACGCCTGATTTAGACACGAAGCGAATTAGATCTTGTATTTGTTTAATATCCATTATTGCAGATTATAGGGTTTTTGGATAGCTATTTGATATGCAAACATGCTGATGTGCAAATGTGCAGATGAATTTATAAATTTATTTTATCAAGTTATTGATAATTAACAACTCTTGTATTGTAATGTTCTTAAAAAAAGCATTGGCACATCTGCATATATATGCAGATGCACGTCAATGTATTACTTTGTATCGTAAGCCCATTTAAGGTACATAGAGCCCCAGGTAAAACCACCGCCAAAGGCAGCAAGAATTATATTGTCGCCCTTTTTAAATTTATCTTCCCACTCCCAAAGGCATAAAGGTATTGTAGCGTTGGTAGTGTTGCCATATTTTTCAATGTTTATAACAACTTTATCTTCGCAAACGCCGGTACGGCTTGCTGTGGCATCAATAATGCGTTTGTTGGCCTGGTGAGGTACCAGCCATGCAATATCGTCGGCGGTTAAGTTGTTGCGCTCCATAACCTCGGCAGCAACATCGGCCATGCTGGTAACAGCAAACTTGAATACCGTTTTACCTTCCTGGTAAGCATAATGCTCGCGTGCGTCGATGGTTTCGTGGGTTGCAGGTTTAATAGAGCCACCTGCTTTCATATTAAGAAAAGGGATACCTGATCCGTCGCTTTTTAAAATAGAATCTATAATGCCGTAACCTTCTGTACTTGGTTCAAGCAAGGCTGCGCCTGCGCCGTCGCCAAAAATTATACAGGTAGCGCGGTCCTGGTAGTCAACAATTGATGACATTTTATCGGCACCAACAATTAAAACCTTTTTGTGCATACCGGTTTCAATAAACTGGGCGCCGGTAGCAAGGCCAAATACAAAGCCAGAGCAGGCAGCCTGCATATCAAACCCCCAGGCGTTAACTGCGCCAATTTTGTGCGCAAAAGAGTTAGCCGTTGCCGGGAAAGGCATATCAGGGGTGGTAGTACAAAAAATGATCAGGTCAATTTCTTCGGCGCCAATGCCGCGTTTTTTTAGCAAGCCCATAACAGCCGGAACGGCAAGATCTGAGGTGCCAAGGCCTTCGCCTTTTAGAATTCTGCGCTCTTTGATACCGGTGCGGCTGGTTATCCACTCGTCATTGGTATCAACCATGGTAGACAGCTCCTGGTTGGTGAGTACATAATCTGGTACGTAACCATTAACAGCCGTAATGGCTGCAGTAATTTTACTCATAGTTGTATTTTTTATATTATTGAAAAGCCCTGGTTATTTTACCAACCAGGTCGCTCTCAACCATATCTTTAGACAAAAGTACCATATTTTTGATAGCCTCGGGATTTGAAATACCGTGGCCAACAATAACCGGCGCGTTTACTCCCAAAATGGGGCTGCCGCCGTATCTCTCATAATTAAACCTATCAAAAAATTCATCTTTAAAGCCCTTTTTACGGGTAATTACGTAGAATGATTCGGCAAGTTTTAATATGATATTACCGGTATAACCATCGCACACAAAAACATCAGCATGATCGCCAAACAAGTCGCGCCCTTCGGCATTACCTATAAAGTTAATGTTTGATGCTTCTTTTAATAAAGGATAGGTAGCCAGGCAAAGCATGTTGCCTTTTTCTTCCTCTTCGCCAATGTTCATTAGCGCTACGCGCGGATTTTCTATACCGTAAACATTTTGCGCCATCAGGCTGCCCAGCACACCAAACTGTACAAGTACTTCTGGTTTTACATCGGCATTAGCGCCAACATCAAGCAAAATGCCCATGCCGCCCTTAACCTTTGGAACAATTGTGGTAATAGCCGGACGAAGGATGCCCGGGATAGTTTTAACGCTAAACACGGAGCCAACCAGCATAGCGCCGGTATTACCTGCCGATGAGAAAGCCTGAATGGCACCCTCTTTCAACAGTTTAAATCCTACGCTGATGCTTGAGTCTGGTTTTTGAACAACCGCTTTGGTGGGGTGTTCGCCCATGCCAATAACTTCGGTTGTATGTACAAACTCGAAGTTATCGGGGCTAAAGTTTTGTTCACTAAGAATACTTATAGCCGCGTCTTTGTCGCCTATAAGTACTATTGTGTGGCCTTGTAAAACTTTATATGCCTCGATAGCCCCTAAAACAGTTGCTTTGGGAGCGAAATCTCCGCCCATAATGTCTAAGCCAATCTTCATATTTGAAAATTAGGTGGTTAGGCTACTGCTTTTTCTATCAGTAATTTACCGTTGTAGTATACGTTACCGTCAACAGTGTAAGCTCTGTGTGGCAAGTGTACAGCACCTGTTACTTTACAGGTAGTTAAAGTTGGAGCGATAGCTTTATCATGAGTTCTACGCTTGTCTCTTCTCGATTTGGATATTTTACGCTTTGGATGTGGCATAACTTGTACTTATTATTATTTAATATTTTTGAGTGCGTCCCAACGCGGATCCGCTTGCTCGTCTTGTTCATTCCCCGACGATAAGTTGTCTAACTTATCAATCATCTCTTTATCACACTTCGAGGTGTCATCCCCGCCGCTGCAAGTAGCTATTAAAGGCACTGCAACATTTATGTACTCATAGATAAGGCCTGCAAGCTGTATTTCATGCTCGTTTTTGCCTATGGCTATGATCTCATCATCTTCATCAATCTCCTCGTCGCTAAACTTGGCTATCTGCTGCTCATGCACCGCTATCGGCATATCAAACTCAGACAAACACCTGGCGCAGGCGGTACTAATAGTGCCTGTAATTTTGAAATCCAGAATCAGCATTGTTTCCTGCTTATCTATTTCAACCTTACACACCAAATTGGCTTTTTTAACCAGCGAGTAATCAAACTCGGCAAAAAAGTCATCCTTTACATCAAACTCAAAATGATGCTTTCCGAGTGCTAAACCGGTAAAAGGAATCGAATAATTTCTTAGCGATTTCAATGAGCTACAATTAGCCTGCAAATGTAGACAAAAATACCAATACTGAAAAAGGTTTTTTTTAAATGGAATTGGCCCCCTCCAAATCTCCCCCGGTAGGGGAGATTTTAGGAAGCCCTGGTCGCATAAATCCTCTATGACCGGGAGGACTTATCCGGGGGCTTTATTTATGTAACATTTTCACCTCACCGTCCTATCCGCTTGCATCCTAAATAAATAACCAATAAATTTACTTAACCGGTTATTAACCCCTTAGTATGGCAACATATAAACTATCCGTCAACAATAAAATACTTACTGTTGATGCCGACCCTGATACCCCGATGCTATGGGTATTGCGCGATCATTTAAACCTGGTAGGCACCAAGTTTGGCTGCGGCATTGCCCAGTGCGGTGCTTGTACCATACATTACAATGGCGCCGCTGTGCGTTCTTGCCAGTTGCCGGTTTCGGATGTGAAAGATTCAAAGATCACTACCATTGAGGGGCTGAGTAAAGATGGCAGCCACCCGGTGCAACAAGCCTGGAGCGATATGGATGTGCCGCAATGCGGCTATTGCCAAACCGGACAGATTATGGCGGCGGCTTCATTGCTAAAACAAAACCCGCACCCTACAGATGCGGATATAGATTTAGCCATAAATAACATTTGCCGTTGCGGTACGCATTACCGTATACGTAAGGCGATACACTTAGCCGCAGGTAAGAAAGGAGCTACAACCAAATGAGCGATCAGGGAGTTTCAAGGCGACACTTTTTAAAGGTGAGCGCTGTGGCAGGCGGAGGCGTAATGTTTGGTTTTCAATTACTGGCAGATGCAAGCCCGACGCACTTTGCTGACGCCATATTTTCGCCCAATGGGTATGTGTCGATAGATTCAAAAGGGTTGGTGACACTGATGTCGCCCAACCCCGAGATAGGCCAGGGGGTAAAAACCGCCCTGCCGATGATATTGGCCGAAGAGCTGGAAGTGCCATGGGATAAGGTGTATGTGGAAATGGCTCCGCTTGACCAGGCCAAGTTTGGCGCCCAGGTAGCCGGGGGCAGTGGTGCGGTGCGTGGCAGATATCTGCCTATCCGTAATGCAGGCGCGGCAGCACGGCAAATGCTGATTAGCGCGGCAGCCCAGCAATGGGGCGTACCTGATACGGAATGCTATGCCGAAAACGCTTTTGTGATACATAAACCAAGCGGCAAAAAGCTGTCGTACGGCGAGCTTGCTGCTAAGGCGGCTACGCTGCCTGTACCAACCGATATAAAGCTAAAAGACCCTAAAGATTTTAAGATCATAGGCACACGCGTTCATAACATTGACAACCACAAAATCATTACGGGGCAGCCGCTTTACGGCATTGATACCCGCCGCGAGGGAATGTTGTTTGCCATAGTTGCCCGCCCTCCGGCATTTGGTAAAACGTTAAAGTCTTTTGACGATACAGAAGCCCGCAAAGTGTCGGGCGTTAAAAACGTGGTGCAGGCACGTAACGTGGTTGCAGTTTTAGCCACCTCAACCTGGGCGGCCAAAAAAGGTCGTGATGTTTTGAAAGTTGAATGGCAGGACGAAAGTAAACTGGAGAGCACCACAGAACATACAGCGTCGTTTAACGAATTGTTGAACAATAAAAGCGATAAGCCCGGCCGTAACGACGGCGATATTGACATCGCCTTAGCAAATAAAGACCATAAAATTATTGAAGCTACTTATGAGGTGCCTGCACTTTCGCATGCTAACATGGAGCCACTAAACTTTTTTGCCGATGTTAAGGGCGATAAAGTAGAACTGTACGGCCCAACACAGGTCCCTTCAAGACTGCGTAGCGATGTTGCAAGGGCATTAAATATACCCGAAGCAGGGATAACTTTAGGCATGCCGCGTCAGGGTGGTGGGTTTGGCCGTAAGCTACAGTCAGACAATGGTGTCGAAGCGGCATTGATATCGCAGGCGGCTAAGGCCCCGGTGCAAATGCTGTGGATGCGCGAAGATGATATGCAGGGCGACTTTTACCGCCCGGCAAGCATGTTTAAATACCAGGCCGCAGTTAATCAAACAACAAACCAAATTGCCGCCTGGCATTTTAACGGCGCCGTTTTATCGGGCGGTTCAGCAGGCCGGGCAGATGGTTTCCCTGCGGGGAGCATTGCCAATTACCGGGCAGACAATCATAGCCTGAAAACCAATATCCAAACCGGGCCATGGCGCGCGCCTACGTCAAACGCGGTTGCTTTTGCTGATGAATGCTTTTTAGACGAGCTGGCGCACCAAATGAAAAAAGATCCATTGGAGCTGCGCCTGGAACTGGTAGACATAGCCAAAAGCCAACCTACAGGCAAAGGCCCGGGGTACGATCCTGCAAAATATAAGAGCGTGTTAGAACTGGTAAAACAAATAAGCGGCTGGGGCAAACCAAAAGGCCCTAACGTTTACCAGGGTATAGCTGCGCATTACTCGTTTAGCACTTACGCCGCACATGTGGCCGAGGTTACTAAAATGAAAGATGGCAAACTGCGCGTAACCAAGGTGTACAGCGCCATAAACTGCGGCCGTGTAGTAAACCAAAGCGGCGCCGAAACCCAGGTGGAAGGCGCTATCATAGATGGCCTGAGCCACGCCTTATTTAGCAAGGTTACGTTTGACAAAGGCGCCGTGGTTCAGAAAAACTTTAATACCTATAAATTTCTGCGGATGAAAGACGCGCCGCTAGAGGTGATTGTGAAATTTGTTCCCTCCGAAGATCCGCCAACCGGATTGGGGGAGCCTGGCTTGCCGCCAATTGCCCCGGCCGTGGGTAACGCCGTGTTTGCTGCTACGGGCATAAGGTATAGGAAATTGCCATTCGAGTTTCCGAAAGTGTAATTTATAGTCGCAATAGTATCAGTAGCGATGGGTTTCAAACCCATCGCTAGACTATATGATGTTAGATTTTAGGCCCCGTGCAATGAAACCTTATCTTAAATATTTTTGATAGCGTAATGCTAAAACTGAGATTGACCCAGCGGGTCAAAACCATTGTAGACAACAGAGATAAATATTCAATTGACCCGGAGGGTCTACCCTTATGCATCGTACAGGCGTGTCCGAATAGCAATCCCTTTATTGGGTAGCCCCGCTGGGGCAAATAATTTGTGACTGTGTTTTTTTCTACAAAGGTGTTAACCCTCTGGGTTAAAAAATACGGCATTAAAACCCACTACTCATTCCGAAAAATGAAATACCTTTCTAAATGCAATTAAAAATCTATAGCCACTCCGCTTTGCCATCCCGCGAAGCGAAGGTATTCTATGCCCTATACCAGGGAAATGCGGCCGTGCTAAAAACTGGCGTTATAAGTCATTTTTGAAAGATAATGCTGATAATCAGTAGTATTTAATCTGGTAATCTCTTTACATTAGTGGTAACCAATGCCTAACTACTACTTGTCATGACCGTCAGTCGCTTATCACGCGGATTAATTCGCCGACTTAAAACCTATCGCAAATTGGTTTTAAAACTGGCGTTATTGTGTTTACTCGCCGGTTTTGTTTCTTTTGTTCCTAACGCGGACGACCCCTTTGAAAAATTAATTAGCAACCTTCAACGCTGGACAGACAGCATTCCCCAAGAGAGAGTATACCTGCACATGGACAAGCCCTATTATGCGCTGGGCGATACCATTTGGTTTAAGGGGTATGTTACCATAGGCAGCCGCCATCAACTATCTGCATTAAGCGGAGCGGTTTATGTTGACTTCATAGATGAAAGAGATTCGCTAATAACGAAATTAAAACTTCCGGTTACATCGGGCATGGTAATGGGTGATTTTGTATTGAATGATGACCTTAAAGAAGGCAACTATCGTATTCGTGCCTACACCCAATGGATGCGTAATGCCGGGTCTGATTATTTTTTTGACCGGACCTTTGCTGTTGGAGATTTGTTAAGCCATAACTTAGTAGCCAAGGCAGATTACCAGTATAGGGATGCCGGGAACAAACAGGTACTTACTGCATTACTTAACTTCGCCGATGATGAAGGCAGGGCATTGGGCGAACGCCCATTACGCTACCAGATTGTGATTAACAAAAAAGTAGTGTGGGCTCAAAATATTAAAACAGACCCGTTAGGTAGTGTGAGCATCAAGATAGATAATTCAACCAATGCTGATCTGGCAGGCGCCTATATCCGTGCCACCATACAAGGGGCTGATAAATATCAAATAGTACGTAATTTCCCTATTAAAGCTAGCCTGGTACAGAGGGATGTCCAGTTTTTTCCGGAGAGTGGCAACCTGGTTAACGGCATATCTTCAAAGGTTGCCTTCAAAGCCATAGGTATTGATGGGTTAGGTATAAACATTAAGGGGACTGTTGTTGACGACAAAGGAGCGAAGGTTGCGCAATTTACTACACTGCACGCGGGCATGGGTAGCTTTATGCTACGGACGCAAGCCGGTAAAACCTATCAGGCTCAGGTGAATTTTCCCGATGGCAGTACAAAAATTATAGCACTGCCTAAAGCTATAGATGAGGGTTATATATTGGGTGTATATCAACCCGGTAAGGACAGCTTGCTTGTCAGAATTTATGCTTCGCCTGCCATGCAGCAATCAACATTAGGCCTTGTAGCACATACCGGAGGGGAAAGTGTTTTTGCTTCAGCGGTAAAGGTAACCGGACCGGTAACGTCTATTTGGCTTGATAAAAAGCTGTTTCCGACCGGTATAGCCCAGTTTACCATATTTAAAAACAATGCCGAGCCGTTAAATGAGCGCATAGCCTTTATCAGAAGCCGGGACCTAATGCAGTTGACTATTAAGACAGACAAAGAAGTTTACACAAGCAAGGAGCATATCAAAATAGTAGTAGAAGCTAAAGACAGCAAGGGCAATCCTACAGCCGGCAACTTTTCGGTATCGGTTATTGATGAAAGCAAAATGCCGGTTGAAGAGAGTAAGGAGCATACGATATTTTCGCATATTCTGCTCAAATCAGACCTGAAGGGCTATGTAGAACAACCCAACTACTATTTTACTAAAGAAACAGACGAAGTAAACCGCGCTTTGGATAACCTGATGCTTACACAAGGTTACCGCAGATTTACTTGGAAGGAGTTGGACAGAGCTGTTAACACTAAGCCGGCGTTTGAGGCGGAAAGCTTGGGCGCAAAGATAAGCGGCAGGGTGACAACACTTACTAATAAGATAGTACCGGGCGCTAATGTTGTATTGTTATCAGTAATTAGTGGTACTACTAAATTTACAACAGCCGATGCCAATGGGCGTTTTAAGTTTGATGGCATATTTATAACCGATAGCATTAAATTTACGGTACAGGCCAGAGATAAAAGCAACAGTAATAAAGTTAAGGTGCTGCTGGATGCAGTACCTGAAATACAGATGACTAAAAACATCAGCCTTGGCGATGTTAGTACTAATATATCAGGTACGCTAAAAGCATACATAGATAATGGCAAAAAGCTGGACGATATTTATGAAAAAACAGGGCAGTTGGATAAAGTACATAGGTTAAGAGAAGTTAGGATAAAAGCACGTGACTTGTCCTGAAATAGGTTTACACATTAAAGTGTAAACGATGAACAAAATTAAAGAAGAAAAGATCATTGAGGATCATTTAAGCGAAGGCATAAG
>NZ_JBHUON010000016.1:0-103837 GCF_042686155.1 Mucilaginibacter antarcticus | reverse complement strand
CGTAATTGTGTAAACCTATTTTAGTACTAACTTTAAAGTGTAAACTAACACCAGTATTAACAACCAATAGTGTAAACTTTTTTCAGGACGGGTCAATTAATTAATCAAAAATCTTGTTTCATTTTGTTTCACTCATTTTTAGCAAATAGTTGATAAACAATTAATTAAGTCAAAATCTTGTTTCACTTGTTTCATCTGTGTCACACGCGCGTGAAACAAGCGCACACGGCCCCCACCCATCAGCAAAATATTTACCATATTTGCAGCATGAGCAAGCTTTGGCAAAAAACCACTAATGTTAATGAACTGGTAGAAAGTTTCACCGTTGGCCGCGACACCGAATTTGATGCGCAAATGGCCGCTTTTGATGTGCTGGGTTCGCTTGCCCACACGCAAATGCTGCAAAGCATTGGCCTGATGAGCGCCGATGATTTGCAAGTGGTACAAGCCGAGCTTAAAAGCATCTATGCAGATATACAAGCCGGTAACTTCACCATTGAGCCGGGTGTAGAGGATGTTCATTCGCAGGTTGAGATGCTGCTTACCCAACGCATCGGCGCAGCCGGTAAAAAGATCCACAGCGGCCGCTCGCGTAACGACCAGGTGCTGGTTGACCTCAAGCTCTTCTTCCGCCATGAACTGCAACAAGTTGTTGAGGAAACCGAGAAGCTCTTTAAGCAACTGATAGAACTTAGCGAAAAGCATAAAGACGTATTGCTGCCGGGCTACACGCACTTTCAGGTTGCTATGCCATCCTCCTTCGGCCTTTGGTTCGGCGCCTATGCCGAAAGCCTGGTTGATGACCTGGAACTGGTGCTAGCGGCTTATAAGATCACTAACAAAAACCCATTGGGTTCTGCAGCCGGTTATGGGTCGTCATTCCCCCTAAACCGCACCATGACCACCGAGTTGCTTGGCTTTGAAAGCCTGAACTACAACGTGGTTTACGCGCAGATGGGCCGTGGCAAAACCGAACGTATCATTGCGCAGGCGCTATCATCAATAGCCGCTACCTTAGGCAAAATGGCTATGGACCAAACGCTATACCTGAGCCAGAACTTCGCCTTCGTAAGCTACCCGGACACGCTCACCACCGGCAGCAGCATCATGCCACACAAAAAGAACCCGGACGTTTGGGAAATTATGCGCGGCAAATGCAATCGCCTGCAGGCCTTGCCTAATGACGTAGCCATGATGACGACCAACCTGCCATCAGGCTATCACCGCGAGATGCAGCTGTTGAAAGAGCTGCTGTTCCCGGCATTTACCGAGTTAAAGAACTGCCTGCATATGGCAACCTTTATGCTGCAAAACGTAACCGTTAACCCCGATATTTTAGACGACCCTAAATACGCCTACCTATTTAGCGTTGAAGTAGTAAACCGCATGGTGCTTGAGGGCACACCTTTCCGTGACGCCTACAAGCAAGTCGGCCTGGACATAGAGAAAGGCGAATTTAACCCCGACAAAACCGTCAATCACACCCACGAAGGTAGTATAGGCAACCTGTGCAACGCGCAAATCACCGAGGCTATGACCAAAATAGTCGGCAGCTTTAAGTTTGATACCGTGGATTGGGCAGTGGCTAAGCTGGTAAAATAACAACCATGAACGGACAAAACAGATCAGACATACACCCCGGTCTTGAGGTTGACATCATCCTTAAAAAAGACCAGCGCAGCGGCACCTTAACCCGTGGCATCGTTGACAAGTTGCTTACCAGCGCGGCGCATCACTCGCGCGGCATCAAGGTACGTTTAGAGGACGGCCAAGTTGGCCGTGTGGCGCATATTGTTGACGAAGAATAGTATATTACTTAATCATAATTTGGTATCTGGCATGACGAACGTCTCTTCTAAAACCCCTAAGCTCCCGCAAAATGCCTTCTTCAAATTTGATGCGCATTACCGCGTTTACATTGCATTGGGGTTAGCACTAGTTGCATTTTTTCTCACCCGCACCAAGTTTAGCTGGCCCGAAACCTCACTGATTAGCTGGATAACATTTGCATTTACCATTGTTGTGATGGATTGGATCATTATTTTAAATGCCCACCCAAAACAGATCCGTAAAATTGCCAAATTGGAGGACTCAAGCCGGACGCTGATATTCTTATTTGTGATCTTTGCCGCTTTGATCAGTTTGAGCGCCATCTTATTTCTACTAAAAGCAACCAAGGGCAAGGCCGATGATGTTGTTTTAGGCCATGTATTGCTGGCCATGGCTTCTGTAGTGGTATCATGGTGGCTGGTGCATACGTTGTTTACCATGCGTTATGCCCACCTGTTTTATACCGCAGACGAAGGGCAAAGCACGCCCATAGGCGGGCTTGAATTTCCGGGTGATGAAGAACCTGATTACCTTGACTTTGTTTATTTCTCCTTCGTTGTAGGGATGACCTTCCAGGTTTCTGACGTCGAAATCTCATCGCGGCACATCCGCCGGCTTACGTTGATCCATGGCGTTGTGTCTTTTGTTTTTAATACTGCGATAGTAGCCCTGAGTATTAATGTGGTTTCGAGCTTGATGTAACATTAAATTATGACTAAAGAAGTAAATATAACTCAAGGGGTAATTTGACTCAGTTTTCTTTTACCTTAGTTCTATGCTTTTCACCGAAGACTTTTTGCATTATGTTTGGAAATTCCGCCTGTTTGAGCGGAGCACTTTGCAAACAACAGCCGGAGAAACAATAGAGATCCAATCCGCAGGGCAGCACAACTTTGACTCGGGGCCTGACTTTGCTAACGCGAGGATCAAGATCGGCGAAACCACCTGGGCCGGCAATGTAGAGATTCACGTTTCCTCATCCGACTGGAAAAAGCATAACCACACCGTTGACAAGGCCTACGACAACATTATTTTACATGTAGTTTACCGCGATGACGATCCGCTAATACTGGCTAACGGCCGCGTTGTCCCTACCTTAGTGCTGGAGAATCGTATCCCCGGCGAATTGTACTCACGCTATCATAATTTAGTTTACGGCAATCAAACTATTATCCCATGCGAGGCTACCATAGGCAAGCTGGACGATTTTACACTGAAAACCTGGTTTACGCGAATATTGATAGAGCGCTTAGAAAAGAAATCAGTAGCTGTATTGTCTGCCCTACAACTTAACCGCGGCGATTGGGAGGAAACCTTCTACCAGTTTTTGGCAGCTAACTTTGGCTTTAAAACCAATGCCATGCCGTTTGAGTTAATGGCAAAGTCATTACCGCAAAGCATTCTAGCCAAGCATAAAAACAACTCACTGCAAATTGAAGCCTTCATCTTCGGCCAGGCGGGATTTTTGGATGATGATCTTCAGGACGAGTATCCGCGCAAGCTAAGAACAGAATATGAGTTTCTACAAAAGAAGTTTAACCTTACGCCTATTGATAATCACCTTTGGAAATTTATGCGGATGCGGCCTTTAAATTTCCCTACCATAAGGTTGGCCCAGTTTGCGGCTTTAGTAATTAATTCTAATCATCTGTTCTCTAAGATAATAGATATTAAAGATCCCAAAGCTTTGCAGAAGCTTTTTACCGACATTAAGGTAAATCAATATTGGGATGAGCATTACCAATTTGATAAGCCATCAAAGCCGGCATCAAAGAACATGGGCGAAACATCGGCTCATCTTTTATTGTTAAACACTTTGGCATTATTTCTGTTTAGCTATGGCAAGTATAATCAGCAGCAATATTTTATAGATCGCAGCCTTAAACTCTTAGAAACCCTGCCCGGCGAAAACAATAACATTATTGCCGATTTTGACAGTTTGGGTGTAAAGGCGCGTTCCGCATTTGAAAGCCAGGCAATATTAGAATTAAAAAACTATTATTGCGATTATAAGAAATGCTTGCAATGCGGGGTTGGTAATAAAATACTTAAGTTAGCTTAACAATTATGATACAGCGAGTACTTACATTTTTTGAACGTTACTCTTTCGGGGTATGCACCTACCTTGGCGAGCACTTAAATATCTCTATCTCTAAAATCCGCCTGTTTTTTATTTACACATCTTTCCTGTCTGTGGGTTTCCCGCTGGTTGTTTATTTTTTTGCGGGTGTAGTATTAGATCTTCGAAATTACGTTAAACGCGCCCGCACCCGAATTACTGACTTTTAATCCTCCTTTTATCTTAGCGTGACTGTCGTCATTTATTAATAAAAACCTAAGTACTATATTTAGGGTTATTGATACATACTAACCTTTAGTATCAACAGCACTAACATGGCATTTATTGATTACTATCAAATTTTAGGCGTTGCCAAAACCGCAAACGATAAAGACATTAAAGCAGCCTATCGCAAACTCGCGCGCAAATATCATCCCGACCTTAACCCCAACGATGAAGAGGCCCATAAAAAGTTTCAGCAGCTAAACGAGGCTAATGAGGTATTGAGTGACGCCGCAAAGCGTAAAAAGTACGATCAGTTTGGCGAAAATTGGCAGCACGGGGAAGCTCATGAACAAGCACGGCAGCAGCAAAGCCGCCAGCAACAAGGCTACGGCGCCGCCGAACAGGCTTTTGATTTTGATGGATTTGGCGGCAGCGGTGGCGACGATTTTTCAGATTTTTTTCAGTCGATGTTTGGTGGGGGCGGGCAACGGGGACATACTAAATATCGCGGACGAGACCTAAACGCTGAGTTGAAACTTAATTTGAAGGATATATCGGATAGTAAAAAACAAACACTTACTATTAATGGCAAAAACATCCGTCTGACTATACCCGCTGGGGTTGAGAACGGCCAAACCATAAAAATTGCCGGGCATGGCAACCCTGGTGCTAATGGTGGCCCCGCGGGCGACCTTTATATTAAGTTTTTAGTGGCCGACGACGCCCACTTTAAACGCAAAGGCCCTGACTTGCATATTATCCAAAAAGTTGACCTCTTCACAGCTATACTTGGCGGTGAGTTAATGGTTGAAACATTAGGCGGAAAAGTTAAACTAAACGTAAAACCCGAAACGCAGAACAGCACCAAAGTTAAACTAAAAGGCAAGGGATTACCCGTATATAAAAAAGAAGGCGAATTTGGCGATCTGTACATTACCTATGATCTGCAATTACCAATTAACTTAACCGAAGAGCAAAAACAACTATTTGAACAATTGGCCAAATTATCATCATAAATAATCAGGTTATGAGCACAACGGAATTAATAACAGCCACCGACTTTTGTACCTACCACCACCTGGAGCAAACATTTATTACCGATTTGCATAATGCAGGGTTAATACAGATTATCATAGTTAACCAAACACCCTGTATACCGAATGCTGAACTAAACAAACTGGAGCGCATGATACGCCTGTATAAGGATCTGGAGATTAACCTTGCAGGCATTGAGGCTATTACTCATTTATTGCAACGCTTAGACGACATACAGGAAGAAATGCGTTTGTTAAAAAATAGTTTGAAAGCCTACGAGTAATTCTTAACGCACTGCAACAATTAATATTTGCTCACCATAACATACGCTTGCTTGTTAAGGGCGTTTCAATTTTTATTCGTCATAACTACAGCTGCCATTCCGCTAAATATTAACTCATCATTACATTTAATATATTAAGATCTAGTTAACATTGGTTTTTATATATTTATCGCACCAATAAAAATCGGTATGAAAAAAATTCTATACACCATCCTTATTTGCTTGTTAGCTAGCAGCTTTACATTTGCACAAAATCAGCTTAAAATAGCTACTTACAATGTGCGCTATGATAATAAAGATGACTCCTTAAAAGGCAACGGCTGGAAAGACCGTTACCCGGTTATTGCTCAATTGATTCAATTTAACGACTTTGATGTTTTTGGCACGCAGGAAGCTAAGTTTCACCAGCTTAACAACCTTATGTCGGTCTTGCCCGGCTACAAATGGATAGGCATCGGGCGTGATGACGGCAAGCAAGCAGGCGAGCACTCAGCAATATTTTACAAGGCCGATAAATTTAAAATCTTAAAACAAGGCAATTTTTGGCTGTCAACCATTACAAATAGGCCAAATAAAGGCTGGGACGCCGCACTACCACGCATTTGCACGTGGGCACAGTTTCAGGATATTAAAACAGGGTTTAAATTCTATTTCTTCAACCTGCATATGGACCACGTTGGCGTACAGGCGCGTAAAGAAAGCGTACACTTGGTATTGGCTAAGATAAAAGAGATGGCTCCGGGCCAGGCATCAATCTTTACAGGCGATTTCAACGTGGATCAACGCAATGAAAGCTATGCAGAAGTATTAAGCACGGGTATATTGAAAGACACTTATGATTTAGCGCCTATAAAATACGCTCAAAGCAATTCATTCAATGCTTTTAAAGTTGACCAGCCGGGCGACGCGCGGATTGACCACATTTTTGTTACTAAGGATTTTGATGTTAGGCGTTACGCTATATTGACTAACACTTACCACGGTAAGGTACCGTCAGACCATTACCCGGTTGTTGCGATAATGAACTATAAATAATTATCCGCCATAATAGACTTAGCGTAGTTTTAAAACTAAGAGAGTCTGCAAATCCCCGCCTCGACGATAATGAGACGGGGATTTTTTGTTAATTTTTTAGTTGATGATCAGCTTTTTACATATCTATTTTAACTTTCAATTAAACCTGTTGCCGCGGCTCTTGTCATAATACCAAACAATAACAAAACAGGCTATTTAAAACATACTATCATGAAGACTATAAAATTATCAATAGCAGCATTCATATTAGCATTTGGCTTTCAAGCCGCAAAAGCGCAGGTAAGTATTGGTGTAAGCATTGGTGCCCCACCGCCAAGCAGAGTAGTAGTAGTGCGGGAACCAGTTTACCGTGACGTTTATTATGAGCGACCTGTAGTTTATGAGCGCCCCTCATACCAGCGTGTAATTGTGGCTCCGGCCCCGCGCAGGGCTTATTATAGCCGTAGCTATTACCACAGGCAACCCGTTGTAGTATATCGTGGTCATTCTGATCGCGGCCAGCATAGAGGAAGATACTAATTTTAAAAGACCGCCAATATTGGGGGTCTTTTTGTTATATGGCTTGTCCAGGCCTAATGGGTTGCGTCTATCATCCACCATCATTACTTCTTTAAAAAGCTTCTCAAAGCCTGCTGGGTAAAATCAGACAAAACCAGTTCGCCACTTATCGCGGCACGCTCCGCAAGCAATTCGTCCCAATTTTCTGTACTTTCCCAAAATATCCTTTTAAGGCTGACGAGGGCTTCGGGGTGGTATGAGGCCAGTTTTTGAGAAAGTTTATTTAGTGCTTCGTCCATTTCCGGTGCGGTTTCATAAACTTCATTATATAACCCTTTCTCCCTCGCCCATCGGGCCGGCTGAAAATCAACCGCTCTGATACTAAGCTGCGAAAATGCCGGCAAACCCACCTTACGTATCACCGCAGGCGAAATCACAAACGGGCCAATACCAATCGCTAATTCACTCAGTTTAATGGCAGCTGCTTCCGTTGCCAGGCAATAGTCGGCAGCGGCGGCAATACCCACGCCTCCACCAACAGCTTTACCCTGCACCCGGGCTATAATAATCTTTGGCGACTTACGCATTGCGTTAATAACCCGCGCAAAGCCCATGAAAAATTGAGCACCTGCCGCTTTATCATTTATCTGCAGTAATTCGTCAAAACTGGCGCCTGCACAAAACGTACGGTCACTCTCGCTTTTTAAAACGATGACACGTGTTCGCGAATCGTGGCCTGCTGTTTCTATCTTATCAGCCAAATCCCTCAACAAGGCCGACGGTAAGGAGTTTTGGGCAGGATGATAAAAGCTGACGGTAGCTATGCCGCTATTATCGACATTACAAGTTATACCTCCGTTTACACTATCGCTCATAAAGCTTTTGTAGTGGTAGTGGTTATAGCGTAGGTTGAGCTTATTGGTCTAAGCACCCTTACCTTACCCTTAAATTCTTTACCCTTAAACTTTGTAAGCAATGGGTCTGTTTGGGGTTTAGATTTGTTGTTGGCATTGGTTACGTAATACGGTATCAAAAACGAAGTGTGTTTTAGCTTATTTAGATTAATATACCTGTTTAATGCCTCCATATTAAATGCCTTTTTTGCTGCTTCAAACTGCCTCCTAAAGTCTGGTTGAGCGCTATCAGACAATGTTATATCGGCAACCTTGCCTGCATGGTCTACATCAATCTTAATCATTACTGCAACAGGTTTATAACTTACGGGCAAAGCCTTGGTAACTGATCCGTAAAATTCATAAATTGGAGCATCATACTGCTGTGCATGCGCATGCAGGTTAAAAAGGCATAAAACGGCGATAAGGGCATTGGTTAGATTTTTCATTTAGCACTATTAATTTTTTGCAAGTAACTTTATAAGGATAGCTAATTTGGCGCCGATAAATAGATGAATAACTCTTAGCTTGGGTTAACTTAAGCTAAGGTAGTTATTAACGGCGATGAATTTTACAGGCGTATATTTTAAATAAAGCTTACAATCAACAATATGGTAACAATCACTATGGCAAGGCAACTTGCCCTAGCCTTACCCGGCACCGAAGTATATAATCATTTTGGCAAACCGGCATTTAGGGCAAACGGACGCACTTTTGCCACTTTGTGGGAGCCGGAGCAACGCATGATGGTAAAGCTGTCGGTAATAGATCAATCCGTGTTTTCTGCTTTTAATCCTTCGGTTATATATCCGGTGCCAAACAAATGGGGCTTACAAGGCTGTACTTTTTTTGAGTTAAAGGATATGCGCGAAGATATGATGACCGATGCGCTGACTACTGCTTGGCAAGCCGTGATGGATAAAAAGCCGGTAAAACAGCCCGCTAAAAGATAAACGACACTAAAAATCAATTACACTTTTAGCGCTACTCACTTAATTTTTACCTGCCAATTACCTTTGGTTTTATAAATTGCGTGCGATAATCTCCCATAAATGCACAGAAGCGGTTTCTTCAAAATATTCTTTATTCTATCAGCTATCAGTTTATTGTTAGACTGGTATGTTTACAAAGGCTTACGCACTTTTACTAGCAGTTGGCACTCGCGTCGCGCGGCGGCCATTTTGCCCTGGGCGTTTCTTAGTCTATCTGTAGGTATTACCCTGCTATTTCTATTTGCTGTTATCGTCATCAGTTCGGCTAACGGCATGACCGGATTTCATGAGTGGACGTTCGGTTTGTTTATTACCTTTTTTGTTACTAAACTGGTGTTCTCTATCGTACTATTACTGGGGGATCTTGGTCGAGGTGGTGTGGGTATTGCTAACGCTATTAATCATCATAAAGACAGTATTAGTCATCAATACTTCCCCGCGAGGCGCAAGTTTATCAGCGAGCTGGCGATATTGTTAGCATCGTTTCCGTTCCTGAGCTTTTTTTACGCCATGTTTAGGGGTAAGTATGACTATCGTGTACATAAGCAAACCATTTATTATGACGAGTTGCCCGAAGCTTTTGATGGCTTTACTATAACCCAACTATCAGACATACATGCCGGCAGTTTTGATAATGTTAATGCAGTGCAAAAAGGGATTGACCTGGCACAGGCGCAAAAAAGTGATCTCTTTGTTTTCACCGGCGACATGGTAAACAATCTGGCGTCAGAAATAGTGCCTTACATTAGTAATTTCAGCAAGCTGCGGTCGCCTTACGGACAGTTTTCCATTTTAGGCAATCATGATTATGGCGATTACATAAAATGGGACAGTGAGGCTAAAAAACAGGCTAATTTGGAACGGCTAAAACAACACCATAAAGAGTTAGGCTTTAGATTATTGCTTGACGAAAACCTTGAACTTGAAAAGAATGGCCAGAAAATATCCCTCATAGGCATACAAAACTGGGGGCGTGGCTTTGTACAGGTTGGCGATTTAGGCAAGGCAATGCAAGGGGTTGATCCAAATGCTTTCAAAATACTCCTGTCGCACGACCCTACGCATTGGGAAGAACAGGTACGCAAAATTGACACCGATATTCACTTAACATTATCGGGCCACACGCATGGAGCTCAGTTTGGTGTAGAGACGGAAGGTTTAAGATGGAGCCCCGTGCAATACCGTTACCTTAACTGGGCCGGCCTTATCCACCAAAAAAATCGTTACTTGTATGTAAACCGCGGTTTCGGCTTTATAGGTTTTACCGGCAGGTTAGGCATCTGGCCTGAAATAACGGTTATAACTTTGAAGCGAAAAAAACACTAAGGTCTGTAAGATTAACTTAGCCTTGCAATATCCTGGTTGTTACTAACAACTGCCCTACATGACGCATAATATGTTCGGCAGCATGTGTGTAAAGGCCAACTACCGTTGATGGTACCTGCGCACGGCCAACCCCGCGCTTTTCGGTTAAGGTCAGCTCATCGGTTTGGCTTAACTGGGTAATCGCATCGTTTACCTGGCGGTTAAAAGTTTCTGTTAAAGTAGTAATACTGTATTCTATTTCGGGCATTTTTCCTTCTTGGGATAGCTTCGTTAACTGATGTTCTGTTAACACTTCTCCACGGGCATAAGTAAATAGTCTATCAAGCACCCCAGTCATATGTTGAATATGAAAGCCCGGCGATGCAAGCCCGGCAGGTGTTACCCAAAGCAATATCTCGGGTAATGAGCTCATCAGCTCGTTCACTTCTTCGCTTGCCTGCAATAAAGCATGTGCTACGGGTTGTAGTAATGGAGGTATCCCTTCTAAAGGTCCGCGCAGCCATACTTCGGGTTTATTCGCCATATAATGAGGGTATCATTTTTTGGATACAAATATTATCAATACTTATTTAATAATGGTATAGCTATTGCTATTGGCTACTTGTATTAATTTAAACTTATGATAACTGCTACTACAAAACTATTTCGACTATTTACAATTGCACTGCTAGCTTTAGCAGTAACTTTTCAAAGCTGTAAAAAAAGCCGCTCTGATATGGGTAAAGCGCTCTTTCAGAAAACCAAAAATAAGGTTTTTAAAAACGTAACTCCCGAAGGCTGTGCAGAGGTTTTTCAAAAATTACTTGCAGAACAGAAGTCAGATTTAACCTACCCCGGTACTATAAGCTCATTTTACGAAGCCAACGGCTATGATCCTGTATTGGTAATGGATCAGGTACTTCAAAAAGACCTTAAACTGGCCACGAGCTATTTTCAAAAAGCCGGTCAACATGGTTTAGATCCTAAATTATTTAAGGCTGCAGAGATGGAAGCTTTGGTAAATAAGTTTTACGATAAAAAAGCCATAAAAACGGTAGACGAGGCTTACCAGGCTATCGCGCAGCTGGAAATACTAACCGCAAACTCATTGATACGCTACAGTAACGCGCTGCAATACGGCATAAAAAATCCTAAAGAAATTTACGCCCGCTATTATACCGAGACACAGCGCCCTGACAGCAGCTCGGCACAAAAGGTTTTTCAGTTAACAGACATTAAACAGTATTTAGATAGCATACAACCAAAAAGCCAATCGTACCAGGTTTTACAAAAAGCATTGGCCGAGGGTGTTGCCGCCCCAGGCACAACGCCCGAAGAAACTAAGCGCGTTATCATCACTAACCTTGAACGTTTACGTTGGAAAAATAAACCGACCGAAAAGAAATATGTGATCGTTAACATTCCTGATTTCCGTTTAGACGTTATAGAAAATGGCAAATCAACCCTTAATATGAAGGTAGTGGTAGGACAGGGACGTAACCCAAGTGGCAAGGTCAACTTGGTAAACTATGCTGATAGCAATACGGTAGATAAACCAAACACTCACTCAACCCCACAGCTTAACAGCATGATTCATAGTGTTGATGTTAACCCAGTATGGAACATACCGGAGAGTATTGCCAGCAAAGAGATTATGGTAGAGGCCGCTAAAGACCGTTACTATTTAGAAAACAAGGGCATAGATGTGTACAAAAATGGTGAGATGATTGACGCCGATGAGGTTGATTGGAGTACTGCTGACAAGGGAGAGTATGATTTTAAACAACGCCCCGGCGATGACAACTCATTGGGGAAAATCAAATTTCTATTTAACAACAAAAGCAGTGTTTACTTGCATGATACGCCTGCAAAACTAGCATTCACCAGAGCTATGCGTGCTTTAAGCCACGGCTGTGTACGCCTGGGCGACCCTGAAGGCTTAGCAGGAGCATTATTTGGCCAAGGTGATAAATATCAGCTGATTGTTAAAAACATGGGTCTGGATAAACCCGAGCCTACGTCTATAAGTCTGACGCCCAAGGTACCAGTATACCTTACCTACATTACAGCCTGGGCCGACGAAAGCGGAAGATTACAAGTTAGACCGGATATTTATGAGCTGGATACGGTGCTATTTAATGCTTTAGCGACATTGAAATAAAAGTTTCCTATTATAATAAAAAGGTCAACCTTCACGGTTGGCCTTTTTTTGTTGATCGATATTTTATTTATTTATAAAGAACTCCCGCTCCGCTAGAAGGTGGTGTCGTAAGACATGCTGTATTGCATGAAGGAATAACCCAAACTATTATAGGAGATTGGTAAATGAACCTAATCATCGTAATATATAGCCTCAAATAGGTGGTTTGGTCTACATATGTAACCTTCTACTATATTACTGAGTTAAGTGCTTAGGTAGCCAAGTACCTTCTGGCTCCCCGTAAAAGTGACCAATATGATTAACAGGTTAAAGAAACTCATTGTCAATTTGAGATAAGACGACATGAAGCCCGATTATTTAAAACGGGCTCAAGTTTTCGGGCAAAAAAAAGCCCTGCATGATAACATACAGGGCTTGATATATAAGTTGTAAAGGCTTAGTTCATAGCCATTAAAGTACTATCCGGTGCAGCAAAATCTGGAAGGATATTTTCATCTAAATATTTTGATGAATATTGTGTGTTATTTCCATTGATGAAAAATACTGTTTTACCTTTTAAAGTATTAATAACCTGTGTTACCACTGCCGGTGATACTGCCGGGCAACCATGGCTTCTGCCTAAACGGCCCAGGGTATTTATTGTGCCCTCGCTTACATAATCTGCAGCATGAACTACAATACCACGTGCACGTGCGCTGGTATTAAAACCCTCATCAAGGCCGTCTAATCTTAGTGAGCGACCGTGTTTGCCAACATACACATCATCGGCCAAATAAAAGCCTAAACTACTTTGGTGCGACTGGTTTATGTCAGAAAAGTTTGTGGCCATATCATCACCACTACCTTGCCCATGTGCAACCAATGTATTTAATAATAAAGTTTGGTTTACCATATCAATGATCCACATACGTTTTACACGACTCGATTTAGTAAAATCGACTACAGTAAGCACGTTGGCGTTTTTAACCTTGTTGCTTGCTTTAATATTTAAATAACCCGTAATAGCCTTATGAAAAACCGCGGCATCTAAACCAGCTTCCTGCAAACCTGCGGTTTGGTAAACTGTGTTAACATACTGTTCAAATACTTGTTTAGCAGTAAGCGTAGTTTTAATATTTTCTATATTCTTTGTGGCTTTAGCAGGCGTCCAGCTAATAAAACTAACTGTAACTAACAATAAAACGCTGCCTATCCACCAAAAATGTTTTCTCATACTTTGTCTTTTAGTTTAAAAATTAAGTTAAAAATCAGATGTGAGTTGTTATAATTGTAAGATAAATATACGCAAAATTTTCCAATTAGTGAAATTTTTTAACGGTTATTTAAAAACCTGACGGAACGATTACATCAATTTTAAAGTACTGTTTTTTACATATAGTATTAATAAAACGTTGTTATAAGTGATTTATTGTATTGCACGACATGGAAGCCATGCGTTGATTAAGGCCTCAAACTCCGAGGCGAAGTAGGTTATTTTTGGAGAGCGCGTGAGCTGGCAAACCCAATGGTCACGTAAACGGCACTGCGTTGAAGCTGTTACTCCGGGTGTTGTTGCCAAATGGCTAGTTCAAATCTGCTGCACATTTTCGTTAGCTACTTGGCGCCGTGGGTCATAATAGCTTACCCTGCGGCGCTTGATACAGTGATAGGATAGTATCTGAATAGCTACTGCGAAGTAATATCTTTCGAGTTGTTATCAACTTCGAAATAATCAGCTATAAGTATTTTAAGCTTCTCTACGTCGTTATTAAAGGCGCTTACAGGCAACAAATACCCGAGTATTAATAGCCCGGTGGCTACAATGCTGATGTCTTTATAACGCCCCATCGCAATATTACCGCGTTGCGAGTACCAGGTACCTGTCAATAACAATACAATTACCAAAAACAACACAGCCACAGCAGTTATCCTTGGCTTAATAACCACTTTGAAGTTTGACCCTTGTGCTGTTTGCTGGATGCTGATTATAGCCTCCGGCTTAAATGATTCTGAATATCCCCCTAACTTAAAACCTGTTAACGGCCGCATAATCACCACCTCTTTAATCCACCTGGTCGAATATTCCTCCACAACTACGTCCTGAGCTTCAAACTTTTGTTTTAACTGTTCGGGGGTTAAAGGCGATGCTAATTGATATTTTTCAAATGGGAACCAAGCCATGGGTAGTTTTATTAAAGGAAGCTTACAGAGTAGGAGGTCATTTAGACCGAAGGGAGAAATCTATACACTGCTTGGTTGTCAATTTATCTGTAGGTGTCTCCTATCGTCGAGATTATATATATTTTAATATAATTGGGGATACTTCGTCGGGTTGCTTTCGCTCATCATGCGATAAACGGTCTCCACAACATCATCCGCAGACGGCTTGGTAAAATAATCACCGTCTGAGCCGTATGGCGGGCGGTGGTCTTTAGCGCTTATGGTACGTGGAGGCGCGTCTAGCGCGTAATATCCTTTTTGAGATTCAACTATTTTTTGAAGGATATAAGCGGAGGTTGCTCCCGGCAAATCCTCATCAACTACTAATAACTTATTTGTTTTAAATAATGAGTTACCGCAAACGTTATCAATATCAAACGGATACAGCGTTTGCGGATCGATGATCTCGATATTAATATCCAGTTTTTCCAGCTCAACAGCGGCTTCCTGTACAATACGCAAAGTCGATCCGTATGACACTACGGTCATGTCACTGCCTTCGCGCATTATTTCAGCCTTGCCTAATGGTACGGTAAACTCGCCCACATTGGTTGGCATCTTTTCTTTCAGGCGGTAGCCGTTCAAGCTCTCTATCAGTATCGCAGGCTCGTCGCCACGCAATAAGGTATTGTACATACCCGCAGCCTGTGTCATGTTACGCGGCACACAAACATGCAAACCACGCAGAGCATTCAGTATCACCCCCATCGGAGACCCTGAGTGCCAAATACCCTCTAACCTATGGCCGCGCGTACGCACAATAACCGGCGCCTTTTGGCCACCCGCAGTACGGTAACTTAAACTGGCAAGGTCGTCGCTCAACACTGTTAGGGCGTACAACACGTAATCTACATATTGTATCTCGGCAATAGGTTTCAATCCGCGAATAGCTAAACCTAAACCCTTGCCAATAATAGCAGCTTCACGGATGCCGGTATCGGTAATACGCAAAGTGCCATATTTAGCTTGCAAACCAGCAAAGCCCTGGTTAACGTCGCCAATGGCGCCAACGTCTTCGCCAAAAGCTACAATGGTTTTATCGCGTTCAAAGTTAGCGTCAAAGCAAGCGTTTAATACCTCACGGCCATCAACCATTGCTGCGTCGTCAGCAAAAGTTGCAGGCACTTCGGCAACTTTTAAGGGCGATTGCGCCGAATTACTAAACAGCTTTGAGTTATAACGGTCAGCATTCTTTTCCAGCTCCAGCTCCAACCAGTCGGTCAGGGCTGATTTTTCGTCGGATGTTTCTCTTACAGTAATACGCAAAGCTTTACGGGCGGCAGACACCGCGTCTTTACGTCCGGGATCAACACAACCTAATAGTTCGGCGGTGATGTCCTGTAACTGATCTTTAAATTCCGATACCTGGGTAAGCGCATTTAATAAAGCGACGGCTTCATCAATATCGGTCTTTATCTTATCGCTAATGTTATTCCAGGCTTCGCGTTGGCACTCGCGCACATATTTCTTCGCTTCACTTTCTAAAGCGCTTATATCATCTTCATTAATTATGGCCGACTCCAGCATCCAGTTGCGCATTTGCAACAGGCAGTCATGCTCACTTTCCCAGGTAAGACGGTCTTTACCTTTATAACGTTCGTGCGATCCTGAGGTTGAGTGGCCCTGCGGCTGCGTCATCTCTATCACGTGTATCATCACCGGCACGTGCTCCTCGCGGCAAACGCGTATCGCACGTTCGTAAGTTTCGCAAAGGGCAACATAATCCCAACCGCGTACCTTGAATATTTCAAAACCGTTGGTTCCCGGCTCGCGTTGAAAGCCGCTAAGGGCCTCAGAAATATCCTCTTTGGTAGTTTGTATACTTGCCGGCACAGATATCGCGTAAGCATCATCCCAAACAGAAATAGCCATGGGCACCTGCAAGACGCCGGCAGCATTAAAGATTTCTAAAAATACACCTTCGGACGTTGCGCCATTACCTATCGTGCCAAAAGCTACCTCGTTACCTTCTACAGAAAACTTAGTATTGTCATGCAGCTCTGCATTTTGGCGATATAGTTTAGAGGCTAAAGCCAAACCAAGCAAGCGCGGCATATGCCCACCGGTGGTTGACATATCTGAGGAGCAGTTTTTAGTTTCAAGTTGGTTTTTCCAGCTACCGTCGTCGTTAATAAAACGGGTGGCGTAGTGGCAATTCATTTGTCTTCCACCCGATGATGGATCTTGGGTAATATCAGGGTTAGCATATAATTGCGCAAAAAACTCGGGCAAATTGCTCATACCCGTAGCAAACATAAAAGTTTGATCGCGATAATACCCTGCACGCCAGTCGCCCTTACGGAAAACCTTGGCCATAGCCAACTGGGCAACTTCTTTACCATCGCCAAAAATGCCAAACTTAGCCTTGCCGGTAAGCACCTCGCGGCGACCGATCAAGCTTGCCTGCCTGCTCTGATAAGCTATGCGATAGTCATCAATTACGATGGCTTTAAAATCGTCAAAACTTAACTCGGCAAGAGTATGGTTTGCAGTACCTTCGGGCATAGATATTTATTTAGGATGTAAAAATATAAATTTCTGCATTGATATTAGTATCCACCGTTTAAAACATAGATATACTAACATCAGTTTTTTCCAAGATAGTAAATGTATGTTAACAAGCTGTAACAATGCTACCTGCATACGGCAAACCCGCTAATAATCAGTCTAAAAAAATCTAAGTAGAAAACACTCTTTTTGCCCATTTTGAGCTTAACAGATTGCAAGTAGCAAGAATAAGAGTAAACCAACAAAAATAAATTTGACGAAACTTAATAATTGATTATCCGTTAAACCTTTTATATTTGTAATACTCAAAGCAATACTATGAAACGATTAATTTTAATGTGCGCGGTTGTTTTAGGCTTTGCCTTTACTGCATCAGCACAGACAGACAACAAAGCCGAATTCAAATTTAACGAAGAGAAACACGACTTTGGAAAGATACCATCGGGCACCCCGGTGACTACCGTATTTACCTATGTAAATATTGGTGTAGAACCATTGATATTAACGGAGGTTAAACCAACCTGCGGCTGTACTATTGCTGATTATACTAAAACACCTGTTAAAAAAGGCGAAAGCGGTAAAATCACCATAACATATAACGCGGCAGTAGTAGGTCCGTTTACTAAAACCATTGTGGTAACCAGTAACGCTAAAACTCCACTAAAATACTTAAACATATCCGGCGAAGTTACCGCGGCGAAAGCGGCGGCATCAACCAGGTAGCAGTTTAAGTAAAACCTTTTATTGCGGCCTGGAAGGGAAGCGATAAAGGGTCTGATAACGTATCGAAATCAAAAGGCCCGACATTCGGGCCTTTTTTCGTTTACAGTCATTTTAAACTCAATGCGGCTTACTACCAAATAAAATATATCATAACCCAAATTAGTCAACATAATATTATCAATTTATTTACTTTTGCCAAATGCCAAGTATTTCTAAAAAGGGGCAGCGGATGCCTGCCTCTCCTATACGTAAATTAACTCCTTTTGCCGACAAAGCTAAGCTTGCAGGCAAAACCGTATATCACCTAAACATCGGTCAGCCAGATATTGAAACCCCTGCGGGCATGATTGAGGCTGTTAAGAATATAGACTTTAAAGTTTGGGCTTACACCGCGTCAGAAGGGACACTAAGCTACCGTAAACAGCTGGCCAAATACTACAACAAAGTTGGTTATAACATCACTACTGACGACATTATAGTTACCACGGGTGGGTCTGAAGCGATATCCATAACCTTTATGAGCTGCCTTGATGCTGGCGACGAGGTGATTGTACCGGAGCCGTACTACGCCAATTATAACGGCTTTGCCAGTCAAAACGATGTTATTGTAAGGCCGATTATGTCATACATCGAAAATGGGTTTGCCTTGCCCCCTATCAGCGAGTTCGAAAAAAACATTACCGACCGTACCCGCGCCATATTTATATGCAGCCCCAATAATCCTACCGGCTACCTATACTCGCGCGAAGAACTCGAGGCACTTAAGGCTTTGGTCTTGAAACATGATCTCTATCTTTTTGCTGATGAAGCGTATCGCGAGTTCTGTTATGGGGATCAACCTTTCGTATCGCCAATGCATTTGGACGGGTTGGAAGAAAACGTGATTATTATTGACACGGTGAGCAAGCGTTACAGCGCCTGCGGAGCCCGTTTGGGCTGTATCATCAGCAAAAACCGTAAGTTTTGGGAGGTTGCCATAAAATTTGCACAGGCTCGCTTAAGCCCTGGCCTGGTAGAGCAAATTGCGGGTGAAGCTGCCATAGATACCCCCGACGAATATTTTGACCGGGTGAAAGCCGAATATGAAACCCGACGTAACACTATAGTCAATGCCCTTAACCGTATGGAGGGCGTCTATTGCCCTAACCCAGGTGGTGCGTTCTACGTAATGGCACAGTTGCCGATTGACAACTCTAACAAGTTTTGCCAATGGATACTGGAAGAGTTTACTTATAACAACCAAACCGTAATGATGGCTCCGGCTACCGGCTTTTACAGCACCCCGAGCGCCGGCCTTAACCAGGTGCGACTGGCCTACGTTTTAAACAATAATGACCTGGCCAATGCAATGAAATGTCTGGAAGAGGCGTTAAAGGTTTACCCCGGAAGAACAGTTGGCGGTGAAAAGTTTGCAGTAGGCAGTTATTAAGTGTTACAGTTTGCAGATTGTGCTGCAAATTATTGCAAATTATAAACTAATACCTGCCTGTAACGTTGTATATTTGTTTTACTTTTCTGTAACACTGCAGGCTGGTTATTTGACAACAATAAATGGGGTCGACCGGAATTGACAGGATGGAGATAAGTATGTAAGCATGCAGCGCGTTGAATGAATTAGCGCTTAAATCTGAACATTCAAACACACACATGGCGAAAATAACTACGCCTTAGCTGCCTAATTTAGAATTAGCATAGCTTTTGTCCCGCCGGTTTTCCGTTTCGTTGGATCGGCAATCGGGGCATCGTAAAACGAAAATAGCCTGCTTAACGGTGTGCATAGCGGGCGAAACAAAACACCTAAGGAAGACGGTATAGGTAAGCGACTGACCTTCCCCTTCTCTACAATTAAACAGAAGCTAAGCATGTAGAAAGCGTACCTTATACCATGTTTGGACGAGGGTTCGAATCCCTCCGGCTCCACCATCAAATCGACTAAAATGCCCTTTCTAATATAGATAAGGGCATTTTTTTTAGCTTTTTAATTATATGAGTTGCATGTTTCGAACCATCAATTAGCCAAATCAATCGTAACCTTTGACGTCCTATTTTGAAGGGTATATTGCCTGAAACTTTATGAAGCCCGGCAAGGTAGTATTTTCGTACCACGAGCACCTTAAATCGTTTAATGTTACCAATAACATTGCTGTTGACACTTTCGATAATTAAATAAATCGCTACTTTTACGAATATTAACCCTTGAGTCTGACAAAATCAAAAGATTAATTAAGCCGTACCTACCTGCCTCTAGCGTAAATATTTTGGCTACTTAACGTTACCAATCTTATTTTACCGGTAAACCTAACCAAACTATGCCTGAAAAACAGAAAAGTGAAAAAAAAGAAATAATGCCAACCACGGTAAGAAAGCCAAACTCAACCCTCAGGCAGCCGAGAGGCAAAGCATTCCCTATAATTGCTATCGGGGGATCGGCCGGCGCTTTTCCGGCCCTTGAAAAATTTTTTACACATATGCCCGCAGATAGCGGGATGGCATTTGTGATTATAATGCACCTTGACCCAAATCATAAAGGTCAGATTGCCGACATACTTAGAAACTACACACACATGCCTGTCCACGAAGCGACGGACGGCTTGCCGGTAGAACCGGATCAAATTTATGTGATACCGCCAAACAAAGATATGGGGATTCATAACCGCAAGTTGTTGCTGTTGAATTTTACAGCACCAAATGGTTTCAGGCAACCTATAGATTACTTTTTTCAGAGTCTGGCCGACGACCAGTGGAATCGTGCGGTATCTATTGTACTATCTGGTATGGGATCTGACGGCGAAACCGGTGTACGAATGATTAAAGAAAAACTGGGAATGGCCATGGTGCAGGATCCAGATACCGCCCAATACAACAGCATGCCAAAAGCATCTATTGGCACTAACCTGGTAGATTACATATTAGCACCTGAGGAGATGCCGATTAAGCTGATACAGTATCTTAATCACCCGGTTTTATCAGAAGAGCCTACCGAGCAGGCGCGCTCAGAAATACGTAACACCAACTCTATTCAAAAAATCCTGATGTTGCTGCGCTCACAAACCGGGCATGACTTTTCATTATATAAAAAGAGCACCATCAACCGCCGGATAGATCGCAGGGTTGCTTTTCATCAACTACCAGACTATGTGCATTATGTTAATTATCTGCGTGAAAATCCACAGGAGATTGATGTACTTTTTAATGAATTACTGATTGGGGTTACCAAATTTTTTAGGGATGCACCCGCATTTGTTTCACTTAAGAATAAGTTGTCTGATCTTATTCATCAAAAGAAAGCAAATGATCCAATCAGGGTGTGGATAGCGGGCTGCTCTACAGGCGAAGAGGCCTATTCTGTGGCCATGCTATTGATGGAGTGTGTTGATGAGTTGGGTAAGAAAAAGATGCCAAGAATCCAACTTTTTGCTACAGACCTTGATCAGGAAGCCATAGAACACGCAAGGCAAGGGATGTACCATGGAAATATAGCCACGGACGTATCGCCCGAGCGATTAGAGCGCTTTTTTATAAAAACCGAGGGCTATTACACCGTAAAAAAGGACCTACGTGAGATGATCGTTTTCGCGCAGCATAATCTTATAAAAGATGCCCCTTTTACGCGGCTGGATTTACTAAGCTGCCGAAATGTAATGATTTACCTTACCAATGAGCTTCAAAAAAAGATCATACCGGTTTACCATTATTCGCTTAACAACAAAGGTATAATGTTTATGGGTCCGGCAGAAACAATAGGCGGATTCACCGAGCTTTTTACATCCATAGATCCCAAATGGAAATTATTTGAACGCAAGGAAGGCAGCGCTGCCTTAAATAAGATGATAGACTTCCCGTTCCATGTGGCCAAACAACCTGCGGCAGTACTACGGGTCGAAGAGTTTGAAAGATCATCAGCCAACAAATTTTCTGTGGCAGAAACTTTTAATAAGATTGTGCTAGAGAATTTCAGCCCTCTGTCAGTACTTATTAATGATAAAGGCGACATTTTATACAGCAATGGCAAATCTGGCAACTACCTGCAAATGCCACGTGGCGAAGCATTGATGAATATCCATAAAATGGCCCGCGAAGAATTGCGCTACGTGCTGGGAAATGTAATCCACCAGGCTCGTAGTCAGAAAGGGCTTGTTAGCTTGCATGAAATTAAGATTCCCGATGGTTCAGAAATTAAACTGGTAAGCTTGCATGCCAGCCCACTTGAAGATACGGGCTTACAGGGCATGATGCTGGTAGTGATTGAAGAGCGCGGAGTTGTGAAAAAAAGCAGCAAAAAAGGCGCGGCTATTAATAGCGGGCGCAATTTGGCTGCAGAAGACATGGAAAAAGAGCTGGTTTATACTAAACAACAGCTAAACAGCACCATCGAACAGATGGAAACTTCGCTCGAAGAACTGAAATCTACCAACGAAGAGTTGCAGAGCACTAACGAAGAACTACAGAGCACCAACGAAGAATCGCTAACTACGAAAGAAGAAATGCAGTCGCTCAATGAAGAATTGATGACGGTGAATGTTCAATATCAGGCCAAGGCCGAAGAACTAAGCCTGTTGAACAACGACATGAAAAATTTGCTTGATGCCACCGAAATTGGTACTGTTTTCCTGAATAACAACCTGGAGATACTGCGCTATACGCCGCCCATTAAGAAAATGTTTAACATCATACCTGCAGATATTGGCCGCTCACTTTCTGATATCGTTTCGACGTTTGACTTTGATCCTATCAAAGAGGCTATCGGTGAGGTGATAGACAGACTGGCCACCCAAGAGTTAGAAATAAAAACCAAAAATGACGACTGGTATACCGTGCGTATTATGCCTTACCGCACGCTTGACAACTTTATTTCAGGCGCGGTGCTCACGTTTACGTTGATTACCCTTCATAAACAAATGGAATTTAAGCTTAATGCTTATCAAAACTATGCAGCCGGCATCATCAGCAGGTTTCTTTATCCCGCATTGCAATTAGATAAAGACCTGTTGGTTACGGCCGTAAACGATTCTTTTTTACAAACCTTTTCGGTAAGCAAAAAGTTACTGACAGCCGAATCTTTTGATAAGTTTATCGCCCACCATTGGAAATCTGCCGAACTTACTGCCTTAGTTTTAGAAAGTAGCTTAACGAGCAAAGAGGTATCAGGCAATTATCAAATTAATGGTAATACCTATAAACTATTAACAAGTCCTTTTGTTGACACAATGACCGGGCTGGCATTAAACATACTAATAACGCTGCAGCCGGTTGATAAGGAGAGGTAATGACCCAACAAAAAGCAAACAAGGGACCGTTTTCAAAACTTCGTGCGGGTGCAGAAGGCGTACTGGACAAGAGCAATACCCCCACTAATGGTTGCAACTATCAGGACTTAGATGCTATTGTACAGGAATTGCAGGTGCACCAGATTGAGCTGGAGATGCAGAACGATGAGTTGCGGATAGCCAGCGAAGAAGCAGAGTTGCAACGTTTAAAGTTTGAAAGCATTTATGACCTTGCCCCTATTGGCTACTTTATCCTTAACAACCAAGGCATTATTGAGGAAGTGAACGCGGCCGGCGTAAAAATGCTGAGAGCGGGGCGCGCTGCTATTAAATTAAAAATGCTCCAAGCCTTTGTAAGTGAAGAACACACGG
Source organism: Mucilaginibacter antarcticus (assembly GCF_042686155.1). Lineage (NCBI taxonomy): Bacteria > Pseudomonadati > Bacteroidota > Sphingobacteriia > Sphingobacteriales > Sphingobacteriaceae > Mucilaginibacter > Mucilaginibacter antarcticus. The sequence goes on along the minus strand of NZ_JBHUON010000016.1, from coordinate 80,452 downwards.
ATAAGTTTTACCGGTTTTATCGCCGACTGGTCACTTCTCATGACCAGCAGAGCTGTCAGTTAAAGCTTATTACTCACGAGGGCCAAAACCTATATGTGTTATTAGAAGGCAGGGCAGTACCAATATCCTCCAAATGTTATGTCGCAATGGTAGATATCACCGAGGGAATCGAATCGCGACAGCACCTTGCCGAAACCAAGGATCGTCTTGAACTTGCCCTTGAAGCATCTTCGGCCGGGACCTGGGAACTACATTTGCCTTCCATGCGTTTTTTTCTCGACGAAAATAACCAGCGCATTTGTAACGCTACCGAGGGGGGCTTCCAAGAAACCTATACCTCTTTTATTGACCTGGTGCATCCTGATGACCGTTTTAAAATAGATCAGCACTTTCGCACCGCCATCAACGAAGAAAAAGAAATAGATATAACCAGTCGGTTCACCAACGGCGACAAGCAATGTGTGGCCAATATCCGCGGCCACCTTGTAATGGGTGCCGCCGGCGAACAACGATTTGCCGGTATAATGTGGGATATTACCGAAAAACGACGACTGGAAGAAAAGGCATTACATGCCGAACAAAATGAAAGGAAGCGGATAAGCGAGACCCTGCACGACAGCGTAAGCCAGTTATTATACGGTATTAAGTTGCAGTTGGGCCAGCTGGACAAAACAAGCAAGCCTGCGGCTACAGAACGCCTAAACCAGCTACTGGAGATGGCAATTAAGGAAACCCGTAATATATCTTTCGAACTTGCCCCATCTACCCTAGCCGACTTTGGACTGCCTGCCACCCTGGCTGAGTTAAGCGAGCGATTATCGACCCCGAAAATGAAGATAACCGCTATGGTTTCGGGGTTTGACCGGCCGGGCGACCCATTGCTGGAGAGCACCATTTTTAGAATAATACAGGAATTGGTGAATAATTGCATGAAACATTCCGGAGCCAGCTATGTACGAATCTCGCTTAAAAAAAATAAACATATCGAAATAACCGTAAGTGACAATGGCGACGGATTTATGTTAGATCATCCTGACCACAGGCCCCGCGGAGCCGGTTTGGCCAGTATTAAGAACAGGTTGAATGTGTATAATGGCAACTTGATGCTTGATACAACGCCCGGGCAGGGCACAACCGTTAAAATCACCCTTAATGGTTAATTTATGAGTAATTTGAAACACATTATTGTCGTAGGAGCCTCGGCAGGCGGCTTTCAAGCTATCACGAATTTGCTTTCTGTGCTACCTGACAAGCTGCCTACGGCTGTTTTCGTGGTGATGCATTTAGGTAAAGGTTCATCATCCAAGTTTATTAGTGAACATTTTGACAAGTTTACATCCTATGAGTGCCGCATACCCGAAGATCATGAAAAGATAGCGGCCGGCACGGTGTATATCGCTCCGCCAGACTTCCACATGCTGGTTACACGTACCGAAATTCGCCTGATTAAAGGTGCAAAGCAAAACCGCTTTCGGCCTGCTATAGATGTATTATTTCGTTCGGCTACCGCGGCGTTTGATTCAAGTGTTATCGGGATCGTTTTAAGTGGAATGATGGATGACGGCACGTCGGGTATGTCTGCTATCAAGCGTGCCGGTGGTATCTGCATCGTGCAGGACCCGCAAGAAGCGGCTCATCCGGATATGCCTGAAAACGTTTTAAAAAACGTTAATGTTGACCATCAGGTACCTGTTGCGGATATGGGTTATATTATTGACGACATATTTTCAAGACCACATACAGCAGGCCTGGCTATACCTGACGATGTGAAGCTTGAGGCAGCTATGGACGAAAACATGGGTAGCAACATTGAGGCTATGAACGGATTAGGTACCCACAGCAACTATGTGTGTCCTGATTGCGGCGGTAATTTATGGCTGATACAAAACGAAGATTCACATCGTTTCCGTTGCCATACGGGCCACGTATACACCAGCAATGTGCTACTGGAAGAACACCAAAAGCATCTGGAAGAATCACTATGGGTGGCAATACGAATGATGGAGGAACGAAAAGACCTTTTAATTATGGAGCAAGGTGCAAAGCACCTGCTAGTTAAAGAAGAACTAGATCTGCCTATTCAAATGCTTAAGGCTTTGATTGATACTTTTGATGAACGTCCGCCGGCCAACGAAAGTCCTCTTAAAGCTCAAACAAATAGCGGCAATAACAGTCTTGAAGCTTAAATCAACTTATTATGATCAATATCATTTTAGCGGAAGATCACCATATCGTCAGAGACGGACTACGGCTATTATTCCAGGGCGAGGCTGAATTTAATATCGTCGCCGAAGCCAAGAATGGCGCGGAGGTGCTTGAGTTACTAATTAATGGCTTACAGGCTGATGTACTTATTACGGACATCAATATGCCATTATTGGGCGGGATTGAACTGACTGATGCCATTCAAGAACAGTATCCGGCGCTAAAAACCATTATTTTAAGCGCACTTGATAACGAGAAGTATGTTATAAAAAGCTTTAAAGCCGGCGCCAGCGGATATATATTAAAAAGCGTTACAGCCGAAGAATTAAAATTCGCCGTAAAACATGTTTTTAACGGTAACCAATATATTTGTTCAGAAATAGCCAGCCGGTTTTTAAGCCGCCTGATCATGATGCCTGAACCCGGTAAAATGCATGATCTTGAGGACGTCGCTTTTTCGGACCGGGATATTGAAGTGCTTTCTTTACTTGCCGCCGGCATGACCAACCAGGAAATTGCTGATCGCCTATTTGCCAGCAAACGAACCATAGAAGGTTACCGGGAAAACATGATAACCCGCACGGGTATGCGCAATACAGTAGCGCTCATCCACTTTGCTGTAAGCCACGGCATTATTAATTAACTAAAAAGAAAAATACCGTATTCAACTTCGGCTTTTAGCCGTATTAATACAGGTATGTATAGTTGCCTGCATGCTACTTTTGTAGCCTAATGATTAAACTATGCAGAAAAAAATACTGGTAATTGATAATGATATTGACATACTTGATGTAATGTACGAGGTGTTGAAATACGAAGGATTTGATGTTAAGGCGGTTTTACATACTACAGATATTGTACAACTGGTAGACGATTATCAGCCGGATCTTTTGTTAATAGATTACATACTTGATGGTGTAAACGGCGGCGAGATCTGTAGTCAGATTAAAGCCCAACATAACACCACCAGCCTGCCTGTTATTCTGATCTCTGCATATCCAAAAGCTGATGATGCATCAAAACAATATTGTTGCAATGCCTTTATTTCAAAGCCATTTGATTTAGACCACTTAACCGGCCAGATAAACCGGTTATTAACGCCATCTGCTCAATATGTAAACTGAGCTCATCACTTTGAATAGCAACTTAGCATCAGCATCGTGTTCTTTGTTCCTTGTTGGCTGTCGCCACAGAGGCCAGCAGATATAACCAAACGAAGAAGCTGAAGCTTTTGCTTTAATACTAATACCGACTGCAAAGTTGTCAAAGAGGCCACGCACCCTTAATTATACAAAATATCATCACTTTATAATTGGCACTCCCCACCCTACCCGTGGGCGATGGGGGCAACTAATACTTATCTCTGAAAGTAATGGAAGGCCAAGCCCGGCAAGGTATTACAGAGTAAATTGCCGGGGCGGCTTAGCGGCGAACATGTACCCAGTACGACTTCGATTGATCACTCGGATTGGCCAAACAGGTTTAGCCGATTATAAGAAAAACTCCTGACATCCGCTCTTAATATTTGACACCGTTAAAATTAACTACTACTAAAACCCTGATCGATTTTTATTGTTCTAATAAAAAAAGAATTTCATGATTCGTGTTTTAATAGCTGATGATCACCACGTGGTCCGTTGCGGTATCCGTCAATTGTTAGAGAATGAAAATGGGTTTATCGTCTCAGGCGAAGCAGCCGACGGTAATGCAGCCTTAAAATTATTAGAAAACGGCGTAGAAGCCGACGTCCTGTTAGCTGACGTAAATATGCCCGGCATGGACGGTTTGGAGCTAACACGCAACATACGCCAGACTTATCCGGAGCTCAAAATAGTGTTGCTTACTATGCAAGAAGAGGAAAGTTATATTCAAAAAGCTTTTGGTGCGGGTGTGCAAAATTATGTGTTCAAAACTGCAGGTACAGAAGAAGTAATATTTGCCCTTAAACAAGCTGCATCAGGTAAATCCTACGTTTGTTCTAGTTTAACAGAACGGTTGATAAAACAATCTGGTGAGATACATTCCACCTCGCAAATAGGCGAAACGTCTGACATCAAGTTTTCAAAACGCGAGATGGAAGTAATAGAACTTATGGCCGAAGGTCATACTAACGAAGAAATTGCTGATAAGCTATTTACCAGCCGCCGTACGGTTGAGGGCCATAGACAAGCGATGATTGATAAAACCGGTTGCCGGAATTCCTTAGCGCTTATTCGATTTGCAATGCGTCATCGTTTATTGCAATAACCGTCTTTGAATTGCAAGCCTTTATATACTCTCAAACCAAATCGACGCTTAAGTAAATTAAGCGGTAAATAGTTGATAGGGAGTAGTGCCATAATAGTTGACACGAACGATTAAAAGCACTTGCCACGTTAACACAAGAACCAAAGGCAGACTTGACCCACGTGAACCTCAAACCCCAATGGCGACAAATACTTTTACTATTTAGCATCATTCACGGGGTAAATTGGTCTAGCTTTAAATCTTTCAACCGTTTTAATAGTTTTCTTTTAAATAACTGTTTAATTTCTGGGTAACCAATACCGTGCATTACTCCTACCGTAAACATGAAGGGTTACCCACAGCATGTTTGTAAAATTGCTGTGGTAAAATGTATGTTGATAATATCGGTTCAATATTGTTGGTGGAAAAAAAACAAGATCAAAATCCTGGAAAAAATATATTTTCTTAAAACATTTTTTTGCAATATTGCTTTATCAAACATTCATTATTACCATGATAAAGCTTTAGCAATCAGAGAATATAGATTATTTCTTTTTGATAAAATATTTTAATAATTGCGATATTTTATTGCCTTTATTTTGGTAATTGTTTTTTTACCCCATAACCAACCTGTCCAATGAAAGACGATGTTTTAGATGAAATATTAGATACCAGAGGCGTTATCGATGAGCAGCCCACTGACGGTCTTGATCTAAAAGAATTATTAAAAGTTTTGTCGCTTGTAAAAAACGGGCGAATTAACGTAAGAATGCCGGTAACGCAAGCCGGTATTAACGGTCGAATATGTGAGGTGCTTAATGACATCATTGATATGAACGAGCGTTTCATTGAAGAGATATCTTCGGCCGAAAAAACCATTGGTAAACGTGGTAACTTATCTAAACGTATTGAGCTGAAAGATGCTAAGGGCGAATGGGCAAGTGGTGTAAGCTCATTAAATAACCTGATAGAGGATCTTACCTCGCCTACTCTCGAAATCGCGGGGATGATTAACTCGGTTGCTAATGGCGATCTCTCTAAACACATCCCTTTAGAAATTAAGGGACACCCTCTTAAGGGCGAGTTTTTGCGTATCGCGAAAGAATCTAACCAAATGCTTTCTAAACTGCAGTTATTCTCTATGGAGGTGACGCGGGTAGCAAGGCAGGTAGGCTCAGAAGGTAAATTAGGAGAGCAGGCTAAAATAAAAGGCGTAGCAGGCGTATGGGCCGAGCTTACTGACTCTGTAAACCAGATGGCCGGTAACTTAACAGCCCAGGTGCGTAACGTAGCTGCGGTAACTACCGCGGTAGCTAAAGGCGACCTTTCTCGGAAGATCACGGTAGAGGCCAAAGGCGAAATATTAGAATTAAAAAACACCATCAATACGATGGTGGATCAGCTAAACTCCTTCTCATCCGAAGTAACCCGGGTGGCGCTGGAAGTAGGTACAGAAGGTAAACTCGGCGGACAGGCTAAGGTGCCGGGTGTTGCGGGCACGTGGAAAGATTTAACCGATTCGGTAAATCGTATGGCGGGTAACTTAACCTCTCAAGTACGTAATATAGCGGGGGTAACAACAGCTGTGGCCAATGGCGATTTGTCCAAAAAAATTACAGTGGATGTAAAGGGCGAGATGCTTGAGCTTAAAAAAACCATTAACACGATGGTGGATCAGCTAAACTCATTCGCGTCCGAAGTAACACGTGTGGCGCTCGAGGTAGGTACTGAAGGTAAACTGGGCGGCCAGGCCCGTGTAAAAGGTGTTGGTGGGGTATGGAAGGACCTGACCGACTCTGTAAACCAAATGGGTAGTAACCTTACTGACCAGGTGCGTAATATTGCCTGGGTAACTACCGCGGTAGCAAAGGGTGACCTTTCGCGAAAGATTACGGTGGATGCCAAGGGCGAGCTCCTTGAACTGAAAAACACCATTAACACGATGGTGGATCAGCTAAACTCTTTCTCTTTTGAGGTAACCCGTGTAGCCCGCGAGGTGGGCTCAGAAGGCCAATTGGGTGGCCAAGCCAACGTACCGGGTGTAGGCGGTACGTGGAAAGATTTAACTGACTCGGTAAACCAGATGGCGGGTAACTTAACTGGCCAGGTGCGTAATATTGCCGAAGTAACCACAGCTGTGGCAAAGGGCGATTTATCAAAAAAAATAACGGTTGACGTACAAGGCGAAATGCTTGAGCTGAAGATCACTATCAATACCATGGTGGATCAGCTTAATTCATTCGGCTCTGAAGTAACACGTGTGGCTCGTGAGGTAGGTTCGGAAGGGCAATTAGGTGGACAGGCCAATGTGCCCGGCGTAGGCGGTACCTGGAAGGATTTGACCGACTCGGTGAATAAGATGGCCGACAACTTAACGTCGCAGGTACGTAATATTGCCGAAGTAACCACAGCGGTAGCTAAGGGTGATCTTTCGCGTAAGATCACGGTAAATGCCAAGGGAGAGTTACTGGAGTTGAAAGACACAATTAACACCATGGTGGACCAGCTTCGGGCGTTCGCTTCCGAAGTAACACGTGTGGCGCGTGAAGTGGGTTCGGAAGGGCAGCTTGGCGGCCAGGCAAACGTGCCGGGCGTAGATGGTACCTGGAAAGATTTAACGGATTCTGTAAACAAAATGGCGGGCAACTTAACGGCCCAGCTAAGAAATATAGCGGATGTATCAATAGCGATAGCGAATGGCGACTTATCCAAAAAAATTACGGTAGATGTAAGGGGCGAGATTCTACAATTGAAAGAAACCATCAACACCATGGTGGATCAGCTACGTGGTTTTGCGTCTGAAGTAACGCGTGTTGCACGTGAGGTAGGTACCGATGGTAACCTGGGCGGACAGGCCTTTGTGCCGGGGGTAGCGGGTACCTGGAAAGATTTAACCGATTCGGTAAATCAAATGTCCAGCAACTTGACCTCGCAAGTACGTAATATTGCCGAAGTAACCAAAGCAGTGGCCAGCGGCGACTTATCTAAAACGGTAATTATTGACGTTAAGGGCGAGATTATGGACCTGAAGAACACCATTAATACCATGGTGGATCAGCTTAATTCATTCGCATCCGAAGTAACACGGGTGGCACGTGAGGTCGGTACAGAAGGTAAGCTTGGTGGCCAGGCGCACGTAAAAGGTGTAGGTGGAACATGGAAAGATTTAACGGATTCGGTAAACCAAATGGCATCCAACTTAACCGGACAGATCCGGGGTATTGCCAAGGTTGCTACCGGCATTGCGAAGGGAAATCTAAAACAACGCCTATCTATTAACGCATTAGGTGAGGTAGCGCAGCTTACAGATACCATAAACGAAATGATTGATACGCTTGCTGTATTTGCTGATGAGGTAACTACAGTAGCACGTGAGGTGGGTGTACAGGGTCGCTTAGGCGGGCAAGCTAGTGTGCCGGGCGCCTCAGGCACGTGGAAGGATTTAACGGAGAACGTAAACCAGTTGGCCCAAAACCTTACCACCCAGGTACGTTCAATTTCCGAGGTAGCGTCGGCGGTAACCAAGGGCGATTTAACACGTACTATCCGCGTGGAGGCTAAAGGTGAGTTGGAAGCCTTGAAGGACACGATCAACCAAATGATTGCCAATCTTAAGGGAACAACACTCAGGAACCATGAGCAGGATTGGCTAAAATCTAACTTAGCTAAATTTGCGCAAATGCTACAGGGCCAACGCGACCGAAATGCGGTAGCGAATAAGGTTTTGTCTGAGCTTGCCGAACTGGTAAATGCTCGTTATGGCGCCTTTTATATACTTGAACAACAAGAAAGCGTTGACGAAGCTAAACTTAAACTTTTTGCCGGTTATGCACAAAAAAGCCGAAAACTGATAGATCAGGAATTCTCAATGAGCGAAGGCCTGGTTGGCCAGTGCGCGAAAGACAAGGAACGTATCCGGCTATCTAACGTACCCAATGAATATTTGCAGATCAGCTCGGGTATCGGCAACGCCGCTCCTATCGACTTAGTAATACTACCGGTGCTTTTTGAAAATAACGTCAAGGCTGTTATTGAGCTGGCATCATTCGAAAATTTTAGCGATACGCACATCGACTTTTTGGATCAGTTAACAGAAAGTATTGGTATCGTATTAAATAACATTGAAACCAACACCCGTACAGAAGAACTATTAAGCCAATCTCAATCACTTGCCGGCGAGCTTTCAGCACAGCAAGAAGAATTAAGAAGAGCTAATGACGAACTACATGATAAAGGACGATCATTAGAAGAAAAAGCCGAGCAGTTAACGCTGACGTCTAAATATAAATCAGAGTTTTTGGCAAATATGTCGCATGAGTTGCGTACCCCGCTAAATAGCTTATTAATTTTGGCGCAACAACTGTTTGAAAATCCGGAAGGTAATCTTACCGAAAAGCAAAGGATGTTCGCCAAAACAATACATTCTTGCGGAGATGACTTGATACAGCTTATTAATGATATCCTCGATCTATCCAAGATCGAATCGGGTGTAATCGCTGCTGATGTTATGCCGGTTAGCTTTAAAGAGATCGCTTCGTTTGCCGAATCTACTTTTAAACCGATCTCCGAAGCTAAGAACCTTAAATTTGAGATTGAGTTAGAAGACACATTGCCAGAATTAATGGAGACGGATATGCAACGTTTGAACCAAATTCTGAAAAATTTGCTATCTAATGCATTTAAATTCACCGAAAAAGGCAGGGTTAAGCTGCATATATTCCGACCGAATGCCGGCCAGGAGAACCCGCTGGAGCATGACGCGGTTATCGCATTCTCCATTGAAGATTCGGGAATAGGTATATCTAAAAACACACAAGGCATTATTTTCGAAGCCTTCCAGCAAGCCGAGGGCTCTACCAGCCGTAAATATGGTGGTACGGGGTTAGGGTTATCCATTAGTAAGGGCTTTGCCGAATTGCTGGGTGGTACCATTACCGTTGGTAGTGAATTAGGTAAAGGCAGCGTGTTTACCTTATTTCTGCCTTTAAAATATAAAGAGGAAAGATCTGCACTGGTTAATGTAAAAGAACTATATCCTGTAATGCAACAACGCACTAATGTGCTCGATACGGCAGAAATAACCATGCCTGATGACCGTCACAATATTTCTGCCGATGACAGGGTCCTGCTGGTTGTAGAAGACGACTTGCGTTTTACCGAGATATTGATTGATAAAGCGCATGATTTCAACCTTAAAGTGGTAGTTGCCATTAACTATTTGGAAATATTTGACAGTATTATTAAGTATAACCCTATCGCAATAACCCTTGATGTCAATATGCCCGAATCTAACGGCTGGAAATTATTAAAGCTCCTTAAATCAGACATTAGTCAAAGGCATATTCCTATACATATTATTTCCGGCGAGGATAATAAACTCATGGCGATAAAATCGGGCGCGCGATCTTTCCATTTAAAACCTTTGTCCAATACTTCGTTAGATCAGTTGATCACCGATATCGTTAGTTTCCATGAGAATGTAAAAAAACGAGTATTGATCATCGAGGACAACGAAAATGAATTGGAACGATTAACCGAGCTTCTGTCCGGTGATCGTATTGATATTTTTAGTTTTACAACGGCAAAAAAAGCGCTTGCCGTATTAAAAAAGGAGTTGTTTGATATTGTGATTATGGATTATGTTTTACCGGACGCCAACGGCCTTGAGCTCCTGCAGAAAATTAATCTGTTAAAACAGCCGCAAACTACAATTATCCTGCACTCTGCCCGGGACTTTACGCAAGACGAATTGATACAGTTAAAGCGGATGAACCATAAAATCATCACCAAAACCCCGTCATCACATGTATCATTACTGGAAGAATTAATAGTATTACTCCATATTGATAAAAAACACGTTGATGAAAGCAAGCTAAAGTTGATTGACGGCATCAGAATAAAGCATGATGCATTAGACAACAAAAAAGTGTTGGTGGTAGATGACGACGTGCGTAATCTATTTGCATTAACAGCTGTTTTTGAACGGTCTAAAATTGATGTTATTACTGCTGAAAGCGGCCGCGAGGCCCTGGAAATTCTAAACAAAGACAAAGGCATTGACATTGTACTGATGGATATCATGATGCCCGAAATGGATGGGTATGAAACCATTCAGATCATCAGGAAAGAACCAAAGCATAAAAACCTGCCAATCATAGCAGTAACCGCAAAAGCCATGATAGGTGACAGACAGAAATGCATCGCTTCAGGAGCATCGGATTACATTACCAAGCCTGTAAAAACAGATCAATTATTATCATTAATGCGCGTGTGGCTGATTAAATAAACAATGGCTATTAAAATACTATTAGTTGACGATAATGAGAATAATCTGCTGTCTATCGAGGTGGTGCTGGAAAAGGAGAAATATGAATTTCACCGGGCAACATCTGGCAAAGAGGCTTTACGTATTTTACTGAAAGAAGAAGATTTTACGCTGATTCTGCTGGATGTTAAAATGCCAATTATGGACGGGTATGAAACCGCTGAGTTAATTTATCAACGGGATAAACTTAAGCAGATACCGATCATTTTCATTACCGCTCATGATTACGAAGAGGCAGCGATATTTAAAGGTTACAAGGCAGGTGCGGTAGATTTTATTCGTAAACCATTTAACGCAGAAATATTACGCTCTAAAGTAGCGGTGTTTACAGAGCTTTATAGAAAAAATCAATTATTACGGCAGCAAGAAGAAAAGGTACAGGCTATTAACAACCAACTGTTAGAGCTTAATCAGGATTTAGAACGGCGTGTATTAGAGCGCACAATGGAGCTGGAAAATTTAAATCAGGAGCTTCAGGCGCTTAACTTGTCTAAAGATAAATTCCTGTCTGTTATTTCGCATGATTTGCGCAATCCGCTTACATCGTTATTAATTTCTTCTGAAAACCTTGATCAGGACGCGGAAAAACTTCAGGCTGGCCAGATTAAACTTTTGGCAGGAATAATTAACCGGACCTCAAAAAAAATATTAGGCCAGTTAAATGAATTAGTAGAATGGGCAAAAAACCAAAGGGAAAAAGTTAATTTTCAACCTGAAAAATTACATCTCACACAAGGCATCAACGAATCGCTTGAATTATTAAAAGCAAATGCCAGCCAAAAGGAAATACAATTAATAAACCAAACGCCTGAAGCTATTTATATCCAGGCAGACCCGTTGATGTTTCGCTCCATTTTGCAAAATCTGGTTACTAATGCCATTAAATATACTCCGTTTGCCGGCAATGCAATTACTATTTCTGCACAGCCGTTGCAAGGAATGGTGGAAATATGTATACAAGATTTTGGCGTAGGCATGTCAACAGAAACCCGCGACATGTTGTTTGGCCGTACCAGCTACGCATCATTATTGGGCACTAATCAAGAAAAAGGCTCAGGGTTGGGCTTAATGTTGGTAAGGGATTTTGTTATGCAGCATGGTGGTAGCATCAATGTAGAAAGTGAGCTAAATAAGGGTACCTGTTTCCGGTTTACTATCCCCATTGCTGATTGAAAAATCCTACCGCAGTCCATAAATTGGTAGTTCTTTATTGGATGGTTATTTAAAGATCAACTAATTGACAAGAGTACTTCTTTTACAACTGCTATTTAACCCTATTAAACACAAATAAATCCTTAAAAATCCATTTACCATTTTCCAGGTTACCGCGGGCTATGGCGAATTGGTTGGCGGAACGTTTTTCATACAAAATGCGCAAATCGTCATTTGGTGTTTTAAATATTGCACGGTCCTTAGCTGCGTCAACAAAAATATATTTGTTTGGGCTTTCTTTCTCCTCCTGCCCTATCAGGCCCGGTTTAAAGTGTTTTACAAACGACACCAACCCTTGGGCTGATTGCTCGTAAGCTAAAATCTCATAAACATCTATCTTATCGCCGTTCATCATCCGCATAAAGCCCACTATATTATCGCCGGCTGGCGCTACCCAAACCGCCTCTATGGTACGGCCCTCGGCCGGGCTGGCTTTCCAGTGGCCTTCAATAAAAGCGATATCAGCAAATGAACCACCTTTAGCTGTTTGAGCTAATGCATTATTTATAAAAGCTGCAAGAAGTACTAAAAAGGCAAAAATGTATCTCATGGCTCGGAGTAGTTAGTTATTTAAAGATATCAATTCCACTCGAATCTTCAAACTTTGGGACATCTGAATAGTTATTCTAAAACAACTATTAAATACTATAAACATGAACGAGCTAAATTTTCCCGACGAAATATTTGACAATTCATCCGAAGAAGAAAACCACCCTGAGTTAGGCAATCAGTCGCAAACCGGTGCAGCTACCGATATTGATCAGGAATATACTGACAGCACCAACGATATCGAGGGCGGTACTTTAGACGATGATGAACCGGAAAGCGATGCTACAGAGATTGACCCTGAATTTACCGACAGCACAGACGACGAAGACGACGACCTGTTGGATGAGGAGTAATCAATATCCGTGGTAAAGATATAGTGCGCCGTAAGTCCAATTTTGGCCTTGCATCCCCGGATAGTTAAAACGGTCCATAGTTAAGGCTATATATTTAAACGGATACCCCTCAGGCAGGTGTACAATATTGGGCCATACTCTTGAGCCCGAGGTATCATTCCAAGGCGGCAGGTCCATTTTAAGTATACCCGTTTCCTTCAATTCAGGGTATGTATATATAAATAGCTTGTTTTCATTACTGCCAGAAAAGGCGTACAACTGCCCATCAACTCTTTGCAACGATGTACCGGTAGAGTTATGTGTAACAGGGCCGGCAATTTGTTTGTACCCCCGGTCCCATTCGTCTGATTCTGATAAGATTGCCTTGTATCCATTTTGATTGGTACATGATATCATGCGCCATTTTTTGGCCCGGGCATCATACAGCATGTGCGGATCCTCCATATCGCCTACCATCTGAAAAGGGCGGGCATTCATTATTGAAAAGCCAAAGCGAGGGTCACGTTTACTTTCAATAATCAGCAATTGTTTTTTCTCCTTTTCGGGATTGGCATAAGCGCTGAAACCGGTGGTTACCCCGCGCCACATTTTGTTTTTACGATCAAAAAACAAGTGAGATGCTACCTCGTTACGCAATATACCGTCGTTACGATCAAACACAACAATACCCTCAAACTTGATATCGAATACCGATGGGTTCATACTAAAAACGCCCTGCAAAGCATGCGGCAGACCACGCCCGCGAATAGACATGGTATACCATAACCTCCCTTGATCTATCATAGGCTCGCCGTCCTCATAAGTAACGGGCCTTATGTCTGCCAGCCGCATCCCTGCAGTTAAAGCAATATCTGCCCTACTTATTTTTATTTCGCCGTTTTTGGTACCCAAGTAAAGGTTAGTGTGAAAACCATTGAGGTATTGCTTGCCACGCAGGTCAGCCTGTTTATTATAGTCGGCTTGCGCAATCACTTTTGGCAAGCCCTTATTTTGCGAATACATTACTAACCCACTACCCAACATTTGTAAAATAATGCCATGGCCTATTAAACCCGGTTCCTTATTATTAACTGCTATCGATCTATCGGCCACAATCTCCTTGTTTCGTATCACTTTTAAACGTACATCTGTTATCAAGGTGTCTTTAAATGTCGCATAAACCAACATTCTTTCAGCACGATTGGCATCTGTAAATTCAAAACCCACAAAGTTTTCACCTGTGGCAAATGCAAGATCAATAATATACGTTGCAAAAGGGTTAAATCCACCCAACCATATTGCAGTTTGTGTTTCATCATGTGATTGAACGATCAGCATATTTTGATCGGTTGATACCACCGCTGCTGTTTGGCCAGGTTCTGGTTGGTTGGGATGCATTACCGCCAAACCAATAATGGTTTCGGGCTTTAAGGTAGCCAGGCTAACAGCTTGCTCCCTGTCAAACACCAAACGTTTTACACCCTGGCGCGTAAACTTGATCTGCTCGGGCGTAGTTTTAGTTTGAGCTTGTGTTACAGGGCTTAGGATAAGCAATGCCACAGCACTTATAATGGATCGGATAATTTTCACTCTGCAATTTATTAAAAAATCATATTGGATAGACTGGTATTTTAATCCGCCATGCACAGATAATGTTGAAAAACAATATTGCAAAATACTAAAAATATTAGCAATTTTGTTTTATGCTAAATGCTCAAAAAGATATTGTAAGTAAACTGCAAAAAGATATTTTGGCATGGCAGGGTTTTAGCCTACCTAAAGTAAATAACGTAAACAGTATGGGTTTGGGTCCGCTGGAATCAGCCTTCCCTAATGGCATCTTTCCTACCGGCACCATTCACGAAATGCTGTGTTATACTTTAAACAATACTGCTGCTACCTGCGGGCTATTATCAGGTTTATTAGCCTCATTAATGGCACAGGGCGGCACCTCTATCTGGATCAGTACTTCGCGCAAGCTTTACCCATCGGCTTTAGGCGCTTTTGGTGTTGATGCCGGGCGTTTTATTTTTATTGATGTGCAGCGGGAGCGCGATATTTTATGGGTGATGGAAGAAGCCCTGAAATGCGAGGGCCTGGCGGCAGTTATTGCCGAGATAAAAGAAGTGAGCTTCGCACAATCGCGCCGGCTGCAGTTGGCCGTTGAAACCAGTAAGGTTACCGGTTTTTTATTGCGGAATGATGCCAAAAAACTGGGCGCCACCACCTGCATGGCCCGCTGGCAGGTAACACCACTGCCCAGCGCACTTGAAGAACATATGCCCGGCGTAGGGCTGCCGCGCTGGCAGGTAAAATTGTTACGCGTACGCAATGGCACCCCGGGCTGTTGGAATTTGCAATGGACCGGCGACAGCTTTTTATCGTTTGATGAACAATTACAGCAAGAAACATTAACAACAATAAGGCAAGTTGGATAGTTATGCAAAAACGTTTTGTATCACTTTGGTTTCGTCATTTATTGACGGACTGGCTTACGCTCCGCCAGCCCGAATTAAAATTAATACCTTTTGTTTTAGTCGCACCAGAACGTAACCGCATAATAATAACCGCCACCAACATCCTGGCCGAACAACAGGGTATCACTGTTGGCATGGCCTCTGCCGACGCTAAAGCCATCATTCCGGACTTAAAAGTGATTGATCAGCTTCCAGAAAAAGCAGATAAATTATTAAACAGGCTTGGCGAATGGTGCATCAGGTATACTCCGCAGGTAGCACTTGATGCACCTTGTAGTTTGATAATGGATGTTAGCGGCTGCACGCATTTGTGGGGCAGCGAGCAGCAATACCTGGCACATATGCTCAATCGTTTTCGTGCCAAAGGCTATGATGTACAAGCTGCTATGGCCGATACTATTGGGGCTGCCTGGGCAGTGGCGCATTTTGGTAATACAGATGCGGTTATCCCTCCTAATGACCACATAAAAGCCCTTTTACCCCTGCCGCCCATTGCTTTACGACTGGACTATACCGCGCTTGAGCGCTTGCGTAAATTGGGATTTTACGCTATAAAAAGCTTTTTAAGCATAAAACGATCTGCCTTGCGCAGGCGCTTTGGCAATGAGTTTTTGTTACGGATAGATGAGGCCTTAGGCAACGTGGACGAGCCATTGCAGTTGATCCATCCAATTGAAGCGTATCATGAGCGCCTGCCCTCGCTTGAACCGATAAGGACTGTCGAAGGGATTGAAATTGCTATTAAAACCTTGCTGCAAAGTATTTGTGAGCGACTGCGCGATGAAGGTAAGGGACTGCGCACCGCCGTATTGAAATGCTACAGGGTTGATGGCGGGCTGGTTGGCGCAGATATTGGCACTAACCGGCCATCGCATAATATTGAACACTTGTTTAAGCTATTCGCGTTAAAAATTGACAGCATTGAGCCGGCACTTGGTATTGAGCTGTTTACGTTAGATGCTTATAAAATTGAGGATGTATCGCAGGATCAGGAAGTACTTTGGGTATCTGATAGTTGTGACCTGCATAGCAATGATTTGGCTGAGCTGCTTGACAGGGTGGGTAATAAAATCGGGATAGAAAACATCCGCCGGTACCTGCCTTATGAAAGTTACTGGCCAGAACGCGCGCTTAGAAAAGCAACATCACTAACAGAAAAACCGGCAACCACCTGGCGAACCGGCCGACCGCGACCATCTATAATTTTACCACGGCCCGAACCTATACAGGTAACTTTTAAATTACCCGATGACCCCCCAATACTATTCATTTATAAAGGCGAACGGCATGAGGTAAAAAAAGCAGACGATGCCGAACGTATTGAATGCGAATGGTGGCAAAGCAAACGTCCGCATCGCGATTATTATGTGGTAGAGGATCAGCAAGGCCGGCGCTTTTGGCTGTTTCGATCGGGACATTATACCGACGAAGGTGCTAAATGGTATCTACATGGATTTTTTGCTTAGGCCATTATGAAATACACCGAATTACAGATAACCAGCAATTTTAGCTTTATGCTGGGGGGATCGCACCCGGAGGAGTTTGCCGAGCGCGCAGCCGAACTGGGCTACGCTAAAATTGCCATTACTGATAGGAACAGTGTAGCCGGTGTAGTACGCGCTCATCAGGAAGCAAAAATTAAAGGGGTTGGGTTTATCCCCGCCTGTAGATTAGACCTTATGGATGGTCATAGTTTGCTGGCTTACCCTACTAATATCACTGCCTGGGGGCGTTTGTGTGCGTTACTCAGCAAAGGCAACCTCCGCACAGAAAAAGGCAAATGCGAGCTTTATAAGCAAGACGTTTTTGAGCATAAAACGGATATCATATTTATAGCCATCCCTCCCCCAACCCTTAATAAACAGTTTGAATTTGATGTTGCCTTTAAGCAGGATTTGAACGGCTATAAGCTTGAGTTTGGCAAAAAACTTTACCTGGCTGCCAGTCGCTCCTATAACGGGGATGATAGAAAACGCTTTTACCGTCTATCACAATTAGATGTACCCATGGTAGTTACTAATGATGTATACTACCACGTTGCAGCACGCCGCGAGCTGCAAGACATACAAACTTGCGTGCGCGAAAAATGCACCATTAGCAATGCAGGATATCGCCTACACGCCAATGCAGAGCGTTATTTTAAACCTGTTGAAGAGCTAGAGCGCTTATTTAGTCAATACCCTGAAGCCCTGGCCCGCACGCAAGAAATTGCCGATGCCTGTCAATTCACCCTCGATGATCTGAAATACCTTGAACCCGAATGGAAAAGCCCGGACGGCCGCACCGCCGATGAGCACCTGCGTGAGCACACGCTCAAGGGGGCGAATAAAATATTTAAAGACGATGTGCCGGCATCTATATTAACCCAGGTAAATTTTGAGCTGGATTTTTTTAAAAGACGTAAACTGGCCCCATACTTTCTGAGGATATTTGAGTACACGCAAAAGGCAGAAGAACTTAAGATATTACACCAGGGGCGCGGGTCGGCAGCTAACTGTACGGTGTGTTTTTGCTTGGGGATAACGCCGGTAAATCCCACCAAAACACGCCTGTTGTTTTCGCGCTTTATGTCAGACGCGCGGGATGAGTGGCCTGATGTGGATGTTGATTTTGAGCATGAGCGCCGCGAAGAGATCATTCAATGGATATACAATATGTATGGCCGCGAACACGCCGGTATTGTAGCCACCGTAACCTTGGAACGCCATAAGGGAGCCTTGCGCGATGTTGGCAAAGCCATGGGTTTATCAGAAGACACCATTAAACGCCTGGGGGGGTCTATCTGGAGTTGGCGGGCCGAAGGCTTTGACCGTGAACGCATCATAGAACAAGGACTAAATCCCGACGACCCTCATCTGTGTAAAGTACTACAGCTAACCGAACAAATGATCGGCTTCCCGCGGCAGTTAGGGCAGCATACGGGTGGCTTTGTCATCACTCAATGCAAGCTATCAGACCTGTGCCCGGTAATGAATGCCCGGATGGAAGACCGCACCCAACTGGAATGGAACAAAGATGATCTGGAAGCGCTTGGCATTCTAAAGGTGGACGTACTGGCCTTAGGTATGCTTACCTGCATCCGTAAGGCTTTTGATATGATCGACCAGCATTATGGCAAGCAATTCAGCCTTGAAAATGTACCTCAGGATGATAAGGAAGTTTACGATATGATTTGCCGCGCCGACACATTAGGCGTATTCCAGATAGAAAGCCGGGCGCAGATGTCTATGCTGCCACGTTTAAAACCACGCTGCTTTTATGATCTGGTAATTGAAGTAGCTATCGTGAGGCCGGGACCTATACAGGGGGATATGGTACATCCGTATCTGCGCCGACGCGATAAGATCGATCCGGTTGAGTACCCTTCACCAGAATTAGAAGTAGTTTTAGGACGTACTTTAGGTGTGCCCTTGTTTCAGGAACAGGCTATGGAAATAGCCATAGTTGCAGCCGGGTTTACCCCTGCAGAGGCAGACCAATTGCGTCGTAGTATGGCCACTTTTAAAGCAAAAGGCCAGGTTAGTACTTTCAGGCAAAAACTGATAGATGGTATGGTAGCCAAGGGTTACGAAGAGGAATACGCCATCCGCATTTTTAAACAGTTAGAAGGCTTTGGCTCTTATGGATTCCCGGAGAGCCACGCTGCATCTTTTGCACATTTGGTTTATATATCCTGCTGGCTTAAGCACCATTATCCTGATGTATTTGCGGCGGCGCTGCTTAACAGTCAGCCTATGGGCTTTTACCAGCCTGCAGAGATCGTAGATGATGCACGTAACCACCAGGTAGTTGTTCGCCCGGTTGACGTTAATCATTCTTTTTGGGACAATATCCTTGAGGAAGTAGATGGCAAATACTGTGCTTTACGCCTGGGCTTTAGGCAGGTTAGCGGCTTACGCCAGGCTGATATGGAGATTCTGATCAACAACAGAACCCACAGTTATCTATCAATCAATCAGTTAAGTGATGCCGGCGTACCCCAGGCAGCTATTGAACGCCTAAGCGACGCCGATGCCTTCCGCTCACTTGGCCTTACCCGCCGGGAAGCTTTGTGGGAGATACCAGCACTTAGTGATAAACCCATTGCCTTGTTTAACGGGCAGGCATCAGAAAGTGCGCATGAAAGCCAGATATCCCTGCCTTTGATGACAGATGCCGAACACGTGGTGCAAGACTTTGCCGTCACCGGCTTATCGCTTAAAGCACACCCGGTAAGCTTTATCCGGTACGAGCTTAACCAGCTGGGCATCACCCCCACCGGCAAGCTTAAAGAGATGAAAAACGGCGATACGCTGAAAGTAGCCGGCATGATTACCGTGAGGCAGCATCCCGGTACGGCAAAGGGCGTTCTGTTTATTACCATTAAGGACGAAACCGGGTTTGCCAACCTGGTGGTATGGGCCAATCTGTTCGAGAAATATCGTAAAGAGATCCTGCAATCGCGTTTATTGATGGTTGAGGGGCAGCTCCAGATAGAGGGAGAAGTAGTACACGTGGTAGTTAAACGCTGCTTTAACCTGAACAAACTATTGGGTAAACTGCTCCCACAGGATACGGAGGAATTTCCACCGGTACCGTTATCAAAAAGTGACGAGACCACTAAGGCTATGCCCCATGAGCGCAATACCCCGGTAAAGGATGTGTTTTATAAGGGAAGGAATTTTAGATAGGTACTTGTAGTATAGCTTCTATTTCAAAGCCGCATTCACTTGCTTCGCTGTCAACACCTTCACCTTTATCCAAACCGGCGCAGCGGGGTTGCCGGCTTTATCAACCTTTAAAGCGGTTAATTTATCTATCAGGTCAATACCCTTTACTATTTCGCCAAAAACGGTGTAGTGCCAGTCAAGGTGCGGGGTACCGCCAATGGTTTTATATGCTTCGCGCTGGGCTTGGGTAAAGTGTTGTCCATATTTTTTTTCCAGATCATCCAGTTGCACGTCGGTCCATTTTTTACCGTCTACAATGTAAACCTGGGTGGTAAAGGACGATTGCTCCGGGTTATCATCCCGCCCCATAGCAACAACACCACGGCGGTGGTATAGGGCCGGGTTAAACTCGGGCGCCAGCCATTTTTGTTGAGCGTTAAGCTTCCGGCCCTTCTCGTAAAGCGAATCAGGATCGCCGCCTTGTATTACAAAGTTTTTTAAAATCCGGTTAAAAGTAGTTTTATCAAAGTAGCCGCTTTTAACCAGTTTAATAAAATTGTCGCGGTGTACCGGCGTTTCGTTATACAGTTTTACAATACATGATCCCTGCTCGGTTTCTATGTTAACGTAAGTGTTGGTTTGCTGTGCAGCAGCGCCAATGCAAAGCCAACACAGCATGGTTAATAAAAGCAGTGTTCTCCTCATTATTTAGCTATCAGTGCCTGGGCTTCAAACGCTATACCGCCCCAGCCATGAATCATAAATTGTCGGATATTTTGATGGTCAGTACCACCGGGAGTATCTAAAACGGCCATATAGTGCTCGGCAAAAAGCATCAAGGTATCATCTTCGCTCAGGTTGTTTAATTGGCCAAACGTAAATACCTTGGCGCTGCCCTGGTTTTGGGTGGCTTCGTTATCAGCATCGCCATTTTTAAAGGCAGCCGGCTGGTGCTCGTAATGCGCGTCTATAAAGGCTATTACGTCTTTAAACTTTATGGATTCTCTTTTTAGGTCTGCTAAAAGTCTTACTACTTTCTCCTTCATGGGGCTTATATTAAATTCTGGCGACTGATCGCAGTCTAATATAGGATGCGGCAGCTTTTTAAACAAATAAAAACTGATTGGTTAACAGAAAATCATTTTCCACTGCCGCCTCCATCGCACCATAATCCTTGCTGGTCTCACTAATAACCAAATTGGTCTACTTTATTTTTTTATTAGCAGATACTTAAGCATATTGCAGGGTATGAAAAAGATCAGCCTTTTGGCCTTATCCCTGTTAATGTTATTGTGGCTAACCCCTGCCCTGGCACAAATGACCGTTAACGGTAAGGTAATTGATGCCGATGACAAAAAACCGGTGGAGCAGGTAAGTGTTAGCATTAACCTAAAAGGCGTTGGCACAGCAACAAATACCGCTGGTTTATTTACCTTGATCATCCCTGCCGGAAATAGCAAAGACAGCCTTAAAATATCATCCATTGGCTACCAAACCCAAAGCATCGCGATAGCAAACCTGAAAAAAGGCGAGCAGCTTAACATCACCCTAAAAATTAATACCACACAACTAAGTGAGGTTACTATAGCCTATTATGATGCCGACAAGATCATACAAAAAGCTATTGCCAGCATACCTAACAATTTTATTAATTACAGGCACGTATTGCGCGGTTTTTACCGCTTGTACACCTATAATACTCAGGATCCGCTGCAATTGTCTGAAGCGGTTTTTGACGTGTATAACTTTGGTTATGGCGACCCTCATGCCGACCTTTTCAGGCTGGAAAAGGCCCGGAGCGAAAAAAATGCGCGGGATTTTAACGCGGTAGAAGTAAGCCAAAAGCCTAACTCAATCTTCGAGCTGGATATTATCAATCACTTGCATGCCAGCGGGTTTTTAACTACTTACGGTTTAACCAGGCATACCTTTAAAGTAAACGGTATTGTTGATATGCAAGGCTATCGCGCTTACGAGATAGCGTTCAGAGAGATAGACGGCGCGGTTGAAGGCACCTATCGTGGTAAGTTATATGTTGATGTTAAAACCAATGCTTTCATCCACTTTGATTTTGGACTTAGCCCGGCAAATTTAAGGGAGCCTATAAATCGCACTTTTATACAACGCTCGTTAATAAAACCGGGGAATCTTGATGTTAACCTAAAATCTGACCGTACCAAAATAAGCTACCAGCAAGTGGGCAACAAATGGGTGCTATCAAGTATAGAGGGCAACAGCAGTTTTGTTTTACAAGACACCGCTAAACATATAGACTACCCTACTGCCCGCGTAAAATTCAACTACCAGATAACACAGGTAGATACCACGGAGCAAGATTCTTTTTCTGCTAAAATTGGGCGTAACGATAATATCAATGCGTACAAAAGCAATGGCAACTCGTCGTTTTGGAAAGACTATAACATTATCCTGTCTGACTACAATGTAGACGATACTTTTAAAAAGCTAAAAGAATACAAGAAAGCTAAATAGGACCACCTTAATCCCGTTACAGTTTATTGGTATTTAGTCTCGGGTTTTGGCTGGCATTGATTTGGTAAGTGGTAATTTTATCATCTAAACCTACTTCAACAATACGGTAACCTTTATAATCTGTACCCCAGTTGCCGCCAAAGTGCGAGTCGAACAGGTGTGGCAATTTACCGGTGTGACGTATGCCATCCAGACTATGATCATGCCCGTGAAAAACGGCTTTAATATTAGGGTAGCTGTGCAGCAGCTTAACAATTTCCGGGCAGTCTACAAACGTTCCTTTTTCTTCGGGCGCCCATATGTACGGTGCAATATGCAGTATTACAAAAACTATCTTCTTGTTTTTATAAGCATCAAAAGCGGCTTTCATAAAGTTATAGTCGGGGCATACGTAGCCGCCCGTGGTATCGGCCGTATTGGCAAATACAAAACCTATGTCGCCTTTATCAACCGTATGTTTATCTTCATAACCAAACACCTCCTGCCACAGTTTAGCATCGGCAAAATCATGATTACCGGGGATGGTATAGCACGGCGCAGGCAGCTTGTCAAGATAAGTCTCTTTAACTTTCTTTAACAGGTCAGGGCGGTTGTGTACTATATCGCCGTTAATAATTACCATATCAAGGTGGTTATCGGCATGTTCTTTATGCAGCCACTTTACCAGATCGGCATAAAAACCATCAGAGTTAGTATCAGGCTGGGCGTAATGCCCGTCAGAGGCTATGGCAAACCGCAGTTTAAATTTTTCGGCGGCGGCGCTCTTATGCACCGGTTGGTTAGCAAATGCGTTAATGGCTGGCAGCAAGTTAATGCTTGCGGCACCTATCAGGCTTGATTTTAAAAAACTACGTCTGTCGCTCATATTGGTGGTTTACCGGGTTAACTAATCGGTAACGTAAATCTATCTTTTAAATATTAAATTAGTTTTAAGCCAATGATTTATTTTACTGACGACATTAGCTTTGTACATTTGGTACATGGCTGTATTGAAGATCAATTACCCTCCTGTAAACTATCACCATGTAATTATAGGTAAAATGCCGTTAAGCGCGTTTTTAAGCGATGTGTTGAACATCGGCACGTCAGTCCAAATCATTGAACACTTGGCGAAATACCATAGCCAAAATGGCGACACTTGCCAGATTGATGCTTTTGAGATAAGTGCGGCAGACTTACACAACGATAAAAAAAGCGGTACCGTAGCGATAAGCTACCTTGTAAAATACCATTACGGCTGCGCCGATATTACCCGACAGGCGAAGGGCCATGAGACCTGGCGATTTGAAATTGATGCTGAGCATAACACGCTACTTTTATTTATGCCCGAATACGAGGTGCGGTCTACGCATGACGAATTTTAGTTTGTTGATAGCAGCACAAATTCCCACCACGTCATTGCTGGGCACGAAGCAATGACGGCTTTATTAAATTTCAGGGGTTGCCTATTACTCCGGCCTTAATATTTTGCGCAAGAAAATTAACTTAACTTGTTTATACAAGTTGATGATTTGTTAGGTAAAACCACTATATTTACCTCACCAATTACCAACTGACATGAAATTTCACCAATACCTGTTAGCGCTGCTTATGCTATTGAGCTGCATGAATAACGATACCATCGCGCAGCAAAAAGCAAAAGTTAATGCCCTTACCCCGTTAGACTATGTAGACCCTACAATTGGTGGATCGGGCATAGTGCTGCAGCCTACCCGGCCGCTGGTGCATCTGCCCAACAGTATGCTGCGGGTGTTCCCCATGAAACAGGATGAGTTGGACGACCAGGTGATGTTCTTTCCGCTTAATGTGGTATCGCACCGTGTTGAGTACGCATTTTCTTTTTTGCCGATAAAAGGAAAGCAGGATGATACTTTTTGGGGTAAACGAATTACCATAGCCAGCCAAAAATCAAGTCCTTACTACTATCAATTTGAGGACGAGGATACCGGCATGATCACCGAGTATACCACAGCTGCCAAAAGCGGCTTTTTCCGTGTCGACTTTAAAGATAACAATAACAACTACTTACGTCTTGGTTTAAACGGCGGCAATGGTAACGTACAGCAGTTGGATAAGCATAGTTTTACGGGCACCGAAGAAGTTACCGGCTTAAAAGTTTACCTGTATGCTGAAACTGACCAGGACATTACCGATTTAAAAGTACAGGACAAAAATAACCATCGCCTGCTGGCAAGATTTAGCACTGCATCTGTTAAGTTTAAATACGCCATATCCTACATCAGCATTGCGCAGGCTAAGGCCAGTTTGCAAAGAGAGATACCCGGCTGGGATTTCGTCGCCATAAAAAAACAAGCGAAAGCCATTTGGGACGGTAAAATGAACCAGATAACCCTAAAAGGCGGCACTAACGCCCAAAAACGCACCTTCTACACCTCGCTTTACCGCACCTATGAGCGCATGGTTGATATCAACGAATACGGCCAGTATTACAGCATGTACGATAAACAGGTACACAAAAGCACGGAGCCATTTTTTGTAGACAACTGGATTTGGGATATGTACATAGCTGCAGAACCACTGCATACGATACTTAACCCAAAGCAGGAGGAGAAAAAGATAAACTCGTACATAGACATGTATAAGCAAGGCGGCTGGATGCCGGCTTTCGCGCTGGCAACCGGCGACTGGCCTGCCATGACCGGCAATCACGCAGCATCATGGATGGCAGATGCCCTGGCAAAGGGGCTTAAGTTTGATGTTAAAACGGCTTATAAGGGTTTAAAGAAAAACTCATTAGAAGGCACACTGCTACCATGGCGTAATGGCCCGGCAACGGCTATTGACTCCTTTTATAACGCACATGGTTACTTATACTCGTCGCGCCCCGAAGAACGTGGCAGCAAGGATGGCGTGGAGATGGACAAATGGTGGGAAGGCCGTGGCAACGAAGGCGTATCTATTACTTTGGAGTGGAGCGTATGCGACTGGTCGATAGCCCAACTGGCTAACGCGGCTGGCTATCCGCAGGATAAAGAGAAGTTTTTAAAACGTGCGGGCTGGTACAGCAATGTTTACAATACAAAAGAAGGTTTTGTATGGCCGAAGGATAAGAAAGGAGATTGGATTTACCCCTACAATACCAAGCTTTTGGGCCGCGAGTATGTGACCGAAAACAACTCGTACACCTATAACTGGACACCCAGGCATGACCTGAAAGGCCTGTTTGAACTGATGGGCGGCAGGCAAAAAGCAGAAGCCAAATTGGACCAGCTTTTCCGCGAAGATCTGAGCCTTTCTAAGTTCCATTTCTGGTTAAACCAACCCGATGCTTCGGGGATGGTGGGGCAGTTTGTAATGGGTAACGAACCAAGTTATCATATCCCCTACCTGTACAACTATTTAGGGGCGCCGTGGAAAACACAGAAACGCATCCGGATGCTGATTGACACCTGGTACGCCGACAACGTATTCGGCATCCCCGGTGATGAAGATGGCGGCGGCACCACCGGCTTTGTAGTATTTTCTATGCTGGGCTTCTTCCCGGTTACACCGGGGATACCGGTATACAGCATTGGCAGCCCTACGTTTAATGAGGCAAGTATCAAGCTGCCATCGGGCAATGCATTTACAGTTAAGGCGGTTAATAACTCAAAGGCAAATGTGTTTATTCAAAGCGCTACGCTTAACGGCAAACCGCTAAACAAGCCCTGGTTTACGCATAGTGACTTATTAAAAGGCGGTACGCTTGTTTTGCAAATGAGTAGCAAACCTAATAAGGCCTGGGGTGCTAAAGCGGCTGATGCGCCGCCATCGGCTATAGCGGTTGATCCATTAACATATAAATAAACCTGTCATGCGGCGCGTAGCGAAGAGATCTACCGAGCGATGTATGCTTAGTTTACTGATTCTTCGATATGCTGATATTGACATTCAATCAAATATCATCTAACAATTTATAAGCGGTAACGATAACATTGGTAAAGCCAACATTATAATTACGCATCAATATTACAGCGTATTTACTATCGTCGTCGATTAAATACTGTGATGAATAACCCGGAATTAACCCGTTATGACCGAAATAATTAACGTTATTCTGCGGGTCTAACGCCAACCCAAGTCCATAATCTTTGCCGCCTTTTGGTGTTAATTTCATCTGGCGGATGCTTTCCTTTGATAGCAAGCCTGTTTTGGTAATAAATGTGCTTACCAATTTTGCCAGATCTGTTGGGGTGGAAAAGAGGCCGCCGTTAGGTACGCCATAGCCCATTCCCGAATTTTGCGAGAGTGGTATCCGCGTATCTACTACGCCGTTGGGGTTGTACAGTCCTTGCGCCAAATTAGGCAGACTGGCGTCGTCGGGTGCAAAAAAAGTGTGAGTCATATGCAATGGATCTATTATCCGATTTTTAACCATTTGCATATAGGGCTGGCCGGCTGCACGTTCTAAAGCAAGGCCGAGTATACAATAACCAACATCACAGTACAACCATTGCTTACCCGGTTTTGATTCAAACTGTGTTTGAGCCAGGGACAATAGTAACTTTTTTTGCCATTCGCCTACCGGACCGATATTGGCGGTAAACATTTCGGACCAGCGCCTTAAGCCTGAAGTGTGCGATGCCAATTGCCTTAAGGTAAACTTTGTATCCTCATTATAGCCAATTATATTTTTTACTTCGGGTACATATTTTTCTGCAGGATCATCCAGGCTGATGACTTTATCCTCAACCAACATCATCATTAATGTGGCGGTAAAAGTTTTGGTGATAGAGGCTATTCGGTAAATGGTGCCGGTATCTGCCAGCTTTTTGGTATCCCTGTTTGCGTAGCCAAACGCCTTTGCCCAAATTACTTTGTCATTTTTCATGATCAGGGCCGATATTCCTCCGTCTAAAGCATCATTAGCTACGTCGGTTTTCAATTCTCTTTCAAGCCTGGCTATTGCCTGAGCTTCGCGCCCTGTATATTGGGCAAAACCTGCCACAGGGAATAAACACGCTAAAAAGCAGGTAAAAAAAGTAAATTTCCTCATTGATTACCTATGGTTTACAAAGATATTAGTAGTTGAATACTACGTAAATAGTGCTGGTATTTACAACAAACCAGCAATTTAAAGCAAGTTGACAATCAGGTAAACAACGCAAAACAACTATAATTTGCCTGATTTTGTGTCAAAACACCAATATTTAGAAATTTTGCAACTAACTGATTATTAGTAATTTACGCTAAATTCTTGTTTCATTTTGTTTCACTCGATTTTTACAAAGCACTAATTAACAGTTAATTAACTCAAAATCTTGTTTCACTTGTTTCATCTGTGTCACACACGCGTGAAACAAACGTGCTTATTACTCCGCTGCTACAAACAGCACCGCATCCGCTACAATAACGCCGTCGCTACCTTGATTGCTGATCTGAACGTAGGATTGCTTGCCAGCCGGCAACTGACTTACGCCCAATGATATCCACTCGCCCGATGTTTGGCCCATTACCTGCACATCCTTTTTGTTGATGGCTTTGGTGGAGGTAGCGTGGCCGTCAAAGATTTGGACCTGGGTTATGGTAGCACCCTTGCCTACTTTAGGGACGTAAACGTAGACGTGGTACTTGCCTGCTGTCCTTACATTAGGGATGAACTTGATGTCACCGGGCGTCTTAGCAGTATCAATCAGGAACGACGGGCCATAGCCGCCGATGGTTTCTCTCTTCCACTGCCCGGTTTTGACAACGCCTTCCTTATCATCATTATCCACCAATATCTCGGGGATGCTATGATCAACCAAGGGGTTGTTCTTCAACTCCGCTTGCAGTAGCTTGATATCTATTTGCTGAACACCCTGCCTCTTGTCTATAGCCTGCGATGCCGCCACAGCGGCCGACTGCGCCAGCACCATAAACACCGGCTCCATACGGATAGACCCATAAGCCATGTGGCTGGCCGATAAGCATACCGGCACCAAAAGGTTATCGCACTCGGTCGCCTTAGGGGTGATAGACCGGTAAGCAATGCCATACGGACTAATACCACGCAACTGCACATCGCCCTCATTCTTTACCATGCCATTAACCACCACGCGCTGCGTATTGTGCGAGTCCATGTTGTAGGCACCCATGCCTACCTTATCATCAACTACCTCTTTGTGCAGGCAGTTGGCTTCGGTCATCACGTAGGCGCCAACCATCCGGCGGGCCTCGCGCACGTACATTTGAGGGCTGAAGTTGCCAAACTGAGTATACTCATCCTTCGGATAGCCCCACTTCAACATCTGCTCGCGCAGGTGTTGCGGCATACGCTCGTCATGGCCTACAAAGTAGAGGAAGCCTTTGGTGTAATCTGTATGCGCTTTAGTGATGGCTTCGCGGGTTTTGTAATCGCCATCCGGGTAGGCATAGTTCATGCCTATCATATCGGTACTAAACGGCCCGTTATTGTTGATGTCAGTCTTATGGTTAGGCATCATGTCGGGCTTCATAACGCCGTAAAGGTCTTTCGCCGGTTTCTTTTTCAGGTAACGCAGCAGTAATTCATATTTCGACGGATCGTAATTGTCAGGCTTGGTAATGTCAATCCGGTTAGCGGGGTCATTAGTTAAGCATAACCTAAAGTTGTAGGATTGGATCTTTTTATCACCGCTACCATATGGCGCCATAGTCTCCGGGCTTATCCCCCAAAGCAAGCCACTCTCGGGCTTACCCTCAATTTTATACGGATCAACCCCATCCGGAAACTGGTGACCTTCCCTAACCTGCACACCGTTAACCGTTTCGTTATACTGGCTGTTAGCTTCGCGGCCGGTAGTATAGCTTACGCCGGCTTTGGCCATCAGGTCGCCCTCGTAGGTGCAATCAATAAACTGGCTGGCTCTTATGGTTTGTGTTTTCGCTAATGGATTGATGGAGTTCTCGAACACGGCACTGGTAATATGCTTGCCGGCTTTGGTAACCTTACGCAGGCGGGTGTTGTAAATCACCTTAACATTACCGCGTTTGATATAACCCAGAAAAATCGCCTCCGCAACCTTTGGCTCAAACGTCCACTGCTCAAACTTGCCATAGTGTTGGCCTATGCGGCGATAAAAGTCACGCGCTAAACCTGTCACTACGTATTTATTGCCGATATCTGTATAGCCTAAACCCCCTGTTGATAAACCGCCCAGGCGCGTGCCCGGTTCAATCAGCACTACACTTTTATTCATCTTAGCAGCGGTATAAGCGGCTATAACCCCTGCGGAGGTGCCGCCATAAACGCAGATATCAATGGGTTTGGTTTGGGCGTTGGCTATTTCCGAAAATGAAATCAGGGCGATATAAACGAGGGCGATTGTTCTATACATATTTGAGGTGCTTAGTTAGCAGATAATTGGCACGCAAAAAGTACAAATTATTACGTTAAGCACCTAAATTTATTCAATCACTCTATCTAAATGCGTATAACCCCCATCCACATGAATCAACTGACCGGTTGTATGGCTTGACGCTGATGATAAAAGGAACACCACCATATTGGCAATTTCTTCAGCCGTTGTCATGCGGTGCTCAAACGGGATGTTTTTAACGATCTCTTTCAGTTTCGCTTCAGGGTCTGGCATAGCAGCAATGTAAGCTTCGTAAAGCGGGGTCCAGCACTCGGCCACAATTACGGCGTTCACTCTTATCCCGTAAGGCAAAAGCTCAACGGCCCACTCGCGGGTTAACGCGTTACGGCCACCGTTGGCTGCGGCGTAAGCCGAGGTATTACCCTGGCCCGTCTCTGCTACCTTTGAGCCAATGTTCACAATGTGCCCCTTTGATTTTTTAAGCTCAGGCAAAGCATATTGCGCCATCAGGTAATAATGTACCACGTTGCGTTGGAGGCTCAGCATAAAATCCTCGTAATTGCCTTTTTCAAGCCCCACGCCGTCGTTAACCCCGGCGTTGTTAATCAATCCCTCAATACGGCCATACTTAGCTATAACGGCCTGTACAGCCCTTTTGCAGTCATCGGGCTCGGTTAACTCAGCCACCACCTGAAATGATTCGAAACCGTGTGCAGCCAAATCGTCAACCACTTTAAGGTTATCCTCGGCTTTACGACCAACTATTACCGGGATTGCCCCCTCGGTGGCCAACACCCTCACAATACCTTCGCCAATGCCTTTTGCACCGCCGGTAACTATGATTACTTTGTTTCTTAGTTGCAGATCCATTGTCCTTATTTAATTAGATAACTATTCTATAATTTTGTCATTCCTACCGTAGGGAGAAATCTATACATTGTTATTAGCGCTTGTATGGATCTGTCGCTATGCTCCTAAATGACAAGTTAGTCTGTTTACAAACCATAAAATTTAACCGCATTACCGCCCCAAGCCTTTTGTTGCTCAGTTTCAGATAGCTTGGCTATGTAGGCTTCGGGAATGCTTAACGCTTCGCCGTAAGTGGCGGCTACGCGGCATACCGGCCAGTCGGATCCGAACATTACCCTATCGGTACCAAATGCCTCGAAAACAACCTCAAGGTATGGAGTAAAGTGGGCGGGTTTCCAGGCTCTCCAATCCGCCTCGGTTACCATACCTGATATCTTGCAGCTTACGTTTTCATTTTGGGCAATAGCTTGCATATCCCGGGCCCATTGGTCTAAATCGCCGTCTTTGATATTCGGCTTCGCCAGATGGTCGATCACAAACGGTTGTTCCGGGAATGCCGCCGCAAACTCATTGGCAAATTGCATCTGATCGGTATAGATCAAAATATCATAGGTATAACCAAACCCTTTTAGCTTGCTAATGCCGCGTTTGAAATCAGCATTCAGCATGTAAGCCCTATCGGCCTCTCCCTGCAAAATATGGCGAAAGCCCTTTACCTTATCAAACTGCTTGTAATAAGCAAGCCTGTCTTCAACATTCGCCGCTTTAAAATCAACCCAGCCAACTACGCCTTTGATAAAGCTGTTCCGCATGGCATGCTCTATAAGCAAATGGTTTTCCGTTTCTGTCTGATCGGTCTGAACGCTTACGCAGCCGGAAAAACCATACTCATTTAATATAGGTTCTAAATCTTCAGGCAAAAAATCCTGCCTGATAATGTCCATATCATCCGTTATCCAGCCGTGCTTAGCCGGGTCATAATTCCAAAAGTGCTGATGCGAATCAATTTTTAGCATAAGCTTTTACCACTTGTTTACTTTCGCCCAGGCCATCAATGCCCAGTTCCATTACGTCGCCGTCTTTTAAATATATTTGGGGTTTAAAGCCAAGGCCGACACCTGCAGGTGTGCCCGTCGAGATCACGTCGCCCGGCAGTAAGGTCATAAACCTGCTGACGTATGCAACAACGGTAGGCACATCAAATATAAAGTTGGACGTGTTGCCATCTTGCATGATCTGGCCGTTAACTTTTAACCAAAGTTTCAGGTTATTTATGTCTCCCAATTCATCGGGCGTAGCCATAAAAGGCCCCATTGGCGCAAATGTATCGCAACCTTTACCTTTATCCCACGTACCGCCACGTTCTAACTGAAACTCGCGTTCTGATACGTCATTGTGCAACACATAACCCGCTACATAATCCAGCGCTTGGCTTTGTTCCACATAGCTGGTTTTTTTGCCGATAACCACAGCGAGTTCAACCTCCCAATCGGTTTTGACTGAATCGCGCGGAATAATAACGTCATCATTTGGGCCAACCAAAGCCGTGGTTGATTTCATAAATAAAACCGGCTCGGCAGGCGGCGTAGCGCCGCTTTCTTTAGCATGATCGGCGAAGTTTAAGCCGATACATAAGATCTTAGAAGGCCTTGCAAACGGGCTTCCTAAACGCTCGCTGTCAGCGACAGTTGGAAGTTTACCTTCGTTATCTGCGACAAATTTTTCAAGTCGATCTAAGCCATCATTCTCAAAAAAGCTTTCATTATAATCTTCGCCAAAGGTTGATGTATCGTATTTGATATCGTTAATAATAACGCCTGTTTTCTCTTGTCCCGGGTTACCCCATCTTATTAGTTTCATATGTAGTTCAGCCCCCTCTAAATCTCCCCCGGTTGGGGAGACTTTTTAGTTTATTATTGTGTTAAATATTCATTTTTACTTGCCATTATTAAGCCCTCCCTCCCGGAGAGGGTTTGGGCGGGGCTAATTATTCAATTTCACAAACCCACCGTCAACGGCATAATCAACACCGGTTACAAAGCCAGCTTCATCGCTACATAGGTACAATGCCATTGATGCAATTTCTTCTGGCTTACCCATTCGGCCAATGGGTTGACTTTTTGACAGTTTTTCAAACATCTCCTGCTCCTTCCCTGCATAGTTTTTCGCAATGAATCCATCCACAAAAGGCGTGTGAACCCTTGCCGGCGATATAGCATTGCAGCGAATATTTTGATCAATATAGTCGCGCGCTACAGATAGCGACATGGCTGCTACCGCGCCTTTACTCATGGAATAAGCAAACCTGCTGGTTATACCCACCACAGCGGCTATTGATGACATATTTAATATAACTCCCTTACCCTGTTTTTGCATCAACGGAATAGCCGCAAAAAGCGAATTGTAAACGCCTTTTACGTTTACATTAAAGATCTTTGTAAAATCCTCTTCGCTGGTATTATCAGCTACGCCAATATGGGCAATGCCAGCGTTGTTCACCAAGATGTCTATTACACCTATTTTGTTGTAGGTATCGACAATTTGCTGCTGATCGCTCACGTCACAGCTATGCGCCGTGGCATGGCCGCCGGCCGCGTAAATTTGCTCAACGGTTTCCATCGCAGCATCGGCATTAAGTTCAATGATATGTACCGTTGCTCCCTGCTTGCCAAACAGTTCAGATATGGCACGGCCTATCCCGCTACCGCCACCGGTTATTACTGCCGTTTTTCCTTGTAAACTAAACATGTCTATTTTCTATAAGTCAAAAATTTTATTCATCAACACCCACTTCTCACCTGGCTTTGCGCCGGGCAGGGCCTGCTGGTATTTCCACATCAGGTCTTCCCATTGCTGTACCTTAGGGTTAGCTGCGTCCATAGTTCCTTTCTTTTTGAAGCTAAATATAGCATCATCAGTATCCATAATCATAAAGAGGCGGTTAAACACCCGGTAAATCTCTAAACCGGTAATGCCGCTGCTGATTATACTGTCGCGGATCTCAGGCCAAATTGCCTCGTGATATTTTTCGTATTCCGCAATTAGTTGCGGGTCGTCTTTTAAATCTAAGGCTAAACAATAACGTGCCATAATTATGCAGCTTTTTTAATCACCTTGTGGCCTTTTACACCAAAATACAATATCACCAGGAAACACAATAAAGGTACAATATAAGCCATTTGGATGCTGCCCGTTTTATCAGATATCATACCCATAAATAAAGGGGCCACACCACCGCCAATTATAGACATAACCAGGAATGACGAAGCAATCTTGGTTTCTTTACCCAAGCCTTTTATGCCCAAAGCAAATATAGTAGGGAACATGATTGACATAAAGAATGGCACCGCCATTACCGCGTAAAGCGCCACATTGCCTTTGGTTACCAGCGCTACCACCAACAGTAACGCGCTTATACCCGCGTAAATGCTTAACAGTTTAGCGGCATCAATAAATTTCATGAAGAAAGTGCCGGCAAAACGGCCAACCATAAAGCCTACCATGGCTATTGATCCTAATAAAAATGCCGCCTCCTTTTCACCAATATCGGCTACATATTTTGCGTAACGGATAAAGAAACTACCAACGCCAACTTGCGCACCGATGTAAAAAAATTGGGCGATAACAGACCATGCCACATGGCTATGCTTTAAAACACGGGCAGAAAAATC
The DNA here is from genome assembly GCF_042686155.1 of Mucilaginibacter antarcticus. Lineage (NCBI taxonomy): Bacteria > Pseudomonadati > Bacteroidota > Sphingobacteriia > Sphingobacteriales > Sphingobacteriaceae > Mucilaginibacter > Mucilaginibacter antarcticus. The sequence goes on along the minus strand of NZ_JBHUON010000016.1, from coordinate 46,226 downwards.
TGTACCCGGCGCGTGGCTGTCAACCGCGCTATCGTCTTCTTTAACGTCAGGGATGCGGGTAAATACAAATAATATGATCAGCAATATAACTACCCCGCCAATTATCATGTAGGGTAATTTAACTGTATTGGCTTCTGATTGCATGTAGGCCGCCAATTGCTCAGGCATCATGTTTTTAATTTCCTCGGGCGTGTGCTCAATGCCTGATAATATAACCTGCCCACCAATAATGGGCGCTACAAACGCTCCCACGCCATTAAATGATTGCGCAAAGTTTAAGCGCTGCGCCGATGTTTCCTTATCGCCCAATAAAGTTATGTAGGGGTTGGCAATTGTTTCTAAGAATGTTGCGCCGCTGGCAATGATGAACAGTGCTACCAAAAAGAAAGTATAACTATGCGCGTTTGCGGCCGGTATAAACAACAGCGATCCCAAGGCATATAAAACCAGGCCCACAATAATGCCCGACTTATAACTGTATTTATGAACAAATAGCCCTGCCGGAATAGCAACCAAAAAGTAGCCCAGATAAACGGCCGAATCAATAAATGACGACTGCGTATCTGTCAACTGGCATGCCTTTTTTAAGTGCGGTATCAGTATTGGATTAATATTGTGCAGGAATGCCCACAGAAAAAACAATGATGTAACCAGAATTAACGGCAACAGGTATTTATTTTTCGACATGACAGAATTAATTGGTTGGATAATTGGTTAAAGCAAAGAAAGGAGATTACCCGATACAAAGTGATATTTTAAGGCCAAAATACTATACCATTTTGGCATACTTAGCACTAAAATTGTCAGTTATAAGCCAATAGACAATTAATTTTTTACGCAAACGTTACCGATTTTAACTTTTAATGGTAGTGATTTTAATAAAGCGTATAATTGTAATCAGTTTGTTGATACTGATGCTGACCAATGTATAAACCTGCAACCATAAAAGACATAGCCCTGGCTTTAAAGCTCTCACCATCGACGGTGTCGCGTGCTTTGCGCGACGGCTATGAAATTAGCGTAGAGACTAAGCGTATTGTTATGGAATATGCACAGAAGGTGAATTACAAATCAAATCCTATTGCCCTTAGCCTTAAAAACCGCCGCACTTATTCTATCGGTATTGTAGTGCCCAAATTGGCTAACAGTTTTTTTTCCCAGGCAATAGCAGGCATAGAGTCCATTGCTTACGAAAAAGGTTACCATACTATCATCACCCAAACGCACGATTCGTCTGAGCGTGAGCGTACCAACGTTAATCATCTTGCGCAACGTTCTGTTGATGGTTTACTAATCTCTATGTCGGCCGGTACATCTGACTATTCGTTCCTGAAGACTTTGCATGAGGATGGCTTGCCTATTGTGTTTTTTGACAGGGTGATAGATGAGATAGATACGTTTAAAGTAACATCTGACAATTTTAAAGGTGCCTATAATGCTACAGAATCTCTAATAAAAAAAGGCCGCAAAAAGATCGCACTGCTGTCTAACGCGCCGCAATTATCTATCACTAATGAGCGCCTGTCTGGCTATATGAAAGCGCTGGCAGATTACCACGTGCATTTCAGGCCCGAATATATTCGTAATTGTAGTAAGGGTGGTAATGATTATGAAGAAGTTGAGGATGCCGTAAAGGAACTATTGGCCTTGCCCGATAAGCCTGATGCTATTTTTATTAGCAGCGATCGGATCAGTATATCATGCGTGCGGGCCCTGAAGCACTTAAACTTTGATCCTAAGGAAATTGCCATTGCAGGTTTTTCAAACTCTGACGTGGTTGATCTACTACATCCTTCATTATCCTATGTGAGGCAAAAAGCTTTTGAAATGGGCCAGATAGCAGTTGAAATGCTACTAAAACTGATAGAAAGTAAATACCCTGTCACCGAGTTTGAAACACGGGTATTGGATACTGAACTCCACTTGGTAGACCCCAAATAAAAAGCCGCGATATTAGATTCGATTTTATAACTTGTTTACCACTCCAACTTGACTTTTACCCCATCCGGGTTGTTTTCAAAACCAATTAAACTGGTCTTACTGGCAGCATCCCACTGGCTTTTAAAACCGGCTATTTTGATACCTTTGGCATCAGTAACCGTTACTTTTTTGGGCTGGGCCGGCAGCAGCACCCGCATAGCATTAGTAGTATTTAATGGGCTTTTAGTGATAAACGTATAGCTCTTGCTGGTTACCTTTTCCTCGTATACACGGGCAGCTGTTGCCAGCACTTGCGGTGTTTGCGGGTTGGGCACTTTGTCAACATTGTAGAAAAAACCTTGCTCACCAACATTAATCTTTTTCTGATTCAAAACAGGCAACTCAGGGTCATAAAGGTCTATCAGATTTCCTTTTATGGTATGTGGTTCCTCGCTGACGCTTTCATCCATTACCGAAACAATTTCATAAGGACCGCGGGCCAGGTAAAAGTTATTTTTGTACAACATGTTTTGGCCGGTAGCTTGCTGGTATAGTGCTTCCACTTTTTCGCGCAGCTCGCCATCTCGGTCAGCTTCCATAACAAACTCTTTAGGATCTCGGCGAATGATGCAAATTTTGCCCTTGCCTACGGAGTAAGTACCTGCCTTTGGGTTTGTGCCGATGCCTAATTTTTCATACAAGTCGTCGGCGGGGGCTTTGTATTTTTTGCCGTCTTTGTTCCACCACTCCTGCACCGTTTGAAACGGATCATCATCGCGGCCCGAATAAACTATTACCCCACCATTACGCACCCAAGCGGCTAAATGCTTATGTGGCTCTTCGGCAAGAGGTTTCATGTTCGAGTAGCTCATCAGCAGCACTTTGGTATCCTTCAGGGCTTTCTCATAACCAACATTCTCGATATGTACAATATCTACCGGCACTCCCCTTTTCAGGAAAGGCATTGCCTGGCCAAAAAAGTTAGAAAGTTGCGGGTCCATCAGCTTATTGTTAGTAGGTACCCGGTTAAACATGCCGGATGTTTCGTAAAAATTTGAGAAGTAGGGATCGGCCCAGGCTTTGCCATCATCGTGCGTTGGCAGGCGCTGAAACATCATGGAGTTACCCATCATAACGCTAATACCCTGCGTGCCTGATGTTCTGTTGGATGATGTTTTGATATCATTTAAAGAATTGATCATCACCATCATTTGGGTGGAGTATGATCTCGGCATCCCTGCACGTTCATTACTGGTACGGCTGGTGAAATATTTTCCATCGAAAATACGGTCGGGCCACGGCATTACTTCGTAGTTATCTATATCAGGGAAGAAAAGCTCGGCAGTAAAGGTAGTTTGGTAGTTCTTTTTATAATCGCTCCAATCGCGGCGGGTATCCTCTACAGGGTCGTTTTCAAAAAACAACTTGCGGCCGGTTGGCGCCGTCATTGATTTCATGGAGCAATATTCCAGAAAAGCAGTCTCAAAAGAACGCTCTTTAGCAATACCATTGTAATAGTTAGGCTCCCGGGCCGTCCCAGTCCATGATTGTACAATGTAGCCGTCCACACAATCCAGCGAAGCCAGGCTTGCCTCGGGGCTAACAATTTGCCACATGGCGTAATTTATCAGGGAGTGGGTAGGCACATAGCAGCGCACATTCACACCTTTGCTTTTGCCGTACTCTTTCGCATAGGTAAACGACTCTTTTAAAGCCCGGTAGTACAGGTAATACTTTAGTTTATTAGAGAGATATGTATTCTCTGCCGACTCATGCTGTGGTCGCCAATCGAAACCATAATATTCTTTCCACTCGCGTTTAAACGCTTCGCTGTAGCCAGCTTTGTTCCAAAACTCTGGTTCCTCCAGGTAAATAGCATCAATACCGTTATCTATAGCTTTTTTCACTACCTGTTCTTTAAAATACTTTAAAAAGTTTAGGGTAGGTACTACGTATGGGGTATTGCCGCCATGCCAGACGGTATCGCCGTTCATCATTTTTTGGCCCTCGTCAAAATGAGGTTTGCCATCCCATTTGCCGGTAAAATAATCATGATAGCCGCCCCATGCCATGCCCGTCATAAAAGCTGCTTTATAGCCACGGTCTGTCCATGATTTGATTCGCTGGGTAAAGGTTTCCCTGCGCCCGTCGCCATGTCCATAAACAATGGCTACGTCGGCTCTCGAATCAGTTGTAGGCCGCCATGCTGCTCCGGTTTGGAAGGTTGTTTTCTCTTTAACCAGAACAGGATTTTTTGTTTGTGCCGATATATTGCTATTAAGCAACAAACCAACACCAGCCATAGCTAAAACAGTTTTACATTTAGGGGCGAGGGTGAACATAAGCACTTATTATTTAGAAAGATCGTAACGGGTTTCTAACCAGGCGAAACGCGCCAGTATCTCTAACATACCACCAATAGCAACTAAATCTTTCGCTTCTTTGGTACCATCGGGTTTAACCGCATCAAACAGGCCTTTTGCGTTTTTTTCGTTCTTCAATGCGTTATCCAGGCATTTTTTAAACGCCATAATATATTTTGGATTTTTATTAACCTTCAATAAATGCTGATAACCGCGTAATAATACAGCGTTAAACCAGTATTCATCTCTAAACTTGCCATTGCCATAAAAGTAGCTTAATGAGGCATCAGCAATTACATTAGCCTGCTGCAAATATTCTTTTTTACCGGTCAACTCGTACAGGTATATATACGACTCTAGCATGGTACCTGTGTTATATGAAAATGTCGCTTTACCTATGCTGCTGTTAGTGGTACGGATGTTATCCCAGTATAAATTCTCCGGCGTGCGCAGTTTTGAGTCTGTCCACTTTACAATTTTGATAGCGATATCGAGGTAAAATTTTTTCTTTGTAGCCTTATACATTTGCAAAGCGACCAAAGCACCCGGGCCGTTTGAGCAGGTATTTTTAGTGCTTTTATCACCCTCTTTCCAATAGATGCCACCACCTAAAACCTGGTCATAGCCGGTCATTTGAAAATCGTACATGTCTTTGCCCAGTGCAAAATGCTTTTTGTCTTTTGTACGTTCGTAGGCATCAAGAGAGGTTATGCCTATCCATTGGTTATCATCAAAATAACGTTCGCCCGGTTTAAGCTTCATGATGTAGTCTGTGAAGCCACCGTGTGGAGGGGCCGGATTATAATAGGTGTACATCAACTTCAGCATCGGGGCCATTAGTTTAGCTTTAGGGTCAAGCTTTTCAATTTCGTTAGCAGCCTGGTACATAGCACAGTATGACCATAGATAGGTATACTCGCGCAGGTAGCCGTTTTTGTTTTCGCGTTTGGCGGGATCAAGAACTACCAAATAATTGCCCGATGCCTTATCGTAAAAGTTGTTTTGAATGGCAGTTTGTAACGCCTTCATTTCTTTTTTATAGTAACCTTTTTGCTGTGCTGATGCAATGTTTGAGAACAAGGCAGCACATAAAACAAACAGGAGTCCGTTTTTATTAAATTTCATATTGGTTTGATTTTGTTATTAATTGGTATAATGTGCTAAAGCTGCAAAATATTGGGAGAATAAATCACTTTGTAACAAAAAAATCAAAGCAATCGATTGCGATTTACTTAAGGTATTTGGTCGAGGCTTATTTTTTGCCAACCTGCTTGTGCTACTATGCCGGTGCCGTGGGCCGTTTCATCGTCGTATTTTTCTTGATAGACCATTAATGCATTATTTATTTCCGTGAACATAATCTTCGCTTCGCGTTCAGATATTAACCCTTTCTTATCAGCCCTTTTCTGTAATCGGACAGCAAAAATAGCTGCTATGTCAAAATGTAAGCGCTCATGTCTGAGCAAATAATTGGTAGCACGATTAGGAACCCGAAAAGAAAGCTTGGTATCAAAAACGGCCGATGCTTTGTATCGCCCTTTTTTAACAGCTGTATGATATTCAACCGGCATAAACCTGATACCAACCACTGATGCGGCGGCTGTGCTGTCTGTCACCGCTCCTTTAAAATCAGTCCACTGAAGTTTGCGGGTTTTGCTCCAGGTAATGATCTGCCCCGATGAAGTCAAAGACACCAAACACCAAACCAATGAAATTAAAAAAAGCCGCGTTAACATAACGCGGCTAATATATCACACTTAACACTTTATTACAAAGCAATTAATCGAGCGTGCTGTAAGTATAGGTGTAAGTATTTCCGCTGCTGCTTGTACCACTGATGGGATAGCCCTCTGCATCATACTGGTAAGTATAAGTTGTCGTTGTAGTGGTTGCCCCCACTACCCGGCTCGACGAAGCGATATTCCCTTTTGAATAAAACTCCGAAAATTGCAGTTGATTTCCTATTTTTTTTACGGCAGAATTAAGATTGGCGAACATACTTGCCTTACCGTCGTAAGTGTAGGAGTAAGTCGATGATGACGATTTCTCCTTTGAAATATTTCCATCGGCATCATGCTCATAAAATACAACATTTCCCTCTTGGTGTGTTTCTGTCAACTTGCTCTTGTCATCGTAAGCATATCCATTGCTAACTTCTGTTACTAATTGACCCGCGCCGTCATACACGCTGGTTTTTTTGGTGGCTAAAACATTGTCAACGTAATTTAACTGATTAAATATTTTAACGACAACGGCGTTTCCATTTTTATTAATGGTTTCTGTAGCAGTAATACGGTCAAGTATATATGTAAACGTCGTTGTCGAAGCGCCAATATTTATTTCCTTTAGTCGTTTCTTATCATCATAACTATAGGTAGTAGTCGTAGTATTATTGCCATTAATCCTATTTATCTGAGTCAGATACTTTGGTTTAGCTTCGGGCTGCGGCACTGTGTTGTTTTTTTTACATGCTGACATTGCAAAAAGAACAAAAAAAAGGGGGGGTCAGAGATTTGATTTTCATACACAAAATTTAGGTTAATACGGTAAAGCTAAATTATTAAATTTTTCATAAAAACGTAAGGGCAAATTCAAGCTTTGCTGCCATCCCACAACCTAAAAAACATTAGTTGGTAGTCAACATACCTCGGCGAATTTTTTTCCTTGGTCTTTGGGCCTTTTATAACAGCATTAACAGTCACAAAAAAATCTTTGTCCTTGCCAGCGATAGTAATATATCTCAGGTTCATATGATTTTTAGACTTCAGTCGTGAAAACTGGATAATCTGTTTATTTTTCTTTGAGTAAAATACATTCCGTTGTAGGTTCCTATATTTATACGAAAACTTAAAATACACCCAATCGTCGTTAATGAATAAAGAGTTATTATTGAATACCATATTCGAATTTTCCATAGCTTCAAAATAAGTATTTATATCCTTTGTGGGGTAGGCATTTTTAACGGCATCCGTGATTTTTTTGTTATGAGGGTAGTCCAGTAAATACACAGGCACTGTATCTGTTGATGACACTTTATAAATTTTATCCTGAAGAGAAGGAAAACAATACGCAGCGTCGCGGTACACCTCTAATTGGTGGTGAGTTAAAACGGTGATATGTTTGATGTAAGGTATTGTGTTAAGTTTTTGAGAATTATATTTTAGCACATTGCCCTCCCGCTCATAGATACTTAATCCGCGTTTATCAGTATTATAATTTAACAGCAGGCTAATATAATCGTTATTCACTGCCACATACTGATGCCCAAAAGGTCGGGATCTGTCGATAACCAAAACATCATGCATATTACCTTTCGTGTCAAACCTGAAAATCTTTTCTGCGGTTAAATCAAGCACCTCAATCAATTTCGCTTTGCTATCGTAAAACGTATCATTAACAAAATGAAATTCATCTTTTTGAGGGATCATTGACTTAGCACGCTCCGGCTTCAGTCTTTTTACCAATAGGCCATCGTTATTAAAAAAGTAAACAGCCGACGCCTGGCTGTCTGAAATCACTATACCATCATCAGTAACAAAACATTTTGCCATTGCGCTCAGTGAAACGCTATCGGTATTAGACAATGGTAACACTCTAATGGAGTCCATAATATCTTCTGCGTATAATGTAGAGGTATCGCTCAAGCTGATCTTTATTTTTTCGGGGTCTGCAGTTACAGCAGCAACTTTAGTCGGCGATCTATTGCAAGACACAATTACCAGTCCAAATAATGAGTATTTTATAAGCTTCATAACGGGTTATTATAAGGTTTTAAATATTCGCCATCCTTTACGGATGGCGAATTGATTAGATGGTATTAGAACGGAAAAGTAGGCGGCATTGGTGCAGTTATTTCGTAACCGTTATGATTAAAGCCAGGGTATGTAGATGGCTGATTTAAACCACATTGAAGGGTGGAATTCGGGTCGGGAACAAAATAAAAATATCCATACATATATGGATAAACCCATGAAATGTCAGGAGACACATTCGATCCATCAACGTAAAACCACTCGCCCGGAAGCCAAACATCAGGTTCATTGCCGCAATGAAGTGTTTCGGTTAAATAATATGGGTCTGTGTAAGTCCATGATGCCTGAGCTCCATTTGGATTTTTATTTGCATCAAAAAATGAGTATTGCAAATTGCAAATCAGCGTTATTACCAATGCAGAAACGCCAATTAATTTATAAATTTTGTTCATAATTTATTTATTTAATATTTGTAATTATTAAAGTTTATTTCTCTGGTTCTCGTGTTTTTATTTAGCTTTTCCCCACCACGGGGGTTACCAATGTTGCAGCTTAAAATACCTGCAAAGCAGGTCTCTGCAGGTGCACGTTACTATATTGATATTAGTTAGTGCCATTATTTACGTATTTGATTGTTGGGCTGAACTTTTAACTTCTGTTCATTCTCTAAGGCCTGTTGATCAAGCTTATTAAAAAATTCTTTTTTAAGCACATCGCTATCACGCCATAATTTGGCGCGCTCAAAGGTGTATGCACCCAAATAGGTTATATAAAGCACAAACAAACCAATAACCGGATTACGATGCTTTACACATCTGATGGCTTTGTCTAAATAGTAGGATATTAAAAAGAAAACTGCTATTGAGGCTATATAAGCGTACCTATCGGCTACAATAGAAAACCGAGACATAGGTATAATGTGCAATACTACAGCCAGGTGGATAATAAAAAACGCGACTGTAAATACTACCCATCTATTTTTGAACATATCGCGCAGGGTTACAAGGGCTATCACGATCACCGCCGGATACATCCAAAAGCGAAGTGGTACCGGTGTACCAACGACATTTGGAAACAAGTACACAAAATTTAATTTGACGGGCACAAGGCATTTAACGGTATACTCCGTAAGCGCATAACAACCAAAGATTACATTTTGGTAAAAGGGATAGCTTCGGCCAACGGTTAAAACGCCTACGCCGAAAACTTTTTGACCCAACATTGTGATATAGCCGAAAATTAATGTCAACACTATGAATGGGATTTTTTCAACCCATAACCTAGTGCTTTTAAAACTTCGATTAGCCATATAATCTATCAGCAGCAAACAGGCCGGCAGCGTAACAGCTTGCTCCTTACCTCCAAACGATAGAATAAATAAAGTCAAAACCACCATTAACCACCAAATATTTTTTGTTTGCAGATATTTGAAATAGCTGTTTAATGCCAATAAGTAAAAGAAGCTGTATATCAGTATCTTAGAGGCTGCCATCCACGCTACCGACTCAACCACAAATGGGTGAACCGCCATGATAAATGCAGTACAATAAGAGATGGTATAAATTGATGCTGGTTGGACACTATTACTATGGGTTAACAGATTTTTAACAAAGTAAAAGGCCAGTATTATATTACCGGTATGTATTATAAAGCTGAAGGTGTGAAACCAAACCGGATTGTAATTATTGCCCGCTGCAACATATAATAAAGTGTATGACAACTGATTAAGTGGTGCATATTGCCCTTTGTAAGATTCTGTGAATATATCACGCAGGTTACTCCATGCTAAGCCATCCTCTGTGTAATTATTAAAAACAACCCATTGATCATCCCATTTAATTTGAAACTGGTGAGTAAATACCGACTGGTAAACTAACAATGATACTAAAGCGAGTGATATTACCACAAAAAATGGATTGCGAATGCTAACAAATGACAGCAACGCAGGCTTTCTTTCATCTTGTGAAAAAACTTGAGTAATGGTGCTCATAAAAATTATCCGTATTAAGAATTTGAAAATCTTACAGATACAGGGGAATATCTGCGTGATGGTTAGGTATTTTCTTTAGGTCATAACGAAATTAGAAACCTTCCCTGCAGAAAATCTGCAGGGAGAAAAAAAACTCAATCTTTTTTTTCTGGGGGCCGCTACCTTCTTTTTGCGACGAAAAAGGGGCAAGTACACAAAAGCGGCCTTACCTATCTATAAGGAGGTTAAGAAATAGAATGTGAAAAAAATCGCAGGTAGATATCATACCCACTCGCGTTATCGACGAGGGAAAACAATAACTTAACCTACTGCCGGCGTTAGCAGATAAAGCCGTTATTATACTTTGAACAATAAAAGTTTGATCCACAGGCAGGATTAGGCCGTGGTTTAAAAAATGAGTATAAATAGTTGACAGCGGTGTCTTAATGTATAACTACGATCACTCACTGTTATAAGCTTTCAAAATAGTCGCCAAATCAAACTTTTGCATGGGCATATAAGCCTCCATTACCCGGGCTCTCTTCTGCGGATCAGGATCATTCAATAACTCCGTCATAATAACAGGCGCCACCTGCCATGACAGTCCATACTTATCTTTTAACCAACCACATTGCTGTGCTGCCGGGTCGCCACCTGTGGTTAATTTATCCCAATAGTAATCTATTTCTTCTTGCGTGTCGCAGTTAACCGATAGTGATATCGCTGCAGTAAAGTTAAACATGGGCCCGCCATTAAGTGCCATAAAGTTTTGACCTTCCAGCTCAAACTCAACCGTTAATACTGAGCCGGCTGGTTTGCCATGCACATCCTGGCCAACATTAGGATAATAAGTGATGCGGATAATGGACGAGTTTTTAAAAATAGAGGTGTAATATTCTGCAGCCTCCTGAGCCTGAGTATCGAACCATAAACAGGGTTGAATTTTTTGAACTGTTGCCATAAGTGTTTGTTTTATAGTTTAAAACAAATTTAAAGGCATTAGCTTATGCCGCACGGGGGCAAACGAGACATTATTAGGGGCAGATAAGACAGATTATCTAGGGTCATTTTTGATCTGCCGATCTTGATACTTAGCCATCATTATTAACATAGTAATCGCACCGATCGTAGCATACAGCATATCAGATTGGGTATCCCATATATAACCCTGGGTGCCCAGGAACGCATCCCCCGATTCGCCGGAAATTATTGCCACAAACCATTCCAAAAATTCATATAACACACTGATGCTCATACAGACGGAAACGATGAGCAAAGGCATCCAGCCACGGCTTTTTACAACCTCATTACGAATAAATAACTCGCGTACGATCATGGCCGGAACAAAGCCTTGCATAAAATGCCCTATCTTATCGTAGTTGTTTCTTGATTGATGCAAGGCATCGCGCAGCCAATTAAACCATGGCACTTGCGCATAAGTATAATGTCCACCTATAAAAAGGACATAGCAGTGTATGAGTATAAAGGTATAGGTTAATGTGGTAAGCCTAAAGCGCTTGAAGGTGAAAACCAAAACACACATACCAATAACTGCCGGAAAAACCTCCAAAACCCAGGTAAAGTAATCGTGAGGATTTATAGCTGATACTGCCAAGCCTACAAAAAACAAAACCAAAAAAGAGTAATACTTTTTCATATCCTAAAGTAAGGTAAACTATAAGATATCTATACCCGTATTTTAGGCAGGATATTAAATATTTTGCCTAAATATTGTAACCCTCTAATTGCTCGGCAATAAGGTGTAGCGTATTGGCGGGTACAAGGCCGGGGTCTTTACAAATATGTAATGATTTATGATTGTCGGGTTCAAGGCTGCCAATAAATTGCCCGTCCTTAAATATTTCGTACTTGCATTTTTCGTCGTCGTGGTGCATATAGTCCCGAATTTCAAAATGCTCATTGTGATCATTAACAGCTACTGATATTTCGAATTTTTCCATAGATGTAAATCAATTACTATCCATACAAACCATAAATAAACGTTATTGTTGTTGACTTATAATAATAAACTAATGCCAGTCCTTTGTTATTTTAAGCCTGATACTGCGTGATTTTAAAGCTGTGCTAACAAAACTTATGGCCATAGTCCCCATAACCTAGGGAGAGCCGGTAAGTACATTATTACTACAGGCCTTAACGCTTTGGCTCAAAAAATAGCCGATAAACTTAATGCTCCGTTGGTAAAATAATTAATACAAAACCATAACTGTAAGTTCAAAACATCCCAGCAATATCGCCTTAACATAAAATTAACATACGGATTTTTTAAATTACGTTATATTTAGCGACGAATCAGATATTAGTCGACACCTTATCACACCCTTAATATAAAGTGCTTAATATTAACTTGGTACTCAATCAATCCATCGAAATTAAACACCAAAATGAAAAACCAATTTACCTTTTTACGCAAAGCAGCGGCGCCAATACTTGTTGCCATTGTGCTGTGTTTTACCGCTTGTTCTAAAAAGAACGATGTACCCAAAGATCCGCTAAATAACGTGGCTACCACCAAGGTTGACAGCGCGGCTGTTACAAAAGGCCCGACAGAAGGCTCATCAGAAGCTGGTGCCAATGTTGACGATTTAATAGCGGGTTCAACTTTTCCAACTATTATTACTGTTTCTTTTAATGCAACGGGTGCCACGGTTGTACCAGCCACCACAGGTATAACGGTTACACAAACCGGCGGTGATGTTGTCATTAACTCCACCGCAACAGATGTTGCGTATATGGTAACCGGCACAACAGCAAACGGCTCATTAAAAATTTACAGTGACAAAAAATATTTGCTTACGTTAAACGCTGCTAACATTACTAATTTGGATGGGCCGGCCATTAATTTACAATCGTCTAAACGTGCCTTTGTTAATATTGCCGACGGAAGTGTGAACACACTGGTAGACGGCGCTATATATACGGCATTTGCGAAAGAAGACCAAAAGGGAACATTCTTTTCTGAGGGTCAGGTTGTTTTTGGCGGAACCGGTACGCTTAACATTGTGGGCAATAACAAACATGGTATAGCTGCCGATGATTATGTACGCGTTATCAGCGGCACCATCAACATCACAAAAACCATTAGCGATGGTATACATACCAACAGCGCTTTTATAGCTGATGGCGGCACTGTTAAAATTGTTTCAGGAACTGACGGCATAGAAACTGAAAAAGGTAAAATTATTATTAACGCGGGTAATATTAACATTACTTCGGGGGGCGAAGGTATAAAAGCATCATATACCGGTACTGACGTTGCTATTGTCCCTTACGTAAATATTAATGGAGGCAGCATCAATATTACTTCAACAGGTGGCGAAGGTATAGCCAGCAAAAACATATTGACCATTAATAGTGGTAACATTAAAGTAGTTAGTACAGACGATGCCTTTAACGCCGAAGTTGCCATGTACGTTAACGGCGGTAATATTTACGCGCAAAGCAGCGCTAATGATGCTGTTGATTCAAACGGCACATTCACCATCACCGGCGGCAAGTTAGTAGCAATTGGCGCGGGCACTCCCGAAAGTTCAATTGATTGCGGCACCAATGCTTTTAAAATTACCGGTGGCCAGCTGATAGGTATTGCCGGCACAACAAGCGGCCCCACTGCGGCATCATCAACTGTTCACTCGGTAGTTTTGGGTAGCGGTACGCCACAGATCATCCATATCGAAGCAGCTGACGGTACCGAGGCTTTAACTTTCCAGGCACCTTTTGCCTATAGCACTTTGGTATTTGCCAGCGCAAAATTGAAAGCTAATACTACCTATAGTGTATGGACCGGCGGCACCATGACAGCAGGCGTTAACTTTAACGGTTTGTTTAGCGGTGGAACCTACAACAAGGGTACAAAAACCGCGGCTACATTTACCACTACCAATATGGTTACCCAAGCCGGCGGTACTATCACTACAAAATAACAAGCTTAAAATATTGTTAAAAGGCGGGCCCAACAGCAGTGTGGTCCGCCTTTTTTATGTGCTTGAAAAAATTTATTTAATGCCGTATATTGTTGCTCTAAATTAACTGCTATAAATTCGCTATGAATAAGTTTTTACTTACTGCCATCCCTTTTGCGCTGGCATTAACCGCACAGGCCCAACAAGGCAAGGTGTTTACTGCTGCTGATTATCAACGCGCTGAGAGCGCTATGGCTTACGCTAATGAGCCACTGGTCGAACGTAAAAACATACGTCCCACCTGGCTGCCAGACGAGCGTTACTACTACCGTACCACAGCAGCCGAAGGCAATCAATTTTTGTTGGTTAATCCGGCTAAAAGCACAAAAGCCGTAGCTGCTTTTGATCATCAAAAACTGGCAACGGCATTATCCACCACAATTGGTAAACAATACACTACGTCTGATCTGCCTTTCCAAACCTTCAACTTCGCTGAAAATGGCAAGGGCATTATTTTTACCGTAGATGGTAAACAATATAGATTCGAAAACAATGCACTTACGCTTGACGAAAGCGGCGTAAAAACAACTGCCATCCCCGCCGGCAGGCGTGGCGGCGGTAATGAAATAGCATCGCCGGACAAACAAAAGGTAGCTTTCATTAAAGACTTTAACCTTTGGGTACGGGATGTTAAAACGGGCCAGCAAACCCAATTAACAACAGATGGCGTAAAAGATAACGGTTATGCAACAGACAATGCCGGCTGGGCAAAAACCGACAGGCCGATACTGACGTGGTCGCCGGACTCTAAGAAGATAGCCACATTTAAGCAAGACGAGCGTAAGGTAAACGATATGTATTTGGTAACCACCAACGTTGGCGCGCCAAAGCTTGAAGCCTGGAAATACCCATTGCCGGGCGATAAAGAAGTACCAATGCTTACCCGTGTAATCATTAACGTAGAAAGCCCTAAGGTGATCAAACTGCAATGCGCGCCTGATCCCCACCGCTCAACCCTTAGCGACGATATTAAAGACGGCAGCGCGTGGGCCGATGTTTACTGGAGTCATGACGCCACTAAGTTGGTATTTGCATCAACAAACCGCGACCATAAAGAGGCTAAAGTACGTGTTGCGGATGCTGAAACCGGTGCCGTAAAAGAACTTTTTGAAGAGACCGTGAAAACCCAGTTTGAATCGGGCTGGGACGCTGTTAACTGGCGTTACCTGAGCAAGAGCAACGAGATACTTTGGTTCTCTGAGCGCGATAACTGGGGACATCTTTACTTATACGACGCCAATACCGGCAAACTAAAAAATCAAATAACCAAAGGCCAATGGGTTTTAACCGATGTGGTTAAAGTTGACGAAAGCAAACGCGTGATCTATTTCACGGCAAATGGCCTTGATACTGAGAATCCTTACTTTAGCAAGCTTTGTAAAATAGGTTTTGATGGCAAAGGCTTTACCATACTTACCCCTGCTTCAGGGCATCATATGGCCAGCTTATCGCCTAAAGGCAATTTCGTGGTTGACACCTATTCAAAGCCCGATGTAGCCCCTGTTACTGTGCTACGTAATGCACAAGGAAAGCAAATAGCCGACCTTGGTAAAACCGATGTATCTAAACTGGCAGCTATCGGCTGGAAACCTGTTACACCGTTCACTGTGAAAGCTGCCGACGGAAAAACAGATATTTATGGTTTAATGTGGTTACCACGTAATCTCGATCCTAACAAAAAGTACCCTATTATTGATTATATCTATCCGGGCCCACAAGGGGGTAGTATTGGTGGCAACTGGGCTTTCTCTACCACCTCTCGCGATAACGGCGCACTGGCCGAACTTGGTTTCATAGTGGTAGCTATTGAAGGTACCAGCAACCCGCTGCGCTCAAAAAGTTTCCATGACATGAGCTACGGTAACATGGGAGATAACACATTGGCCGATCAGGTGACCGGTATCAAACAACTGGCTGCTAAATATTCGTATATTGATCTTGACCGCGTAGGTATCTGGGGGCATTCAGGCGGAGGCTTTGCTACTGCGGCCGCTATGTTCCGTCACCCCGATTTCTTTAAGGTAGGCATTGCCGAATCTGGCAACCATGAAAACTTAAACTATGAGGACAATTGGGGAGAGCGTTACAACGGTTTAGTAGCCAATAGCGACTATGCAGCACAGGCTAATCAAAACATAGCAAAAAATCTGAAAGGCAAACTAATGCTGGTGCATGGCATGATGGATGATAACGTGCCCCCGTACAACACATTATTGGTTGCCGAGGCATTGGAGAAGGCTAATAAAACCTTCGACCTGGTGATTTTCCCTAACAGCCCGCACGGCTATGGCCAGTATTCAAATTACATGATGCGCCGCCGCTGGGATTATTTTGTAGAAAACCTGATGGGCGCTAAACCACCGGTAGACTACCTGATAAAAGGCAGCAGGTAGCTTACTATCGAAACACCAAATTTAAAACGGGCGGTCAAAGGTTAGCCCGTTTTTTTGGTTAATACGATCTTTTCCGAAGGTAAAACTGATCCGTTAATGGGTGGTGAGGTGTAAAATATGCCGTTGTCCTCCTGAGGAACGAAGGATCTTCTACGCGCAACTGTGAGCGTATGACCTATGTTTTATATAAGATACTTCGCTGCGCTCATGATGACAAGTTTGTTATTCCGGCAATATTCCTCGCATTTTTTTTAGACCTTTGCCAGCGTTAATTAACAACGCACGAATGAAAAAAATAACAGAGCAAAACGCCGCAAAATATACGCTGGTATTAATCCTGGTTACTTTTTTTGTACGCCTGTTAATTGCTGCCTACACTGGCTTAGGCAACGGCGAATCATACTATTTTCGTGGAGCTATTAATTTAGAGTGGAGTTATTTTGACCAGCCGCCTTTGTTCTTCTGGATCGGCGGGGCAAGTATTCGCCTGTTTGGGTTAACAAATTTTGGCCTGCGCTTTCCGGATGTGTTGATGTTTGCGGGGACGAGTTGGCTACTGTTTATCCTATCGCGGAAGCTATTTAACGCCGCCGCTGGCTTTTGGGCAGTAGTGGTTATGAACCTCAGCGCATTGTTTACCGTAGGCGTTGCCTGCTGGTATCAGCCCGACGCACCACTGATGTTCTTTTGGCTGCTAAGTACGTGGTACATTGTAAAAGTATTAGGTATCGGCGAAGCCAAACCGTTAAATCTACAAAAAGACAAAGGCAAGATATATTGGCTGTGGATAGTAATAGGCATTTGCATGGGTTTGGCAACACTGAGCAAATACCATGTGTTGTTCCTCTTCGCCGGAGTATTTTTATTCATCCTCACTAATAAAAAACACCGCCATTGGCTAACGCACCCCGGCCCGTACCTGGCTATTTTCATTACCATTCTGTTTTCAACACCGGTTATCTGGTGGAACTATAAAAACAACTGGGTATCTTTTGTATGGCAAGGCTCAAGAGCCGGCACGCGCGACGAAGCCTTTGCACTCCATGTCGACTGGTTTTTACGAAGCATAGCCGGACAAGCGGCCTGGCTATTGCCGTGGATCTGGTTTCCAACCATCCGTCAACTATTTACCAGCTGGAAGCTACGCGTGCAGGATGAGTATGCCTTTAACTTCTGGATGTCGGTATTGCCAATTGTGTTTTTTACGGTCTTAACGATATGGGCCGATCTGCAATATCATTTTCACTGGCAAGCCCCAGGCTATATGATGTTATTTATGCCTTTGGGCTTCGCGATAGACAAGGCCCTTAATGGTGCCGACGAGCGACGCAAACGCCTTACCCGTCGCTGGTTAAGCTTTTCTATTTATTTTACGGTTATAACGATAGCCGTATTGGGCACACACTTGGTTACCGGCTTTTGGCAAAGCTATGGCCCTAAATGGGTAGCTAGCCTGGGCGGTGGTAAAATAGATCCCACCATACAGGGTGTTGACTATGATGACGTAATGACCCGCTTTGAAAAAGAGGGCTGGCTTAACAATCCCAATGTTTTTGCGGGTAGTACCCGCTGGTGGTTAGCCGGAAAAATTGACTGGGCGCTAAAAGGTAAAAAAGACATTGTAGTTTTTAACCGCGACCCCCGAAACCTGGCTTTTTTGGTTGATCCAAACAAGTTAATAGGCAAAGATGCCATCATCATCGGCGAAGCTAATGCTTACGACGAAACCATAGCCGCCGATGGCACACCATTTTTTGACAGTATTACCAAAGTAGCCGATATCCCTATCATTCGTGGTGGCGTGGTAGAGGAGCATTTGCAAGTTTACTATTGCAAAAACTTCCATCAAGCCAAACAACCCTTACCTGATTATCCGCTGTATAGGCAGTTAAACGGCTTGGTGCCGTTTGGGAAATAAGTTAAGTACGCTTGTCATTGCGGACGTAGCGTGGCAATCGCAAGGAGATAAGCTCATAATTGAAGCGTGCGATTGCTTCGTCCCTCGCAATGACCTATAAGTATTAGAAACTCTGCACTACCCGCTTATCCGGATAATCAAGCTTCTCGCTTTTGCGGGTGCCGTTAACGGTTATGTGGACGATATTACTCTGGTCGGTATACAGATTATGCAACAAGCTTACCTCAGCTTCAATCTTTTTTGGGGCGGGTGTTTTCTCTGATTCAAAATAGGCGTTAACTCTTCCCTTTTCAAGCTCGTAGCCAACATAATAAAAGGTAAGCGGCGTGTTGCCGGTTTTGATATGCACGTTGGCGGCAAGGTATCTTTTAACCAGCGCATCCATAGCTTCGTGCATTTCAGGTTTTACCAGGTCGGTTTTAGTGTGGTATTGCTTTACCAACGCCGCTTCTAAATCATCGGTAAAAATTCCGCATATCACCTCCAGTTTACTTTCGGCCGCATTGTAGCAAATGTCGGTATTACTTACATGCAAGGGATGCGGCACCGTGGTCTTGGGCGATGGAAACCATCCCGTTAGGAAATAAAGACTGATACCCCACCTATAAAATAAAAGCGCCATACTGCTAAACCATAAAATCGTGCTAAATTTAACGCTTTCAAAGCTGATTTCTTGTCTATGTCTGATTTTGCTTTCTATTTCGGCCTTGGCTGGCAACACATCATCAGTGCCGACGCGCTGGACCATCAGCTTTTCATACTGGCCCTTGCCGCAGTTTATACTCATCAGGATATCAAAAAAGTGCTGATACTGGTTACGGCATTTACCATTGGCCACTCGCTCACACTGGCTTTGAGTGTAATGGATATTATCAGGGTTTCGGGCAGCTGGGTTGAGTTTTTAATTCCGTGTACCATTTTAATCACGGCGTTAAACAATGTTATCCAGATAGATAAACAAGCGCTAAGCGCCAAATTAAATTACTACCTGGCTCTATTTTTTGGGTTGATCCACGGCATGGGTTTCGCCAATTCGGTGCGCATGATGCTGGCTAAAGATCAAAGCATAGGCATGGGTTTGTTTGGCTTTAATATCGGGTTAGAAATTGGGCAGATGTTAGTTGTAGCTATAATTTTACTATTTGCCTATATCTTTATATCTTTAGGCAGGATACAGCGCCGCGACTGGATATTGTTTTTATCAGCAGGCGTGTTTGCGCTGGCTCTAAAAATGGCTATCGAAAGATTGCCGTTATAATAAACTGATCTGATCATCATAAAAACGCTACGCTAACAAGTATGAAACTACTTTTTACCGCTTTACTATTGGCCGCCACCACAACGGCGACTTTCGCACAGGACATTAAAAACAATCCCGGCAGCAATCATGGTAACAAATTTGAGCAGTTAGGCACTATACTTACCACGCCTAATGAGCAGCGCACCGCGAGCGGTGCCCCCGGTAACAAATACTGGCAGCAACGCGCCGACTACAACATTAAATGCGAGCTTGACGAGAAAAACCTGAAACTCACTGGCACCGAAACGGTAACCTATTTCAATAACTCGCCGGATCCGTTGACCTATATCTGGATCCAACTGGACGAGAACGAGCATAACAATAAAAACAACGCGGCCTATCCAACCAACACTGCTATGCCCAAGGGGGCAACAGTACCAGGCTTGGAGCTAATGACCGCGCGGGATTTTAACGCTGCTGATAACGGTAATGGCGTTGTGATAACCAAACTCACCGACGCATTGGGTGCCAAACTGAAATACACCGTAAACAAAACCATGATGCGTATTGACCTGCCCACCGCTTTAAAACCGGGCGCGCAGTTTACTTTTGTTGCCGATTGGACCTATAAAATAACCGACCGTAATGTATTTAACGGCCGTGGCGGCTATGAGTACTTTGCCGAAGACGGCAACTACCTGTTTACCATGGCACAATGGTATCCGCGCCTGTGCGTTTATAGCGATTTTCAGGGTTGGCAAAACCATCAATTTACCGGTAAAGGGGAGTTTGCCTTAACCTTTGGTAACTTTAAAGTACAAATGACGGTACCAGCCGACCACGTAATTGGCGGCACCGGCGAGTGCACCAACTACCCTGCAGTATTAAGTGACGAGCGTTTGGCGCGATATCAAAAATCAAAAAGCTCGGCCGTACCCGTAGAGATAGTAACGTTGGCCGAGGCTGCAAAGGCATCAGCTACGCCATCATCAGCAAAAAAAACATGGGTGTTTCAAGCTAATAATGTTCGTGATTTTGCCTGGACCGCATCACGCCGATTTGTGTGGGATGCTATGGCGCAACCCGTGGCTGATAAAAACGTAATGTGCATGAGTTTTTACGGAAAAGAGGCTTACAATCTGTACAGCCGCTACTCTACCCGCCTGGTGGCGCATACGGTTAAGACATACTCAGACTTCACCTTTCCCTATCCATACCCTGTAGCGCAAAGCGTTGAGGCAGCAAACGGAATGGAATACCCAATGATTTGCTTTAATTATGGCCGTACCGACAAAGACGGCACGTACAGCGAGAGTACCAAAAATGGTATGATAGGTGTGATTATTCATGAAGTGGGTCACAACTTCTTCCCGATGATTGTAAACAGCGACGAGCGCCAATGGACCTGGATGGACGAGGGCTTAAACTCGTTCGTTGAGTACTTGACAGAAGAGCTTTGGGATAACAAGTTCCCTACAAAAAAGGGCGGTGCTTTCAACATCATTGATTACATGAAACTGCCCAAAAACGAATTGGAACCAATAATGACCAACTCGGAAAATATCGTTCGCTTTGGCCCTAACGCTTATACTAAACCGGCTACCGGCCTCAACATACTGCGCGAAACAATTATGGGCCGCGAGTTATTTGATTACGCTTTTAAAGAATACGCCAGGCGCTGGGCTTTTAAACACCCTACCCCTGCCGATTTCTTCCGCACGATGGAAGATGCCAGCGGCGAAGATTTGGATTGGTTTTGGAGAGGCTGGTTTTATAGTACCGATCCTTGCGATATTTCTATCGATTCGGTTAGCGTGGCCAAAGCCGATATTAACGGTAAACCGGCGCCAATAAAAGCGGTGGTTATTCCGGGTGTCGATCCAACTAAAGTTGCGCCCCCTGCGCTAAACGCATTTGAGGATATATCGAAAGTACGTAACCGCGAAGACAAGACTATTAAATATCAAACAGATAAAGACCCTGTTTCCCAGGATTTTTACTGGAAGTATGACAGGGGACTGGTGACAGTGGACCAGCAAAAATTTACCGATATGTTGAGAAATCAGCCTACAGCTGCCGGTGTGGCTACCGAGCCGCTAAGCGCTGAGGAATCTGCAAAATATGCGGGTAAATACTTTTATGTGGTATCATTTGGCAACAAGGGCGGTTTAACTATGCCTATCATCGTTGAGTTTACCTTTAAAGACGGCAGCAAAATGTTAGACCGCATTCCGGCGCAGATTTGGCGCTTGAACGAACAATCGGCCTCTAAATTTTATATGCACGATAAAGAAGTAGCCTCTATTAAACTTGACCCAATGCGCGAGACTGCCGACATTGACGAAACCAACAACTACTGGGGAAAAATGCCGTCGCCATCAAAATTTGCCATCTATAAGCAAAAAACCGGTGCCGCAGGCGTAGCCCGTGGTCAAACATCCGGCGTAACACCAATGCAGGTAGAGAAGAAATAATTTTGAATTTTAGTTATAACAAGAAAGCCCCGAAATTTTCGGGGCTTTCTTTTACGTCCTGTCATTTTCGAACGGAGGTAAATGCCAGCGTAAGTCGTTTTTTACTTAGTATTCCACTTAAACTTTTTTATGCCAATACCGGCGAAGATTATGATGTAGGCAAAAGACACCAGCAGCGCAATATTGGTATCGTGCACCCATTTTTCGGGCTCCATGGCGCTGGCCAGCATAATTTTAACAGAACCATACGGCGAAAAGCGTAAAACCTCTTTTAAGTCCGGATTTTTTATCATTAGTTCGCCTGCCGTACCTAGCATGATAAACGCCGCGTAGCAAATACGAGTAGTAGCGTTGATGGTTTCGAAACCTTTTATAAGTCCTACAATAAATTGCCCCAGGCTTAGATAAACGGCGCCGCCTAAAATTGCTACCAAAAAGGTTAAAACATAGCCCTTGGCTGATAATAGTACACCGTCGTACTGATATCCAACAATAAACACCACCAGGGTCAATATCATAATTAAAAATAGCTGGATGCTAATGCGGCTAGTCATAATTACCCAGGTTGGAACCGGGGCCACGCGCAAGCGCTGAAAAATGCCTTTATCCCTGTCACGCGCTACGGAGAGCGTATAACCCATCAGGCCAATGGCAATTAGCCCAAATGAAAGCGCGGTAGCTAACACAACAGGCCCACCTACAAATCTGATCAGGCCTTTCCAGGTTAGTAGTATCACCAGTGGTACAAAAACAGATATGACTGCCGAGCGGCGGTTAACCAATTGCGTCGACAAATCGGCCTTGAAAAGCGTGGCGAATACGGTTGAAGTTTTGGGTACGATAGTTTCCATATTTATGCCCTTACGGCTTTACCTGTTAATGCGATGAATACATCCTCTAAAGTGACCTTGCCGCGGCGCGATACCGCAATCACTTCGGGGTCGTCTCGGTGTTTGTCAATCAATGCTTGCGGAGTATTTACGGCGATGATTTGCCCGTGATCTATTATGGCTATACGGTCGCACACGGCTTCGGCTTCTTCCATAGAGTGCGTCGTGATCAGTACGGCATGCCCCCTGTCCCTGATGGCTTCAATACGCTCCCACAGCTGACGGCGGGACTGCGGATCAAGGCCGGTTGTGGGTTCATCCAACAAAACCAGTTTAGGGTTGTGGATAGTAGATATCAGCAAAGATACGCGTTGCTGTTGCCCACCCGATAGTTTGCTAAATTTCTTATTAGCAGCATCTTCCAGGTTAATTTCATTTAGAATTTCTTTAACCCGCTGCTTATTCATCGGCACGCCATAAATGCCGGCAAATAGCTGTAGTATCTGCATCACGTTCAATTCGGGCTGAAAGCTGGTTGATTGCAGCTGCACACCCATTGACGCCTTTGCATGCAGCGGCTTTCGAGTGATATCATAGCCGTTCACTACGATTGTGCCGCTGTTGAATTTGAGGAGGCCCTCTATGGCGCTCAGTGTACTTGTTTTACCCGCGCCGTTTGGCCCTAGCAGACCAAATATCTCGCCCTCCAAAACATCAAAACCCACATTTTTGACCGCTTGGAAATCGCCGTAATTAACGGCCAGGCCCTGGATATTTAAAATATATTGAGAGGTATCCATGTGGAGATTTAAATAGCTGCCACAATAGTAGAGAATTTAAACAACACCTACAGTAGCCTACAAAAAAAAGCAGGGTCCCTCTCTCGAGAGGGACCCTGCGGGGTTGCTATGTCAGCGACTTATGATATGTATAGATTTCTTTATTCGTTTGAATTCACAGTGCGATTTTGAGAAGGGCTAAAACTCAAACCAAAGCGTATTGCTTATTGGCTCGCCGGTTAAGTGATATTTTTGGCTTTGCGGACCCATTTGCCTGGCAGCCTGAAATTTTGTGCCGATAGCGCTGATACCGTTCAGAAAACCGATGTCTCCTGCCGGGAACGGTGGTATTACGTTTTTAACAGGGTCTTTCTCCACAGCCGGGTGGTATAGTTGCAGGTACATGTTCTTGTTATCGGTATACACCGTAAATGCCGACTCTTTATTTTCGATCGTCGCCCAGTTAACCTCGCTGTGGTAACCTTTAAATTCAGGGTAACCCCAATTTTCGCCGGTGATGGTGTTGTTGTAGGCTTTATGCCATACGCCAAATTGCTGCCCCGGCACACGGTTTTTCCAAACACGGAACGGGCCGCGACCAAGCCATTTCATGCCGGTAACCTTTTCTTCGGGATAGTTAAAGGTGATACCCATAAAATCAACGTCGCCGGTTTGGTTGAAAGTGTAATCAAGCCTGGCAGGTTTGCCCGTTGCGAATGTCCATTTTACATGTAATGAAGCGGCCTCGCCCTGGTAATCAGCTTCGATAATGTATTGTTTACCCGCTGCCCTGTTAGTGAACGATTTCAGCGTAGTGCCAACACCCGCTAAAACCGGTCCGCCAGACAGCGAAATCTCTTTTTTACCCTTAACCACTTTAGCAATGTATCCTGTAGTTTTATCGAAATAGTATTTTTTGGCGTCCACAGTCACCACCAATTGGTTATTCTCATCGACAGCAACAGGCCCAAACTTACCTGCAATTGCCGAAGGTTTAGTTATAGCAGCAGGCGACTTAATTGCCCAGGTCCAGGTATATAGTTCTTCGTTGTATGGGCCGTAAGCAGTCAGATACAACACATCATTGCTAGCCCAATTTGCAGGCAGTTTCAGGTTAAGGGTTCCGCTTTGGTGTGGGGCAAGTTCTAAAGGGGCAGGCACGCCGGTTGCCGTAGTTAATGGAGCAGTTGTTTTAGCCTGCGCCGAGGGCAGCTTCACCAGTTTCCACTTAAATTTACACTGGCTTAGTTTGGTAAAATCGTAACGATTCTCTACGGTAATTTTGCCATCAAAGGTTTTATCAATAGGCTGCGGTTTAATATAAACCGGCGACCAGATCTCTTTCACTCCGTAAAAACTGGCTTCCTTTTCGCGGTGGGGGCCAACAAGTCCATCAGGCGCGCGGTTGCCATAGCCATCATAAATATTATTTTTGTCCGTTCGGATAACATTTTCATCAACCAAAGCCCACAAGAAACCTCCGGCGGCTTGTTTGTGCTTGTACATCAGGTCCCAAAAGTCCTCCAATCCAGCGGCGTGGCCACCATCGTACAGGCCATGCATAAACTCGGTAGGCATAAATATATTATTGGCTGCGGTAGCTTTCAGCACCCCGTTATAATCGGGATAATGCTTGGTATCAACATCATTAAATAACGACCACGGGTGCAGTACAGTACGTTTCTGTGGATCATACAGCGCATAATCATTATCCAGATCAGTGTTCCAGCCGCCCTCGTTACCATTATCCCAGAATAATATTGATGGGTGATTAACATCCCGGACTACCGTTTCTTTAACCAGTTTACGGCCAACCTCAGTATCGTATTTTGATTGCCAGCCAGTCAGTTCATCCAGCACATACACACCAAGCGAATCGCACACATCCAGAAAATCCTGATCGGGCGGATAGTGGCTCATTCGTACCGCATTGTTGTTCATGTCTTTCATCAGCTTGACATCCATCACCTGGATCTTGTGGCTTAGCGTACGGCCGCTCTCAGGCCAAAAGCTATGCCGGCAAGTGCCTTTTAATACAACCTTAGTGCCGTTAACGTACAAGCCGTCCTGCGGACGAACTTCAACTGTACGGAAACCAAATTTTTGTTTTAGGCGATGCCCGGCTCCTTTTTTATTCTTGATAGTTACCACTACCTGGTAAAGGTTAGGAAACTCGGCACTCCATAATTTTGGCTTATCAAAGCTGCTTTTCAGTTCCAAATGATCCGCAGCAGGATTGGCAACCACCGTAAAAGGCTGACCAACGTTTACACTTTTCAGCGTTTGCACCTGCGCCTCAATCACATCGCCGTTTTGCAGGTTATTGGCATATACATCCAACTGAAAAGAGCCATCAGCTTTTGCATTTACCGCTGTGCGATCAATATAAGCATCGGGCGTAATCTCCAGATATACCGGGCGATAGATCCCACCAAAAACCCAGAAATCGCTACGGTTACGCTCGGCATCGTTCACGCCTTTATTAGCCGACATTTTGCTTACCGTAACCTCTAACAAATTTTGCGCGTTAGGCTTTACTAATTCAGTTATATCATATTTAAAGCGATAAAAAGAACCCTGGTGAATGGGCCCGGCTTGTTTGCCGTTTATCATCACTTTAGTATCGGTCATGGAGCCTTCAAATACGATGAACACGCGTTTACCTGTCCATGCGCCCGCCATAAATTGGTGCTTGTATTGGCCTTCCTCGTGCGCCTTGTCTTTATCGCCACCGTAATTGTAGGCGCCAAAACCCTGCAATTCCCAATTTGACGGTACAGGGATCTTCGTCCACCTTTGGCTGAGGCGGCCATCGGTACAAAAGAAGTCCCACTGCACGGTGTGATCTTTATCGGTGCCCGACAAATATTTTATAATGGTTGATTGAGCGAAAGAATTTATAGAAAGAGACAACCCCAAAAGGGCTGCAAGGAGCTTCTTCATAACTAATTAACATTGGTTTTATGATGCTAAGCTAACAATACTACCGGGGATTATCAGCAGCGAAAAAACGGCATCGTTTGCGTAATAAAGTTGTTGCAAAGGAGTCAACGTTACCAGTCCCTATATTTTGATTGCATTATATTTACCAAATGACTTTTAAAGAATTATTGGCGAAATACGTAAGCGGAAATCTTTCAACACTCCAGCTTCCACTGGTTGCACAAACCGGCCTAACGGAAGGACTAGAATCGGAATCTCTCATCATACTGGCAGGCTTAGATAATAATGAAAATGGCTTTGTTGTAAACCAGTATTTCAGAAGGTCAATAGATGAGTTAAATATTGAATTACCAGACAAAAGAACAGCCGCATTGCAATATGCATTCGGTATTGCGAAAGATATAATAGAACGAAAAAGAGAAGTTATCGAAGCGTTTCCTGAAATGTGCTATAAAGCGATATTAAGCTATCATTTTGAAGAAGAAACCATCAACTATGTTTATGATAGCATTTTTTTCGAGCGGTTGTATGGCTTGTATCATGAGTATGACGATTTACTAGCGGTTCACGTACCCGGTGACGCTATCTATGAAAAAGAGACAAATGAAATAAAGAATTTGATGTTAACGGAACTGATCAAATGGACTGAAAAAATAAGGCGTTGATATAGCCGCTCTATTTAAATGGTAAAGCAGCATTCTTATAAGCTGCTTTCTGCACCTGCCTCTTTAACTTCTTAAAACTCTGCACCGGCCCGTCGGACAGGAACAGGTTGATCAGCCAGGCCGGGGCGCCGCCATCCGGTTCCAATTGCAGGTAGTAGGTTACCTGGGTTTGGTTATTAACTGCCGGTGCAAGTACCCATTTGCCGGTTGATTTTTTTACACGGACGATACCTTCTTTCTCGGGCACTAAATTGGCAACAGACGGGGCATCAACGGTAATAACCTTAGTATCGGCAGCTTGTGTGGCCGTTATGTGCGCTGCAAAATCGCGGTTCTGTGCAGGCCACGGCATATTAATCTCTGAGTAGTAAAACAAATCTGTTGCCGACACTTGCTTAACCAGCGTAGTTATCTTGGTTTTATACACCCAGTCGGGGTAATTTTTCACATCGATCAAGGCGGCAGCAATTTGCGCCGCTGTGGCATTGAAAGTGCACTCTACCTTAATGGGTTTAACTTTAAGCGCCGATTTTGTGTTACTGTAAACTTTAATGCCTTCGCTTTCGGTTTTAAAGGTCCAGTCGCCCTGGGCCATTGCGGCCTTGGTAAATATGGTTAACAGGAGTATAAATATCTTTCGTTTCATAATGCTATCGTATAATGTTCGCCCGGCTAACTCGCCCGGGGCGACGCTAAACCGCCACGCTTAACAAGTATAACCATTTAGCTTAAACAATTTTATAAGCCCGTATTAATTATATGCACATCTAATACTAAGTTAATCAACACTTAACATGGCAACTTTACTTTTGTATCATTATTCATTGACGCATAACACACTCGTTCTTTTTTCATTGAACTAATAAGATCAGTTAATCATAAAGAGAGCAACCAAATTGCTCTCTTTATTTGTTTAAAACCACTTCTATTCGAAATTATTACCCCAACACAAATATATTACGCATGAAAATACTGTACGCCATACAAGGAACCGGTAACGGGCACCTTAGCCGATCGATGGATATCGTCCCCCTGCTCAAAAAAATGGGTGATGTGGATGTACTGGTTAGTGGCATGCAGGGCGATTTGAATTTACCTTTCCCTATAAAATACAAGCTGCATGGCTTTGGGTTCATTTTCGGTAAATCAGGGGGTGTGGATATGTGGTCAACATTCCTTAAATCGCGTTTCCGTAAGTTTGTTAAAGAGATAAAAGATCTGCCGATAGATAAGTACGATATGGTGATCAATGATTTTGAACCCGTGTCTGCCTGGGCATGCTACTTGGCAAATAAACCTTGCATTGGCTTAAGCCATCAGTCTGCGGTACTGCATGATAAGGCCCCGCTGCCCCCTGAAGCCGATATGATTGGCAGGCTGGTGCTAAAAAACTACGCGCCGGTTTCTGTGCAGTATGGTTTCCACTTTAAAGCAATCGACAAAAATATATACACCCCGGTAATACGCCAGCAGGTGCGGGAACAGGAAGTGAGCGACAAAGACCACTACACCGTTTACCTGCCTGCCTATGACGATAAGCGCCTGATAAAACGCCTTACGGAGTTCAAAGATGTGCAATGGGACGTTTTCTCAAAGCATAACAAAAAAGTGCTAAAACACAAAAATGTAGCTATACAGCCTATTGATAACGAAGCTTTTATAAAAAGCATGGCACAAAGTGCGGGTGTACTTTGCGGTGCCGGCTTTGAAACCCCGGCCGAGGCGATGTTTCTGAAAAAGAAAGTCTTGGTTATCCCCATGAAAAATCAGTACGAGCAGCAGTTAAACGCAGCCATGCTTAAAGAAATGGGTGTGCCGGTAATTAAAAGCCTTAAACCCAAGCACGACGAAAAAATACTCGACTGGATTGAAAATGGCAAAACCGTCAAAGTAAACTACCCCGACAATACACAGGCGATACTTGATTTAATTTTTGAACAGTATGCCGACGCTAATTATGTAAGTGCCGGCTTAACAGTGCATTGATATTAAGTATAGCCGCAAGACGGTGTTTACTTCAATACCACCCTGGTGGCCCCGTAACCAAACTTTTCTTTTTGCGCATCCATAAAGGTTTGCACTTTGGGGTGCTTGCCCAAGGCTTTATGAATCTCGTTCCGTAGCGTGCCGTTACCTGCGCCGTGGATAAATATTACGTCGGGCAATTGGTGTACAATAGCCGCGTCAAGCGATTTATTGAAGTGCGCCAATTGGACGTTTAGTATTTCGGCGCTATTTATAAACTGGTAATCATCGCGCAGTTTTTCAATGTGCAGATCAACCTCGCGGCTTGGCTTTGTGATGGTAACCTTTTCTTCGGCCGATTTAAAAAAGCTTTCTTTTAGTTTTTGAGCATCTATAACCATTTCAGGTTCATCCAACCGAATAAGCCAGCCTTGCTGATTAATTACCGGCAGGTTTTTCTTAGTACCCGAAAAGTCTTTCGCTTTAAATTTATCTGCAAATGTTAGAGGTCCTGGTGCTTCGATATTCTGGGTTGTATAAAATAATACATTCACTAAAACTCTGGGCCACAGCTGCAAATCGGCTAGTTGGGCCGAATATACTTTTGCCGACGCATCTGGAGCGATAATACCTGCATACTCTCCTTTAAAAACCTGCTTATCAGTAGTCAGCGTAGCCAGTAGCTGGAACGATGTATCGTTGATTAAATTAAAATGCACTACCGAGTTGGCCTTAGCGTCGGGCACCACGCCCAGGTAAATGCCTTTGGTTTTAAATTCGGCTTGGGGTATTTCTGTTTCGTTACCAGCGTTAGTAACTTCGGTGCCCGGCGACTTGTAGCCATGCACCAAGGTAACCTTGGTGGCTAAAACCGGGATCTCGAAATCATCCTCCCCGGTTACGCCAATCATCTGCTCATCAATAATGCGGGTTACAAAACCCTCCATTTTCTCGTCAACAAAGCGTACAAAGTCGCCTAATTTATATTTCATAGTAGTAGTAATTACTGCAAAGCTAAGCTATATAATGGTAGCAGCCTAAAACATTTAAGTTCAATTTGTTGTATAAGGGTAACATCCATACTTTCATCACTTACCCTAACATAATGAGCATATTAGACGCTAACCTGCAATTCAAAGTTTTTGTACACAACTTAAACCGTATATATTTCGCTAAAACATACCTGGACAAAAAAATGCCCGGCTTAATTGAAAAAGCATCGTTTAAAGGTTTAAAGTTAGGCATGACTGAGTTTTGGGAAGATGTTAAAAAGCAGATCGTCCGTATGGACATGATCTACAAGATCATTAACGAATTACCATCTGACAAAAACTGCAATCCCTTAAAAGCAATTATAAAAGACGAGTTCTGCCTGGATGATAAACAAGAGCTGGTTATACTGGCTGATATAGACCTCATTTTATATATGCAAATGCTGGAGCATATTAATATAGCCACCTATGGCCTGCTAAAAACGGTATCGCGCCAACTAAGCTACGATGAGATAGAACAACTATTAACTGAATGCTTTGACGAGTGTGTAGATAACGACGAGCTATTTTTACTGATAGCGAAAGAGTATATCGCTTAAAAAAGAGTTTTAAAAAAGTAAGCCACCTGCTTTCGCAAGTGGCTCGATATAGCTATTTAATACCCCTATTAAAATAACCTGGTGTAAAGTAAAAGATAATTTAAAGTCATTCCAAACAATAACCTGCATTATTATTAAAAACTGACGAATACGTCATAAATATGACACTTCTGCGCTTTTTGGTAGCTTCGCTAGCTGTGCCATCGCCGACTTATGGTTTTTTGCTGATGATAAATCAGGTTTAAAATCTTATTTTTAGCGCTTCTTAATCCTGCTGAACATTACTGCGGGACTTGATTTCTAATATTGATTTTTGAATTTACGATGTTTAACCAGGATACTATCACCCGTTTTCAGTCAACCGAAACGCCGTTTTATTATTATAACCTCGATGTATTGCGCCAAACCTTACAGGCTTGCCACGATGCATCCTCAAAGTACGGCTTCCACGTGCATTATGCTTTAAAGGCCAACTTTAACCCCAAGGTTTTAGAAATGGTTAAGTCCTTTGGTTTTGGTGCCGACTGTGTGAGTGGTGGGGAGGTTAAAGCTGCTATGGACTTCAATTTCGGCCACGATAAAGTGGTATTTGCCGGTGTAGGTAAAGCAGACAAAGAGATAAACTTAGCTTTGGATAATGATATTTTTTGTTTTAATGTAGAGTCTGTACAAGAGCTTGAGATCATTAATGAACTGGCACAGGCCAAAAGCAAAATCGCTAATGTCGCTATCCGTATAAATCCTAATGTGGATGCCAATACACATGCGCATATTACAACTGGTTTAGACGAGAATAAATTTGGTGTAAACATGTGGCAGCTTGACGATGTTGTTGCGGCCTTAAAAGCTTGCGCTCATATTAAATTTACGGGTATCCACTTCCACATAGGGTCACAGATAACCGACATGGAAGTTTATAAAGTATTATGCGGCCGTATTAACGAGATACAAGACTGGTTTGAGCAGCGCGGTTTCCCGGTAACGGTTTTAAATGCAGGCGGTGGTTTGGGTGTTGATTACTACAATCCCGACACCAATACCATTACCGACTTTGAAACCTACTTTAAAATATTTGCCGACAACCTAAACGTTAAACCCGGCCAGGAGGTTCACTTTGAACTGGGACGTGCCTTAGTTGCACAATCAGCTTCATTGATATCAAGGGTGTTATACGTTAAAAACGGACATAAAAAGAATTTCCTGGTGCTTGATGCCGGTATGACGGAGCTGATGCGCCCTATGCTATACCAAGCTTACCACGAGATAGAAAACCTAACCCGCCAGGGCGAAGTAAATGACTTAAAGTACGATATTGTTGGACCGATTTGCGAAAGCACTGACTGTTTTCGTAAAGATGTAGATTTCCCGACTTCGCTCAGGGGCGACCTTATAGCCATCCGCACAGCAGGCGCATACGGCGAGGTAATGGCATCAGGCTATAATTTAAGAGACAGAGTACAGAGCGTTTATTCTGTCTGAACTAATAAGCAATAAGGGTGTCATGCTGAAGCTCTCGAAGCATTTGGGTGAGCCTACGCTCGTCCTTCAACGGAGCTCAGGATTACACCCTTTTATTTGGCTAAAACTGATACCCCACTCTTAAAAACACGGCGCTACCAACTTCAATCGTACCGAAATATTTATAATATTTAAAATAGTAACTAGCCTTAGGAAAGATGTTCCTTAACATTCGCACCGTAGACTGGTCATCTTGATAATGAGTGTCATATAATTGGTTTTTACCAAGCGTAGTACCCAAAAACCCACGAATGCCGTGTTGCAAATCTTTATTATCTCTGTTATGAAATATAACCTCTGTAGTTAAACCGACTGTAATCAAATTAACTCGGGGGTCAACATAAAATCCGCTTAAATCCTTTACACTATTACGAAAATCAGCATACGATCCAAACTCATGGCTATAAGCTGCCTCAATACCTATAATCCTTACGTCAACACGGTCATTATTAACGTAGGTATTCATTGATACCCGGCCACCAACCGCCCCAAAAAACTTATTTTTGAAATAATCGGGCGCCTTGGTATCAGCGTACTCACCAGCCTGATAGTCGCCAAAAGATGCAAATCCCCCATAAGAGAAATTAAACTTATCAGTGGTAAAACCTTGACTTAAGTTTAGCTGTCCGCTTAGCAAAACATCGTTATAACCGGGGCTTGCATGGGCGTCTAACCCGGCAGAAACATAGGTAGCCATTTTTTCCTTATCGAAAGATGCCGGCTTTGGCTGGTAAGCTATATCATTATGAAAAAGCGCCGGCGAGTAAAGACGCGTGCAGGAGGTAAATACAGCAGCCAATAGACAAAGGGCTAGTAAAGTTTTATTGTTCATGGTTTAAAGTTAGCTGCAACAAATTTACAATATTAACTCTGTATCAGTTGGTTGAAAAAATCCGGTGTGTAATCTTTGGCAAAGTGCAGGATGTTGGTTAAGCCCTCAAACTCCTCTTCGGTATGCGTGGTGGTTATTACTACCGAAACCATGCCGGCATTTGCCGCAGCTTCTACCCCTTTAGGTACATCCTCAAACACGATACAATCGGCGATGGATACCTGCAGTTTTTGCGCAGCTTTTAAAAAAGTTTCGGGATGGGGTTTGCTCAACTCTACATCGTCGGCGCTTACAACAGCTTCAAAGTAGTGCCTTATGTTCAAATTGTCCAATACAAAGTCGATATTATAAGGAATAGCCGCCGAACCAATAGCCATGGGTATGCCGGCTTTTTTAGCGGCCGCTAAAAAGTCCTCCAAACCGTCTATCAGTTTTAAATCAGGCAGGTACTCGGCCTGGTAATAGTTTTCCTTGTTCATTGATAATGTACGCATCTCATCTGCACTAAACCTGTCCTTGCCAAACATCCGAACCATTACCTCCGGGTTTTTACCATACATCTCACGCTTTATGTCGGCAGGGCTAAAGTTGCCTCCAAGATCGCCATTTGCCAATTTGGTCCAGGCGCGGGCGTGGTAGCTCATATCGTCTATCATGGTGCCGTTTAAATCAAAAAGAAATGCTCTCATAGTATAACTGGGTATAAATAATTACGTTTTTCAAAAATATTCAATTTAGCTTAAAAGGCAATTTTTTAAAAGTAAATACAGCGGTAGCGACCTCTAAATTTTCTTAAAAATTCAGCAGCTAACTATAACGAAAGTTTTGTAGTGTAAACGTTACACAAGAAAGGGGTATTTGAGCCTGCAAACTGAAACTATATTAAAGCCCAAATCGTATGTTAGTAGACACAACTGATATTATAACTATACGATGAGCGAACTTTACCGACTTGAGGCAGTGAACAGGTTTAAACAGCTTGATGAGGCAGTTGTTAAAGATCTGAATGATATTATAAACTTAGCCGCCGATAGCTGCAACGTGCCTGTAGGGCTAATTACGTTATTAGACGAAGACACGCAGTGGTTTAAAGCCAGCAAAGGTGTTGATATTGATTGCACCAACCGCGAGTTATCATTTTGCAATTACACTATACAACAGCCGGATTTGTTAATGGTGCATGATGCCAGCATCGACGAACGGTTTTGTAACAACCCCTTAGTTACAGGCGAACCAAATGTCCGCTTTTACGCGGGGGCTACCCTTACGACTAAAGACGGGCAAGCAATAGGTAGTTTATGTGTGATTGATTTTGAACCGCGTGAACTTACCCCCTTGCAACAACAAACATTGACGGTATTGTCTAAACAGGTAATGAATTTGATGGAGCTAAACTATAACCTCCAAAACATTGAAGGCCAACAGGAGGAAGCCCGTAATCAAGCGCTTATTATTGAGGAGCATAAGTTAAAGCTTAACGCGATATTCGATTCGTCAAAGGACACCCACATACTTGTTGACCCAAACTTAAAAGTTTTGGCGTTTAACCGCGCAGCAGCCATATTTACCCGTACTACCTACGGCAAAAGTTTAAAGGTTGGTGTTTCAATATTAGAATATGCCGACAACGGCGTTACAGGCCCTTTTGAACATTTATTTCGCAGTTCATTTTCGGGCAAAACCATCAAACACGAGTGGAACATGCGCCCGGGCACTAAGCACGATAGTTGGAAAGAGTTGGCCTTTGTGCCGATAAAAGATAAATCTAAAAACGTCATCGGCGTAGCTTTAAACTCGACAGATATTACTGAACGTATCAAGCAGCAGGAGAAGATCAACATACAAAATGCAGCACTTATACGCATAGCAATTATACAATCGCACGAATTACGGCGCCCGGTTGCCTCATTATTGGGTATTATGGCGCTGATAAAAATGGAGCAGCAAAATGGCAATCCAGAATACCTTGATATGCTTGAAAAAACCGTGAAGGAACTTGATGAAAAAATCTGCGAAATTGTAAAAGATTCTGAAAATACCATTAACGGCCCACTATCCATAGTAGCTTAAGTTATATGTACCTTTCTAATTAATTACGCTTATATTACATGAGTGCCAAATATTTAGCGTACCTTGCGCACTTTAATAAATATAATAATGCAAAAACAAGGAACAGTTAAATTTTTTAACGAAACAAAAGGATTCGGTTTTATTACACCTAGCGCAGGTGGTGCCGACGTATTTGTTCATTCAACAGGCCTAATCGATGAAATCCGTGAAAACGATTCAGTTGAGTTCGAAGTAGAGAACGGCAGAAAAGGTCTTAATGCGGTAAATGTAAAAGTTATTTAATTATAATATTTTAATTCGTATTGAAACACCCGTCTGTAAGGCGGGTGTTTTTTTGTGCCCTACTTTTTGAAAATAGTTTGGTAAATGCTACAAAACAGCCGGTTTTTTTCTGGTATACTTATATCCCCGCCTTATTAATAATATAATTGTGTTTTGGCATTGTTGTTGTAAACTATTTATCAACTACAAAACAGAAAGACAACATGAAAGATCAAGGAAAACTTATTGCAGCCTTATTAATAGGTGCCGCCGCTGGTGCAGCATTAGGCTTATTATTAGCCCCGGAACGTGGCGAAGATACGCGTAACGACATTTCTGATTATCTAAATGACGCGGTAAGCAAAGCGAAAGAAAAAGCGCAGACAGCTACAGACAGTATCAAAGAATATGGAACCAACCTTGCCGACAAGGTAAAATCAAAATATAGCGACGCTGCTAATGACCTTTATAACTTCCGTGATGGTATCAGCGACGACGTAAAATCAAAATCAAGTGACGTAGCTAACGACGCCGAAAATCATTTAGAAAACGCTAAATCGAAAGCTAAAGGCGTATCGAATGATCTGAATGCTTCTATTCAGCAAGCATAAGCATTCTGCCTCTAAAAAGGGCTAAAAAAGTAATTGCAAAAAGAAAAGCCCCCGGAAATTTCGGGGGCTTTTCTTTTTGAACCTCTATCCCATTAGGGGACTGGGGTGTATTATAATTTACCGATCTCTTGTACTAAGTCAATCAATTTGTTTGAATAACCCCATTCGTTATCGTACCATGATACCACTTTAACAAAGTTGTTGTTAAGGGCAATGCCTGCTTTTGCATCAAATATTGATGTGCGTGCGTCGCCTTTAAAGTCTTCAGATACTACTTCGTCTTCTGTGTAACCTAAAATACCTTTAAGATCGCCTTCAGACGCTTCTTTCATTGCATTTTTGATGTCTTCGTAAGTAGCAGGAGTTTTTAAACGTACAACTAAATCAACTACAGAAACGTCGGCAACCGGCACGCGGAATGACATACCTGTTAATTTACCTTTCAACTCAGGCAATACTAAACCTACTGCTTTAGCAGCACCTGTTGATGAAGGGATGATGTTCTGGTAAGCACCACGGCCACCTCTCCAGTCTTTAGACGACGGGCTATCAACAGTTTTTTGAGTAGCAGTTACCGCGTGGATAGTGCTCATCAAACCTTCTTCGATACCAAATTTATCATTTAATACTTTAGCTATTGGCGCTAAACAGTTAGTAGTACATGAAGCGTTTGATACGATATTTTGATCGGCTCTTAACAATTTATGATTAACACCCATTACAAAGGTAGGGGTATCGTCTTTTGCTGGCGCGCTCATAACTACTTTTTTAGCACCGGCGTCAATGTGTTTTTGTGCAGTGTCAATAGTTAAAAATAAACCGGTTGACTCAATGATAACTTCAGCACCAACATCACCCCATTTAAGGTTAGCCGGGTCTTTTTCTGCAGTTACGCGAATAGTTTTACCGTTAACGACCAAATGGCCACCTTCAACAGCGATAGTACCTTTAAACTGACCGTGGGTCGAATCGTATTTTAACATGTAAGCCATGTAGTCAGGCTCAACAAGATCATTAATACCAACAACTTCAATGTCGGGTCTTTCAACTGCGGCTCTAAAAGCCAGGCGTCCAATACGGCCGAAACCGTTAATTCCTATTTTCATGATTTTTCTAATTTTTATTTGAGTAATACGTTAATAGATTGTTTATAGGCTCTTTTATAATCCCCGCAACTGTCAACCCGGCCTCGGCAACCGCTTCCTGCAGGTAATCCTGAAAAGCAAATGCTACAGAACCCTCAAAGTGCAATGACGCACCCGGGTGTTGCTTATGTAAAGGTAACAAGTATGTGGTTATAAGTTTATTAAAACCGCTTTTTATGACGCTTTTCAGATACTCATCGCCTTGATTCTCTATATAAAATTCGCTAAACGAACTTAGGTAAAGCGCTGTTTGTTTTTGGCGGTATACTTTCTCCAGCAAGGTCTTCCGATCGGCCTCAAACTTATGAATAAATTTTTTGCGCAGATGCTCGGGCAGCGTTTCGTTCATAAAAGCCTTGATCAATTGCCTGCCCAACCAATTGCCCGATCCTTCGTCGGCTAAGATATAGCCCAAACCGTAATTGTTAGGCTTAACCTTTTTACCGTCAAACCAACCAGCGTTTGATCCGCTGCCGCATATACCAATTATACCCGGCGTGTTACGGCAGCACGCAATAGCAGCACCATCAATATCATGCGATACCGAGATCCTGGCAAATTTAAAAAACTCTGTAAAAGCATTATGCACTACTGCCTGCAGTGCTTTAGATGATGAACCCGCGCCAAAAAAATAAATGCGCTTTATCCCTTCGGCATGATGTATCAGGTTTATATTTTTATTAAGGATCTGTATAATGTGCTTTTCATCAATAAAATAAGGGTTTATACCATTGGTTTTAAAAGACGCAACAGTTTTTCCTTTTTCTGACAAGCGCCAGTCTGCATGATTTGAACCGCTATATACAACCGCGATCATTATATAGAAAGCACCTCCACCATTTGTAATAGGTCTGCCTCTAACTTAAAGTCGTGATGACTCAATGCCTCAGAAAGCGGTGTTAACTTGATGTGATTAGCCTCAAGACCAACCATTTTTTGGCTCTCGCCGGCTATTAAGGCATTAACCGCCGCATATCCCATACGGCTACCTAAAACGCGATCAAAGCTGCTTGGTGCCCCGCCCCTTTGCAGGTGGCCAAGTACAGCAACTTTAATATCATAATTGGTAACTTCTTTTTGTACAGCTTTAGCTAAATCATAAATACCACCGCTTTTGTCACCTTCGGCAACAATAACGATACTTGATGATTTCTTTTTTGATTCGCCTGCTTTTAAGTGTCGTATCAGCTCATCAATAGCAGTTGATTTTTCGGGAAGTAATATTGCCTCGGCACCGCAGGATATACCTGCGCGCAGGGCAATAGCACCCGAATCGCGACCCATTACCTCGACAAAGAATAAACGGTCGTGCGAGTCGGCAGTGTCGCGTATCTTGTCAATAGCTTCAATAACAGTATTGGTGGCGGTATCAAAGCCTAAAGTATAGGTTGAGCCGTAAAGATCATTATCAATAGTGCCGGGGATACCAATAACGGCTATATCCGGATATTTTTGAGAGAAACGCAGCGCGCCGGTAAAAGTACCGTCGCCACCAATTACCACCAGGCCATCAATTCCCTGGGCTTTGATATTTTGATAGGCCGCCTCCTGGCCTTCATCCGTACGGAAAGGCAGGCAGCGCGCAGTTTTTAAAATAGTACCACCTAAGTTTAAAATGTTACTTACAGAGCGGGCTTGCATAGGATACATATCGTTCTCTATCATGCCTTTGTAA
Source organism: Mucilaginibacter antarcticus (assembly GCF_042686155.1). Lineage (NCBI taxonomy): Bacteria > Pseudomonadati > Bacteroidota > Sphingobacteriia > Sphingobacteriales > Sphingobacteriaceae > Mucilaginibacter > Mucilaginibacter antarcticus. The sequence continues at coordinate 7,329 of NZ_JBHUON010000016.1, read as the reverse complement.
CCCTGTTTAATGCCTACTACCTCTAAGCCGTTATATAACGCAGTACGTACAACCGCCCTGATACACGGGTTCATGCCCGGTGCGTCGCCGCCTGATGTAAGTACCCCGATCTTAGAAATTTTACTCATCTTATTAGTCAAAAAATTTTTGCACGAATATAAGGTGTGAAAATTACACCGTTAAATTTATTTTTATTTATTTTTGAGCCAGTAAAGTATTTACAGTATAAAATAACATTTTAACTACAACGCTATTTTGGAAGAGAAATTACCGGTATTTGAGTCAATATTCTCTATTGACTGTTTGATTTTTGGGTTTGAAGCCGGGGTGCTGAAAATACTATTGATTGAACGTGGCGACGAGCCTTTTAAAGACTGGTTTGCCCTACCGGGATACATTGTAAAACAAGACGAGAGCCTTGATGATGCTGCCGACCGTATACTCTATGAGCTTACGGGCCTGCGCGACCTGCCAATGAAACAGTTTCATACCTTTGGCGAGGTTAACCGCCACCCGCAGGGCCGTGTAATTACTGTTGGCTACTACGCGCTTATACGCGTTAACAGCCAAAAAGAATTAAGACCAACGGCTCACCTGGCCCGTAAAGCTATTTGGCACCCGGTCAGCGATTTGCCTAAACTGGCGTTTGACCATACCGACATTTTTAACAAAGGCTTTGCCAAAATACGGCGCCGCTTAAACCATCAGCCCATAGCGTTTGATCTGTTGCCTGAAAAGTTTACCCTTACCCAGTTGCAGGGGTTGTACGAGGCTATACTGGATAAGAAGCTTGACAAACGCAACTTCCGTAAAAAAATGCTGAGCTACGGCTTTTTAAAGGAGCTGGTTGAAAAACAAAAAGGTGTATCGTATCGTGCGGCGAAACTTTATAAGTTTGACAAACGCAAGTACGCTAAGATATTTCAGAACGAGTTAACGGCTGAGTAAGATTGGTTATTAACGATTGACAATTGGGCTGTAGGTTCAGGAAAAACAACAAATGCAGATCAAATAAGTCTGCATTTGTTGTTTAAGTACTTTTTAGAACAAAAAAAGTCGCGATGCCTAAACATCGCGACCACTAATATTTAATCTTCAATTACTAATTTTCAAAGCCTATTGCGCTTCTGTAGCCAGCTCCTGGTGAAACTTCACCAGGTTGTCTATAGGCGAACGAATGATGTTGCCTACTTCCATACCGTTTTCTTTACAAACTTCCTCTAACACGTTGCGGAAGTTGTAACCAACAGAACCGATACAGTTAAAAGTATATTTTTGAAAATCAGGATATTGCGTTACCAGGTTTTTAAAGAAATCTTCGAACGAAGTTTTAACCAGGTTACGTGAGTATTGTATATTAACATTGTTATCGTACACAAATTTACTAAAGCTGGCGCAAAATCGGTTAGCTAAAGGCTTGGTGTACACCTGCTCATTAACATCATCAGGTGTTAACTTAAAGGTTTCCCAGAACAGCTCGCGTACAGCTTCCGGCATATAACCACGTATGTAATCGGTTAATAATTTTTTACCGATGTAGCAACCGCTACCTTCATCACCTAAGATGTAAGCGCCCGAGTCAATGTTATGAATAATGTCTTTACCATCATAAAGGCAGGTATTGGTACCCGTACCTAATATTGCCGCAAAACCGGCGTTTCTGCCCAGCAATGCACGTGCGGCAGCTAATAAATCATGGCCAATGTTTACCTGAGCTTTGGTAAAAACCACGCTCATGGCTTCTTTAACATGGTTACGCTTCTCTTCGGTAGAGCAACCTGCGCCATAATAGTTTACCTCTGTAATGTTATCTTTTTCAAGATCAGTTGGCAAACTTTCGTTTAACGAGTTAATGATGTACTCAATGCTAGAAAAATATGGGTTGTAGCCTTCTGTGTTAAAGTAAACTTTTACCCCTTCATCGTTTAGTAAACACCAGTTCGTTTTAGTTGAGCCGCCGTCAGCAATAATGATCATACCTTTTGGTTTTTTTAAATAGTCGCTAAATGTATAATTTCTAATTGTAATTTATACACTTGTAATAAAAAAAATGTGCCTTTTATATGGTTTAGGTTAACATTTTATTAGGATTAACATAACATTAACCAATGACGGAATAATAAGTTTACAAAAGCCATCAAATTAATAAAAGAAAAAATTTCGGTCTATTTTTCACAGATTTTTGCATATGTGCACCACAAAAGTGATAGTCCTATAGCTCAGCTGGATAAGAGCAACAGATTTGTAATCTGTAGGTGAACCCGCCAAATTAAGCCCTCAAGAAGTATTTGTAATATTTCCGATGTAAGTGCACCAAACTGCACCAAAATGTCAACTAATCAACTAACTGTAGCAGTGTCAGATAATTCTCTTCGCAAAGTTAGCCTCACACCACCATACAGGCGCTACGCTTAAAGGCAGTATATAGAACCGGGGTTTCCCACAAGGAACCCACGACAGCTTTGTATCTCCAAATCATCCTAAAACGGCTAACCAAATTCGACATTTCTTCGTATAAAGGAAGGTGTTGACAGACAAACGGTCAACTTTGAAAATGAACTATTATGATTATCTATATCAAGAACATGTCAAACCTTCGTTGTAAAATTGTATTGCAGCTTGAATTGGAAAAGCTTGGCTTCACGTGTAATTCAATAGACTATGGCAGGGTCGACGTATCTGGATTAATTTCAACGGAGAGATTAGCGCAAATCCGTACACAGTTGTTGATTTGCGGACTAGAATTGTTGGACAATAAAAAATTTATCCTTATAGAGCGGATAAAAAGCGTAATTAACGAATTGATACATAATGATGATATCCCGATAAAAATAAATTTCTCTAACTATCTTACACATAAATTAAAATTAGATTATACCTATCTGGCAAACCTATTTTCAAAGGAGCAGGGTATAACTGTAGAGCAATTTATGATTATGCAAAAAATCGAGCGGGTAAAAAAGTTTCTCGTTTTAAATGAGCTTAATTTGACTGAAATATCATGGAAAATGCATTATAGTAGTGTAGGGCATTTATCTGCCCAATTTAAAAAAGTTACAGGAGAATCTCCTTCGTACTTTAAACAACAACATGATTTAAAATTGGCCGCCATGCAAGAAGTACTTTGTGCGTCTTGACAACCTTTCTCAATTGGTTGTAAATTTAAATCAGTGCCTTTTGTTTTTTAAAGGTTATATTTAGTCTCAACCTAAGTGACAGAAGTACAGTAGTAATTAGTTGCCCTGTGTAGAAAAAGTATTAAACCCGGCTTGCGGTTCTGATAGGATGTGTGGGCGCAATAATAAAAGAAAAAATTTCGGTCTACTTTTCACAGATTTTTGCATATTTGCACCACAAAATCGTTTTTTGATTTCGCAATCAAAATCCGCTTTTAGTGATGGTCCTATAGCTCAGCTGGATAGAGCAACAGATTTCTAATCTGTAGGTCTCTGGTTCGAATCCAGATGGGATCACCCCTTGGGACAAACGAAAAAATATATCGTTTGTCCCTTTTTTTTGCCCTCGTAACTCCTTGTTTATCAGATAAATAAAACTAAATATCTCACCCGTTTTAGCGGTTCGAACTTTCAAATCTTCAAATGTGAATTTTTCGGGGTATATCGAACCAATTAATTTTCGCTTCCCGTAATGATCAGATTTACAATATATTGCATCAATAGCGGTAAGCTTTACCATTGCTGAATCCAGCGTTTTTTCTACTTCGCTAACGCTCATATTGTTACTTCTCAAATCGCTTATCTTACTCTCCAGAACAATGATTTCCCGCTCGGCTTCCACTTTAACTGCACGGAAATCGGCAGCATCTATATCATCGTTTAACAACAGTTCCCTCGCTTTGGTTACTTTGTTGTTTAACGCTGTTATCCGATCTATAAACTGCTTTCTGCTGCTGCCTGTAGTTTGGTGCTCGCTTTTATAAACGTCCAGTATCACGGTTTTAAAAAGCGTTGCAGCATCTGCACTTAAGTTGTATTCTTTCAGGTGATTTTCAAAGATGGTGTTAGCTTCTTCCGCGCGTGTCCGGTACCCACAGGTTGAATTACAGTGGTAGTAATGATAATGTGCATTTCGTCCCTTTGATGCGCTCCCTGTTAATACCTTGCCACAAGTAGGGCAGCAAATAAAGCCTTTTAAGGCCAGCATGTCCTGGGTTACTATCTTGGTCTTCAAATTCCGTTTACGTCCTTCCAGCACATCTTGTACCACGTAAAAGACGCTTGGTTTAATAATCGCCTCATGTAAGCCGTCAACCATAAAGGATTCTTCTTCTTTCAATTTAGGAATGACAATTTTGCCTATATAAACAGGATTACGCAGAGCGTGCCAAAAGTTGTTCTTGCTGCAAGGCAAACCTTTTGCCTTTGCCTGCCGAAAGATCTCTACAACGGTAGTTTGACCGACACTTACTTCGTCAAATGCCCATTGCAAGACGGAAGCTGCCGGTTCGTGGGGAACGATGGTTTTCCTGCCACCATCCAACGTCCTGTTTTTATATCCCACCGGCGCGGTGGCCATATAACGGCCTTCTTTCCTAGCCCTGCGCATGCCGTAGAAGACATTTAAAGCCCTTCTGTCGTTTTCAATTTCCGGTGCTGTTAAATAGATTGCCAGCATCATTTTGTTCTCAGGGACTTCCATATCAAGCGGCTGTTCAATGGCCTGTGGTTCAACTCCAAGCTTTTTCAAAGTTGCGATCATTTGGTAAGCATCGGGAGCATTACGGCTGAAGCGGTCCCACTTGGTAAACAGCACCAGGTCAGTCTTATTTTTATGCTGGCGAATAAAGGAAAGCAGCTTTGTCCATTCCGGGCGGATGAACGTTTTAGCTGAATGATCCTCGAAGATGATCTTACGGACCTGTATCTTATTGATTTCGCAATATTTTAATAACACCTCTTCCTGGCTTCTTTGAGAATAACCTTTATCGGCTTGTTCATCTGTGCTTACCCTGATATATAAGTCTGCTGTTCTCATGTCTTAAAGTTCTGATTTACAATCAATTTAGCTAAAAAATACATCAAATCCAAGACTTCTTCCGCTTTTTTTTCATCTATCTCCATCCCTGATTTCTGTAATATTCTGACAGCCTCAGCTGATGTTATTTTCCGCTTTCCCTTTGTTCCTGTTTCCATTGTCCCGTTGTAAAAGGAGCAACGTTCGGGAAACGGGCGATAGGCATTTGACAAGCTTTTCGGTACTACCGATAAATAAAGTCTTATAATTAAACAGAGGTAGCCATTGCTCCGCTTAAACAACCGGCAGTGCTAAGCCGCTAAATTGTCAAGGGTGGCGCTACCCTCCAAAACAATAATCGCCATTTACATGCCCTTTACTATTTAGCGGCTGGGCTAATTTTGTGATTGCGGTGCAATGCAACGATAGGCATTGTGGTTGAATAGTTTTATTAGAATAACTAATAAGTTATAAGCAGGACTTTTTGTGAATGTCACTTTGGGCGAATTTTTGAGCGGAGCCATTTGATGCCTTTAGCTACTTGCTTATCCAGCCAATAATTCTGCGTCTTGTAGGTTTTGTAAGACGCTATAAATATCACCATTAGTAAAAGCCACTCAGGAAACCCCATCAGAATTGCCGGTCAAAATATATCACCGTTAGTACAGCATGAACTAAAAGATTATTAATGCTTCCGTGGGTTTCGTATAACATAGTTTATGGCCTCCTTTTCTATCTCGTCCTGAGACATCAACCTGTTTTTAGATAAGTAATCATTTATATCCTCTCGCCTTAAGTAAACCCTTCCACCTGATGGCTTATAAACCGGTAATTCCCTCCGATGTGTCATCTTGTACATTTTGGACAAAGATACGCCCATGTATTCTGCCGCTTAATTGGTCGTTAGCATTTGTTTGAACTGGTCGTCAGCTCCTTTTCCTTTTGCCAGCAAAAATTCTATCCTTTTTACTTTTTCCAGTAGCAATGCAATTGCCTCGGGCAATTGTTCAAAAGTTAATTTTTCCATTGTATGAGTTTTTAGGATCATAACGAAGAACTTTCTTCCGCAAGTGTGTTGCGAGGTAGGAGCAACACTCTTGCTTTCTCAGCGAGGCTGGCGGGGAATGAATATAGCGTGATAACGCGTAATGTAATGAGCTGCTTGCCGCAGCTGCAATCCTCCCAATTTAAGCCTACAAGGTATTTATCATCAAATGCTTTTGATAGACCTGTTCCACAACTGCCAACAGTTTTGTGATATATGGATACAATGCAACTGCAGAATGTACTTCTATCACATAGCTATCTTTATATCTCACATTGATATAGGCATGTTTCAACACATTAAAAAGTTGCAGGCTTTCCTGATTGTCCAGATTAAAAATATCTGCGATATCCTGCGTAAACATTCTTGTGATATTTACCAATGTTGAGAGGTTATGGATGTTTGTGGTATAGCCGTTAACGACCCTGATAATAGCGATCAAGAAACATTCGGCGGCTTGGCCTAAAGAAAAAAGTACAGCGTTATTAGCGCCTACACTCAAGTAATACGCTGCTCCTTTTAAAAAGTCTTTACCCTGCTCCATCCACCTCTGCCAGATGAACAGTTCCTTTTCCCTTAAGCAGTGATCCAATACCGTTACAGACGGTAAAAGCACTTCGCCTGATAGGTATATTAAAGGGCATTTAAAAGCATTGCTAAAAAACAAATTATCACCGCTGGGCCTGCTTAATCTGGACGGGCGGTGCACTAATGCAGTAACAGGCGCAATATTACGGCAACTATCTTCAATAGTACTGGCAATGCATTGTAATTGCCTTTGGTCGTTATCGTCAATTAACACTAAAAGAAAGATGCTTTCGGAAATTACCGGTGTTTGGCCCAGATACCGGATAGCCTGAACAGAGGAAACTTTTTGTTTAATTTTTGCCACAACGCTACTAATAATTTTCTGTTGCTGGATTTCAATTGTGGTATTTAGAGTATAAAGGGATACACTGTTATTAACTATTAAATTATCACTTATCCCTACCAAATCGTTTGTTAATACTGAAGATTCAGCGGTGGGTTGCTGATGGATTTGCCATGCCGCATTGTAAAGCGTTTGCAGGTTTTCATATACTTGAATTAAATCTATAGTATCAATAAATTCATTGGCGGCACTGGCTGACAATCCAAATTCAAGCCATTGGTATAAAATTGTTCGGTATGCAGAAAGGTTGTAATCTTCAAAGACTTCGTTAATCGCTTTATGTGGATATACCGCTGATATTGACCACCTGATTCCGGCGGAATGTGACCATTGATTCCGCGTCAAATTGACCACCCCATTCCGGGGCAAACTGACCAGG
>NZ_JBHUON010000015.1:0-107452 GCF_042686155.1 Mucilaginibacter antarcticus | reverse complement strand
CTTTGTGGACAACCTCTTAATTTTCGAAATCCTAAGCCAAATTTGTTGATAACCCTGTTTTTAATTGTTTTAACCAATTTTAACCTGAATAGTTACAATTTTAGTTAAATGTAAAATTATTTATTTTTTGTTTGTAACGTTTGGATAACTGCCGGTGTCTTATAGATGTATTAAAAAAAACAACAACCTTAAATACCCAATAGTATGAAAACTTTAAAAACAATATTCTTAGGCTTAGCACTGCTAGTAGTAAGCACAGCCACTTTCGCAGCAAAATCTGCAGCATCATTATCAAAAGAGGAAGTAATAAATATGTATGTAGCCGCTTTAACGCAAGGCAAAATTGACGGCGTGGAAAACATACTTCACAGGGACGTTAAACACACTTTACATCGCGGCGAAAAGGAGTTTAATTTAAATAAAAAGCAAATCCTCGAGTCGTTAAAAGCAAATGCTAACGTTAAACAAGCTTGCGAAGTTAACACTACCATTATGGAGGAAGGCTTTAATGGAACGGTAGTAAAAGTAACTATGAAATTTGAAGGTTATACCCGCACTAACCTGATCACGATTTCAAATAACAAGGACGCAACGATCACCAAGATTGAAACGCTGGCATAATTTAGTTTAGTTTTGTTTATAGTTAAGAGGCTCCGGGTTTACCAGGAGCCTTTTTAGTTTTTAGGATAACCTGTCTTCAAAAAACAGGAATGGCAAAAAGCTTTCTATTCCGTTAGTTACCCAAACCGGACCGTTGGCGACAAACAAGATCACTTTTACCGGCTCACGTTGCATTTTTTCGCATTCGGCTAGTACCTGCAGGCACGAGCCACATGAGGTAATAGGTTTCTTTAGTTCGAATTCATCGGTATGAGCAGTAACAGCCATGCTGACAATTGGATCATCAGGATGATTGGCTCCCCAATGAAACAACGCCACCCGCTCGGCACAAAGTCCTGAGGGATAAGCCACATTTTCTTGGTTACTGCCATAAATCACCTTACCGCTTTTTAATAGCAATGCGGCGCCCACCCTAAATTTTGAATAAGGCGAATGCGAATTATCCATCGCCTTTACAGCCTCCGCACAAAGTTGACGATCAGCGGACTCGAGTTCTTGTACCGAAGTGTATTCCTGGAATGATATTTTGATTTCGTGGTTTGTCATCGTCCTAATTGTCTTCACTCAACATAAATAGCTGCGTAAAGTTTATATAAAAGAAATCCCCTGTCTTTTAGAACAAGGGAATATTATAAGTGCGTTCCATTTTAAAAAATCAGGCGGCCGGTCCAAACCAGCTCCTTTCGAATTTAATAAATTCGTTTTAAATTTATACCGCTACCCCCAACGCTTCGTCCGCTACAATTATAGGGTTAACGCTTTCGTCATCCTTCTCTACCCGCAGATTGCCAATAATGTGTTGCTGCCTGGCAGGTGTATTTTTGCCCATAAAATATTCAAGCAGCCCTTTAATATTGGCATCTTTCAAAATCACGGGGTCAAGGCGTATGTCTTTGCCAATAAACAGGCCAAATTCGTCAGGCGAGATCTCGCCCAAACCTTTAAAACGGGTTATCTCTGGCTTTGAACCTAATTTTGCAATCGCGTTACGACGTTCTTCGTCGCTATAGCAATAGATAGTCTCCTTTTTATTACGTACGCGAAACAGCGGTGTTTGTAATATAAACACGTGTCCGGCTTTTACCACGTCAGGGAAAAACTGCAAAAAGAAAGTCATTAACAGCAAACGGATGTGCATACCGTCAACATCAGCATCCGTAGCTATAACTATGTTGTTGTAGCGTAAGCCATCAATGCCGTCTTCAATATTAAGGGCATGTTGTAGCAGGTTAAACTCTTCGTTCTCATATACAACTTTCTTGGTGAGGCCATAGCAATTTAAGGGTTTACCTTTTAAGCTAAATACCGCCTGCGTCATCACATCGCGAGATTTGGTGATAGACCCGCTAGCCGAGTCGCCCTCTGTGATGAATAACGTAGTATCTTGTTTACGCTCGTGGGTATCTTCAAAATGCAGTTTACAATCGCGCAGTTTACGGTTATGTAGCGATGCTTTTTTGGCACGATCGTTAGCCAGTTTTTTAATGCCGGCAATATCTTTACGCTCGCGTTCAGACTGCAAAATACGTTTTAGCAACGCATCCGCAGTAGCAGGGTTTTTGTGCAAATAATTGTCAAGTTCCCGCTTTACAAAATCACCGATAAAAGTACGTACTGATGGGCCCTCGGGACCAACGTTTTGCGAGCCTAATTTGGTTTTGGTTTGCGACTCAAAAACCGGCTCTTGCACCTTTATCGCGATAGCTGAAACTATTGAGGCACGGATATCTGCAGGTTCAAAAGTCTTTTTATAAAAATCACGAATGGTGGACACTATAGCCTCGCGAAAAGCTGCCTGGTGCGTGCCGCCCTGTGTCGTGTTTTGGCCGTTAACAAAAGAGTAATACTCTTCGCCATATTGCTGGCCATGCGTCATAGCTATCTCAATATCTTCGCCCTTTAAGTGGATAATTGGATAACGTAGTGTTTCTGAATTGTTGGTCTTTTTTGTTAAAAGATCATACAATCCGCGCTCTGAAAAATACTTTTGATTATTGAAATTAACCGTCAGGCCAGAGTTTAAGTAAACATAATTCCAGACCATGCTCTCTACAAACTCTGGGATAAACCTGTAGTGACGAAAGATATCTTCGTCGGGGAAGAAGTTAATGGCTGTACCATTGCGTTGCGAGGTTTCTTTTTCGGGCTCATCGCGCACTAGTTCCCCTTTGGCAAACTCCGCTATCTTAGTACGGTTATCTCGGTATGATTGTACAGTGAATGAAGCTGACAAAGCGTTAACCGCCTTGGTACCCACACCATTTAAGCCTACCGATTTTTGAAATGCCTTGCTGTCGTACTTACCACCAGTGTTAATCTTTGAGACGCAATCAATCACCTTACCCAAAGGGATACCGCGCCCATAATCGCGTACGGCAACCTTATGATCGCTGATATTGATATCAATGCTGCGGCCCGAACCCATTACAAACTCATCTATCGAGTTGTCTACTATCTCTTTCAGTAATACATATATCCCATCGTCATAGGCAGATCCGTCACCTAACTTACCAATATACATACCGGGGCGAAGACGGATGTGCTCTTTCCAATCAAGCGATCGGATACTGTCTTCACTGTAATTTACTGGTTCTGCCATAATTGTACACGTATTTACTAGCCGGGGCGCAGAAAATGGCGCCTATTGCAAAAATAAAGTTTAGCGGCGCAAATGCGAGTGAAAAAATCTCAACTTATCCACATAATGCTTTTAAAGATTAGTGATTGAAGATTAAAGGTTAGTCAGTGACTGGTGAGTAGAAAGATGCAATAAAAAAGCGACAAAGTCTGATATCCATTTAATGAGCGTTAGTCTTTAACTACCAATCATTAACACATACTAATCTTTAAATTTCATACAGCTGGCCGCCATGCCCATGGTTTTAAAAAACTCAGGGCCTTTCTCGTTGGTAAAACAAACAGCCATTACTACACCTGCCTGATTTTTTTGCAAAACGGTTAACAGGGCGTATTTGTAATGCTTGGTAAGTCTGCTATCGTCGATATTTAACAGGTAAGTGCTACCTGCGTCGGCATTATATCTGCGTAATATGTAATCCGGTAATCTCCGCCTTAAAAATCCCTTTTCAGAGGTAAATGCGGGGATTTGGTCCTGCGCCAAATGTGCATATAACGAATCGGGAGATGATACGTGAATATTTTTATCGGCCAAAAGCTTTTCGCCTTCTTTTTGAGTTGATAGGCGCAGCCAGATTTCAAACTCCTGGCCAGGTAGCCCCATTCCGTAGCAAAATGGCAACGCGTCGGTACTTGGTACTTTAACCTCTTTGAATCCTTCAGGAAAAACAAACGTCATACCAGTTTCTGCCAATAGTTCGTTAAAAGCTTTTTTAGCCTTTTCACTTTCAGCGGGCGCAGCAACACCTTGCGCCATAACTGGCACTACTGCCAACAGCAACAATAAAAATCCTACTAGTAGGGGTATTCGTTTAGTGATATTCATTTGCAATAACGCTCAAAAAAACGCTTGTTTTAGGCTTAAATTGTGTTACAAACTTTAATTATTTATAAATATAATTCTTAAATTGAATATAAATACTCCCGTTTAAAATCCTGTTCAGTTTGGAAACTAACAATTAGATCAGGTATTCAATAATACGCTGCCGGGGGTTAAAGGGCGCCAACTCATTTAAACCCATTGCCTCAATGGCGGCAGCAATCAATTTCTCTTCGCTGGTAATATAAGTTATGCCCTGCTTTTGTAAAAAATATTGCCCCGCATCTTTCATGGCTTTTAAAGGTATCATACCTATTAACTCGCTGCCGGTTACTTTAACGCCAAGCGCGTCGGCTTTAGCCTGTACTTCATCAAACACCTGGTGTATAGGCGTCACAGCAATATTGGTTAAATTCATAGATACCTGGGCCTTTTTATACTCCTCCATATACCAGCCAATGGCTTTTACGTATTTTAATGCGCCAGGGATACGTTCTTTTCCATTTTCTCCAATAATTATTTTTCCCGTCTCCCTAACCTGTTGGGCAATCTCATTGGCAACGGTTACTGATGAGGTATTTAAATTGATATTGTAGGCTATTAAAAAGTCGCGCGCGCCTATTACGGTGGCGCCTCGTTTGGCATCCATTTCCGCCGGGCCAAAATCAGGCTGCCATGCAGGCAGCTTTATTTTTTTGAAAAACCCTTCGTATTCGCCTGCTCTTATAGCCGCCAAATTGTTCCGTTTAGCGTTTGTTTGCGAATGCTCGTATAAGTAAACCGGGATCTGCAACTCCTGGCCCACCTTGCGCGCCAGTTGAAGTGCGTATTCGCCGGTTTCATCTAAAGTAATGTTGCTTACCGGAATTAATGGGCAAACGTCAGTAGCGCCCATACGGGGATGCGTGCCTTTTTGCGTTTGCATATCTATCAGCTCTCCGGCCATTTTGATAGCGCTAAAGGCAGCTTCTATAACGGCTGCTGGTTCGCCGGCAAAGGTTACTACCGTACGGTTTGCGTCTTTTCCGGGGTCTACATTCAATAGTTTAACGCCATCTACCAACGCTATCTCGTCAGTAATCCTGCTGATGATCTCGCGGTCTACACCCTCGCTAAAATTGGGTACGCACTCTATTATTTGGTTCGTCATAATTGGGACCGCAATTTAAATATTATTTATAAAACCGCTAAGAGCGGGCAGCGTTTACACAGCACAAAAAATTAAATATTACCTTTACAGCGGTTAATACGCATACATTGGATATCACGTTACAAAAAAACAAAGATTTTGATTTTGCCGCGGGCGAGTTGCTGCTGGTAAACAAACCCTACAAGTGGACAAGCTTTGATGTGGTAGGCAAGCTGCGTAACTCTTTTAAACCCCTGAAACTTAAGGTTGGACATGCAGGCACACTTGACCCGTTAGCCACCGGCCTACTCATTATCTGCACCGGTAAAATGACCAAGCAGATTGATACTTTTCAGGCCGAAGAAAAAGAGTATACCGGCACAATGGTTTTGGGTGCAACTACCCCATCTTACGATATGGAAACCGAGGCCGATCAAACTTTTGACACCGGCAGCCTTACTGACGACCAGGTACGCAACGCCTGTGCACAGTTTACCGGCGACATACAGCAGTATCCGCCGGCGCACTCGGCTATAAAAATTGATGGCGAACGTTTATACGAAAAGGCCCGTCGTGGCGAAGAAGTTGAGCTGCGCCTGCGCAGTGTAACTATCAGCACCTTTGAAATTACCCGCATTGAGCTGCCCGAAGTTGAATTTAGGGTAGTTTGCAGTAAGGGCACTTATATCAGATCATTAGTAAACGACTTTGGAAAAGCCTTAAATAACGGCGCTTACCTGTCAAAATTAACACGTACCCGCAGCGGTAACTTTAAGTTAGCAGATGCTTGGGAAGTGCTGGAACTGGTAGATTTCATCAGGGAACAAAAAGCGGACAAGCCATCGGTGGAATCAAAAATTAGTGAAATTAGCTAAATGAAAACCTATCATCATATAGATGACTTTAAGCCGGTTAAAAATGCTGTGGTAACCATCGGCACTTTTGATGGCGTACACCACGGGCACCGGAAAATCATATCACGCATAAAAGAATTGGCAGACGCCTGTGGTGGCGAAACGGTTATCCTTACTTTTTTTCCGCATCCGCGGATGATATTGCACCCGGAGGATGACAGCATTAAACTGATCAACACCATCAATGAAAAAGCCGATCTTTTAGCACAACTGGATGTAGATCATCTGATTATTACTCCTTTCTCACGCGATTTTTCCAATCAAAGTCCCGAAGATTATATACGCGACGTATTGGTGAGCAAAATAGGCACTAAAAAAATTGTGATAGGTTATGACCACCGTTTTGGCAAAGATCGTCGTGGTGGTTTAAAGGACCTGCTGCAACTGTCGCCGGTATATGGTTTTGATGTGATAGAGATACCAGAGCAAGACATTAACGAAGTTGCCGTAAGCTCCACCCGTATCCGCGAAGCTTTACTGGCTGCTAACATTGAGCTTGCCAACCAATTTTTGGGCTATCCTTTTTTCCTTACTGGCAAGGTTATACGTGGCGATCAGATAGGCCGCCAGATAGGTTATCCTACCGCCAATATTCACGTCGAAGAAAGATATAAGCTAATACCCGGCGATGGCATTTTTGCTGTAAAGGTTCAACACGATAACATCGAATATAAAGGCATGGCCTACATAGGCAGCCGCCCAACCATTAACGGTATGACGCGCAACATCGAAGTCAATTTATTTGATTTCGACAAAGAGATTTATGGCGACACTATCCGTATGGAGTTTTTAAATTTTATCCGAGGCGACATGAAGCTTAACGGGCTCGACGAATTGAAGGCACAGATTGCCCGCGATAAAGAAGAAGTTTTAAAACGTCTGGCCTAAGTAGCGATGGTTTTTAAACCCATCGCTATGGCAATAAAATCAGCCAGATTTTAAAACTTTAATATACTGGTTTGTTATATTTATAATTAGTCACAAGGCTACCTGGTGACTAACTACACGATGACCAATGACTAAACTCAACATAGACAAAGCCGAAAGCGAATTCCTTAATCAAACCATTGCCCATTGGGAGAAAACCGGTTTATTGAGCGATGAAAAAGCCAACGCTTTACGCAACAGTTATGAAGTTAAGGGCTTTGATTGGATGCGGCTGGCCAAATACTCGTTTTGGATAGCGCTCATATGCGGGGCTGTATCATTTACCTTTTTGATAGTGAATGATGTGGTAATCAACTGGCTTAAAAATCTGTATTATACTCCGGATATCATCATCAGTATTGGCTCGGCCATAGCAGCAGCCGGCCTTTTTTATTGGGGCCGCCGGTTAGAGCGGCTGCATCCGGAAAAGATTTTCAGTAACGAGGCTATAATATTTACAGGGATACTATTCACCGCTTGCTGCATTGCTTATTTAGGCAAGGCTCTAGATCGCGGATCAGGCCATTATTCTTTGCTGTTTCTCCTCTCTATTTTTGTTTATGGCTTTTTAGGCTGGCGCATGCAATCGCGCCTTATCTGGCTATTCGCCTTAATATCGTTGGGTAGCTGGTTTGGTACCGAAACCGGTTTTCAAACCCAATGGACCGATTACTTTTTGGGGATGAACTATCCGCTGCGTTTTGTGGTGTTCGGCCTGGTGCTGGTATCAGCCTGCGCGGTGTTACGTAACAAAAAATGGTTTACTTACTTCTCCGAACAAACGTATGTCGTGGGTTTGATCTACTTGTTTCTTTCGTTGTGGATGCTTAGTATTTTTGGCAATTTGGGTAACTTAGATCATTGGTACCACATCAAACAGATCACCCTGTTTTACTGGGGCATTATAGCCATAGCCTTTGCTATCGGTTTTTTGCTGTACGGCCTAAAAACGAAGGACGATATATCTCGCGAATTTGGCATCACCTTTCTCATCATTTTCATTTACACCAAATACTTCGAATACTTTTGGGACCATACCAACAAAACGCTTTTCTTCGCTATACTGGCCGGTTCGTTTTGGCTGATTGGAAGAAAAGCGGAGAAGATTTGGAATTTGAAGAGCAAGGAAACTACCAGCGCCTAAGTTTTCAGGGCAACTTCCACCCCCGGCTGCACCGCCAAAAACACCCTCTTTACTAAATGATATCCGGCTAAGCCGAAGAATAAAATAGCTATGGCTGTATTAAAAATGCGGTTGCTTAGCGCAAATTTACTTTGAATATACCGCGCAAACCTGGCGTACAAAAACAGGCACAAAAACGATCCGGCGGCTGATCCAAGGCTAAAGATAATTAGCGCGATGGTGCCAACTACAATCCATTCGTGCGTTATCAAGTAGGTACCAAAAATCATCCAAAACGGTACCTGCATGGGGTTAACTATGCCTAGTATGACGCCGTATTTAATACTGGCATGTTCGCTGTACCTTGTTTTAGATGGTTTGGTACGGGCAAGCCAGGTAATTACTGCTAAAACAGCAAACAGGGCAAACATTACCCAATCAATAACAACATCTAAATGCACTTGCGATGCCAGCCATTTGGCCGCATGCATAATAAAAAAGGTAAAGAAAAACTCTATGACAGAAAATGCAATGATAAACTGCATAGCATGTTGCATGCCGCGGTTTACAGTTATGCGCACCAGTGTTAAATTGATGTTGCCGGGCGGGATATAACCTATAAAATTAGCAGTAAGGCCCAAAAAGAATGTCAAAAATATCATCACGCCAAATATATACAGACAAGTCACTATGCTAATATGCCCTACCGGTTATTTTAATGTTAAATCAAATACAAATCATTATCCCCGTTAAATAATGTTAAACTGCAACCAAAAGCTAATTAATGAAATATAAACTTTTACCTTTAGGCTGTGTTTCTTAATTTCGCAAAAACTAACAGTAAGCTATGGAAGAATTTGAAGTAAGCGAATCGGCAAATAAAACTAAGACCATTTATATATCTACAGTATTTGGTATTGCTATGGTATTGCTTATGGTTGGCTTATTGGGCTTGATATTAGTACACGCCAATAACCTGTCGCGGTACGTAAAAGAAAACATCGTACTTAATATTTTTGTTGACGATGCCGCGCACGAAACCGACGTACGCCAGCTGCAAACGCAGTTAGAAAACAATCCGGCTGTTAAACAAGCAGTTTATGTTAGTAAAGAGCTGGCTGCACGTAACCTGCAAAAAGACCTTGGCGAAGACTTTGTAAAGTTTTTGGGCTATAACCCGCTATCGCAATCAATAGATGTTTACTTGAATGCTGACTTTGCCAACAATGCAGAGATCACCAAGTTTAAAGATCAGCTACTAAAAAACCCGCTGGTAAAAGAGGTTAAGTACCAACAGTCGCTGGTTGATCAAATGAACGCTAACCTGACTTCAATAACCCTAATCATACTGGCCTTTACCGGCATATTTGTGGTAGTATCGGTAGCTTTGATCAATAACACCATCAGGCTGGCAATTTACTCGCAACGCTTTTTAATTAAATCAATGCAGTTGGTGGGTGCAACAAAAGGCTTTATCCGCAAACCGTTTTTACTGTACGGTATATGGCATGGTTTACTGGGCGGGCTTATAGCTACCATCATATTAATAGGCACGCTTTACCTGGCTAACTTACAGATCCCTGATTTGATCATTTTGCAAAACAATATGGAGTTTGGTGTGGTATTTTTAGCGGTAATAGGCCTGGGCATTTTCATATCGGCCTTTAGTACCTTTTTGGCCGTTAACAAGTTTCTACGTTTAAAAATATACGATTTATACAGGTAAGCAAAAAGGTGAAAACTAAAAGCATTCACTTACTATTCACGTAATCACTCATTAAATACAGATGGCAAAGACCACTACAACATCAGCAGCAAGAAAAACGGCACCAGATGCGGCACCGGTAAAATTCATATTCGACAAGGGCAACTATATCTGGTTTATAATAGCTATAGCTGTTGTTGCATTAGGCTTTGTACTAATGGCCGGCACTACAGATATTTATAGCACTACCAAAATTGTTATTGCACCAATTGTTGTGTTAGCTGGCTTTGGCCTGGGCTTTTATGCTATCCTGAAAAAATCACCTGACGCTAAGTAGTCAATCTCATTACCACAATGAATATTATTCACGTCATCGTCCTTGCTATTATTGAAGGGCTAACCGAGTTTTTACCAATCTCATCAACAGGCCATATGGTTGTAGCCAGTGCCATTATGGGCATAGGCACTAATGATTTTGTAAAGCTCTTTGAAATTGTAATTCAGCTAGGCGCTATTATGGCTGTTGTGGCGCTGTATTTCAAACGTTTTTTTAAGTCGATAGACTTTTACATAAAGTTGGTGATAGGCGTTATACCCGCCGTGGTATTTGGCTTATTATTAAAAAAGAAGATAGACCTTTTACTAGAAAGCCCGCTTATTGTAGCCGTGGCTTTTGTACTGGGTGGTATTGTACTACTGTTTGTTGACGACTGGTTTAAAAAACCAACCATTACCGAAGAAGAAGATATTTCTAAACTTACTGCCTTTAAAATCGGTCTTTTTCAATGCCTGGCTATGATACCTGGGGTATCACGTTCGGGAGCCTCTATTATAGGCGGTATGACTCAAAAGTTAAGTCGCAAAGCTGCTGCCGAGTTTTCTTTCTTTTTAGCAGTACCAACCATGTTTGGCGCTACGGTGAAAGACCTTTACGATTTTTACAAGCATAATAACATCCCCGCTGCCGAATTGCAGCAAGACATTACCTACCTGCTTACCGGTAGTGTTATAGCGTTTATAGTCGCTTTGTTAGCTATCAAATCGTTTATCACTTTCCTGGAGCAAAAAGGATTTAGATTATTTGGCTATTACCGTATTGTGGCCGGTTTAATCATCATTGTGTTATACTACACCACCAACTATTTGCAAGCCGTTTAGACATCAAATTGAAAACATATTGAACGGGCCGTCATCTTGATGGCCTTTCTTATTAAATTCTAATTTCAGCAACGTAGTTTAACCCCGACGTGTGAAACCTTCCTGTTTTAGTTGTAATTGTGTAAAACAGTTGCCGCAAACAAACTTTTTGACGCACTGGGGTTTTCATCTTGATAGCATTTTATTTCTTTGGGCTAAAGCAGATAGCGGATAACTCACAAATCAGCAGTTGATGACAGTATTATTAGTAGAAGATGAGCCAAATGTAGTATCGGTGATAAAGCGCGGACTGGCAGAGCACGGCTTTGACGTTAGCGTAGCTATGAATGGTTTAACCGGGCTTGAAATGGCTTTGGGCTACCGGTTTGATCTTATTATACTTGATGTAATGCTGCCTCAACTTGATGGGATACAGGTTTGCCGAAAAATACGCGAACAGGACCAGGAAGTACCTATACTGATGCTTACCGCGCTGGATACTACTGCAAACATTGTTACCGGTTTAGCTGCCGGCGCCGACGACTATCTGTCAAAGCCGTTCCAGATGCTGGAGTTGGCGGCCAGGTTAAAAACATTGCTGCGCCGGAGTAACAACCACGCCAAGCAGGCCGAACAACTATTTACCATTGACGGCTTGTTATTAAACGCCGATGCAAAAACCGTTACACTGAACGGCGAAGGGGTGAGCCTTACCTCTACCGAATACCGGCTATTAGAATACTTTATCAAAAACCAGAAAAAGGTATTATCGCGCATACAGATATTAGAGCACGTGTGGGATATTAACTTTAACCTGGGCACCAATGTGGTAGATGTGTATATTAATTACCTGCGTAAAAAGCTGGACAAAAAACAACCTACCCGCTTTATACAAACCGTATTTGGTATGGGATATATGATGAAGGAAAGTTAATGAAGATACAAACCAAAATAACGCTGCACTTTCTGGCCCTGTCTACGGGGATATTGATACTACTTAACGCGTTTATTTTATATTTTGAATCCCGTTTTAACTATCGCGATTTCTTTAAACGCCTTGCCGCCCGTGTAAACATCACCGCCGACATTAACCTGCTACCCGAAAAAACAAAAGGCTACCTCGAAATGCGTAACCGCTTTTTAGAAAAGCTAGACGGCGAGCAGGAACTGTTTATTAAAGCACCGGCAAATATTACTACCAATCCCGGGCTGCCCGAAAAGTTCTTCAAAGATCTGGTAGCAAATAATCGTGCAGAGTATAAACAGGATAATCGGTTTTACTCGGGCAAAATCGTATCGCGTGGGCAAAATAAATATATTGTAGTAGTATCGGCCAAAAACCCCTATGGCTATAGGGAAATTGAGGATTTGCAGCAAATATTGCTATTTGGCTTTATGGGTGCGCTGGTGATTGTCTTTTTTGTGGGTAAATTTTTCTCCTTTAACACTTTCGCCCCTATCCGTAAATTAAATAATAAGGTAAACAGCATAACATCAAGCAACCTGCACCAGCGCTTAGACGTTACCGGCAAGGATGAGATAGCCGAACTGCAGCACACCTTTAATAACATGCTTAACCGGCTTGAAACAGCTTTTGAAACGCAAAATAACTTTGTAAGCAATGCATCGCACGAGTTACGAACCCCGCTTACGATTATTAACAGCGAAATAGAGTTAGCCATTAATAAATCAGAGGCAGGCTCTCGGCAACACGAGGTGCTTAGCACCATACAAACCGAAACAAACAAGCTAATACAAATATTAAACGGCTTGCTTACCATGGCACAATCTGGTTATGACGGTAAAAAGCAAAACTGGGAGCAGATCCGTGTGGATGAGCTGTTGTGGTTTGCTATTGAATCTGTTAAAAAGATCAATCCGGATAGTAATATAGAAGTTGATTTCTCTAATCTGCCTGCCGACGAATTACTGCTAAATGTAGCAGGCAACAGTAACCTGCTTAATCTGGCAATCACTAATATCATTATAAACTCTTGTAAATACTCGCAAAACAAATTGGTGATAGTAAAGCTTACGGCACAAAACGGCAAGCTTGTTATCGCAATCACAGATCTGGGTATTGGTATCCCGTCTGACGAGTTACAGCATATTTTCGTGCCTTTCTTCCGCGCTTCAAACACGCACGAGTATAAAGGCCATGGCGTAGGCCTGCCGCTGGCGCTTAACATTATCAGGCTGCATAACGGCAGCATTGGCATACGGTCTGAAGTTAATTTAGGTACTGAAATACAGATCTTCCTGCCATCTGGCCCATCCTAATTTTAATTCTAATTAAATTCTAATTAGTCTCTTAGCACTTGCTAATTATTGTGAACTACAATTGTATCATAACAAATTGTTAAACACAATAATCAAGAATGGCTATGAAAACTTTATTAATCCCCACCGACTTTAAATTAGAATCGTTGAATGCAGTTTCGCGCCTTGTTGAAACTTTGCACCCACAAAAATTAAATATCGTGATGGTTCACATGCTTGGTATTACCGACTGCATGGGCGAACTGGAACTATTGTCGCGCCGCTCGGTAGAGTACCGCCTGATATCTTCCGAATTTTACAATTCCTGCATCCGCTTAAAACAACAGCATGCTGATGTGATTGAAAAGATTGACGTAACATTCTTTTACGGTTATACCATGGCGGCCTTCCGCAACTTTTTAGATGCGCAGGATATTGATGCCATTGTTAAACTTGACGACTACGATTACCAATTGCTTACCGAAAAAAGCATCAACCCAAATAATCTGATGCACCGTAGTGGTAAAGAAATTATTTGGGCCAGCACAAAACCGGTGCAATACACCCCACAGCTTGTTGAAGAATATGCACCTGCCTTACAAGTGCCGGAGCTTGAGGAAGAAGTAGTTTAACCCTTAATTACTATACCATGCTATTAAAGAAAAACATACCGATTAGCTACGTATTTGGAAGGATAAAAGTTGAGATGGCCTTTTTAACAGCCTACTCAATTGCCGTATACGTATCGCATACTTATTATAATTTCCCGGGCGTATCTATACCGCTTGCTGTGTTGGGTATTTTGGGGACCATTATATCACTGCTACTGGCCTTTAGGTCAAACCAAGCTTATGACAGATGGTGGGAAGCACGCACACTTTGGGGGGCAATTGTTAATGATTCTCGCTCATTTGCCCGCCAGGTGATTGCCTTTATTGACAAAACCTACGATGGAGAGGACAAAAGGGTAATGAAAGAGCGTATCATTAAACGCCAAATAGCCTGGAGCTACAGCTTGAGCCGCTTTTTACGCGGACAGAATGCGCACAGGGATCTTACTAAATACATCTCTGACGAAGAAGCTACGCAGATGCTTGATGTAGAACACGTGCCCCTGGCTTTAATAGAGCGCCAGGCGGATGATTTGCGCTTACTATTGCACATGGGTTGGATCAATGAGTATCAACAGGTTAGCATGGACGAGATGCTTACCCGTTTCTCTAACTCGATGGGTGCCTGCGAACGGATTAAAAACACGGTATTCCCGGTTACATATAGCTTTTATATCCACCTTTTGGTGATGCTTTTTGTAATGTTACTGCCTTTTGCTTTGATAGAAAGCTTCGGTATTTTTCAGATCCCATTGGTAGTTGCCATATCGTCTTCTTTCTTTTTAATAGAGAAAATGGCCATACACTTACAAGACCCATTTGAAAACAAACCCACAGACACGCCAACAACGGCTATAAGCCAAACTATTGAGCGAAACTTAAATCAGTTATTGTGTGTAGAGTCTGCTAATGAACCAACTAAACCAATTGCGACCATCACCGAAACCGCTGTTTTTTATGTACTGTAAATGTAATTGGTGTTGCCGCTTACCATAGGCTTGTGTTGACAATGTTCGTCAAAACGTATCACACAAGAAACGCATTACACACATTCTAAGACAGTTAGTTAAGGTACAAGCACGGCCCGACCCAATAGTCGGCCGTGCTTTTAGTACCTTACACGACGCGTAAAAAAGCCTTAAGTATCTTTTTAAACGCAATTTAAAATCGGTACAGCGATTGTAAACTGTTATTCAACACGATGAACTAAGGCAATGTGCCTATCTGATTTCTGAAAGCATATCTTTCTCATATATTGGTTTATAATTGGTTAGTAAGACCTGCCCATCAGGAACTCTTCTTGTTTGCAATCGCCAACAGGAATAGTTTTAGCCAAACAAATGCTTAACTGTCAGGTTGATTTATTAATACATCTATTATAGCTATATGAAAATTAAACTGTTATTTATAAGCCTGTTAAGCGCGTCTTGGGGCGCGGTTGCGCAGCAGCCAAAGTTGCCATCACCCTATGCTACCAAATCTGTTAAAAATTATTGCGAGGTTATAGGTTGGAAAGTTAACGAAATGCCCAAAGCTCCGGCAGGTTTTAAAGTAAGCCGCTTTGCAACCGCTCTTGCTAACCCGCGCAATATGTATGTTGCGGCCAATGGAGATGTGTTTGTTGCCGAGGCTAATACCGAAGTTAAAGGCATCAAAAAAGTAGGCGCTGCTATAACAGGTGTCGATAAATCGCAAAACCTGGGTAAAAGCGCAAACCGTGTTACTTTGCTGCGCGATAGCAATGGCGACGGGGTGCCTGATCTGAAAACAGTTTTTCTGAGCGGCTTAAACCAGCCATTTGGATTACTAATACTAGGCAACTGGTTTTATGTAGCAAATACCGACGGTTTATGGCGGTTTGCTTACAAGCCAGGTCAAACAAAAGTTGCTGGCCCTGGCAAAATGATTGTGCGCCTGCCTGCCGGTGGGTACAATAACCACTGGACCCGTAACCTGCGTGCTAATGCCGCCGGCACAAAAATTTACATTGCCGTGGGTTCGGGCACTAACGTAATGGAAAAAGGAGCGCAAAATGAGGTGCGCCGAGCTAACATATTAGAGATCAATCCTGACGGTACCGGCGAACGCGTTTATGCCAGTGGCTTACGTAACCCCTGCGGTATTGACTTTGAACCAACTACTAAAGTATTGTGGACCGTAGTAAACGAGCGTGATGAATTAGGCGACGAACTAGTGCCTGATTACTTAACCGGGATTAAACAAGGCGGCTTTTATGGCTGGCCATACTCGTACTTTGGGCAGCATGTTGATGACAGGCCTAAGCCAAAACGGCCCGACCTGGTAAAGAAAGCCGTTGTGCCCGATATGGCCGTCGGGCCGCATACTGCGTCATTAGGTTTGGCATTTTATAACAGCTCAAAATTTCCGCAGAAATATAAAGGTGGCGCATTTATCGGCCAGCATGGTTCATGGAACCGGTCGGTATTGTCGGGCTACAAAGTAACTTATGTACCGTTTACCAATGGCCGTCCTAGCGGGGCTATGCAGGATTTTCTGACCGGCTTTATCGCTAACCCTGCTAAACAACAAGTACACGGCCGGCCGGTAGGCATCGCGGTAGCAAAAGATGGCGCACTACTGGTTGCAGACGATGCCAGCAACACCATTTGGCGGGTAAGCGCTATGTAACTAACGTATCTAATTTCTTACAATCAATGATAGCCCTTTACCCAAAAAAGGGGCTATTTTTGCTCACCAAAAATTAAGCCGTGTTAAAAATTATACCTGTAAGTTTATTATTAATGGGCCTTGGCTTTACAGCTAATGCCCAAACCAATGGTACAAAAGCTGATACCAATAAATTAAATACTATAACCGTAAAAGGTTACCTGTCAACCCAGCCCATGCTAAGCGTGCCTGCATCGGTGGCGATAATTACCCCCGAGCAGTTAAAAATGCAGCAGGGCAATTCATTGGTGTCGGGCATGAACATTGTGCCGGGCGTGCGGATGGAAGAGCGCTCGCCGGGCAGCTACAGGTTATCTGTAAGGGGTAGTTTATTGCGATCTCCTTTTGGCATACGCGATGTAAAAATCTATTATGACGAGCTCCCGCTGACTGACGCGGGCGGCAACACCTATTTAAATGTGATTGATTTTAACAGCGTGCAAGGCATCGAGATTTTGAAAGGCCCGGACGGTAGTTTGTTTGGCGCTAACTCGGGTGGAGTGGTTTTGCTTAACCCGGTTAACCGATTAGACAAATCTAATTACGTTACGGCTGGCTTTACCGCGGGCTCATACGGTTTGGTACAGCAAAATGCAGGCCTGCAAAACGTTAGTAAAAACAATCAGCTTAATATTAATCAGGGATACCAAACCTACCATGGCTATCGCGCTAATAGCGATATGCGCCGCAACTACTTTCAGTTGGTTGATAAGTTTACCTATGGCGGTGTTAACTCATTAAAGATATTAGGCTTTTATTCTGATCTGAAATATCAAACGCCGGGCGGGCTTACCCTGGCCCAAGTAGCCATTGATCCCAGAGCTGCGCGGCCATCAACGCCTGTGGTACCGGGCGCTATTGCGCAACATATTGGCATCAGCAATAAAATGACCTATGGTGGCGCGGTTAACGAGTGGTTTATCACGCCCAACATTCGCAACATATTTGCGGTATATGGCGCTTATGTAAATTTCACCAATCCGTTCATAACCAATTACGAGCAACGTTACGAGCGCACCTATGGCATGCGTACCTACTTTGAGTTTACCGGTAAGGAAAAACCGAATTATAAATGGAAAGCCAATGTAGGCATGGAGTTGGCCAAAACTAACACCGACGCCAACAACTATGGTAACCGTGGCGGCGTGCGCGACACAGTACAAAGCCTTGACAGGGTTAACGCCCAACAAAGCTTTATTTTTGCCCGCTGGGAAGAAACTATTTATAACCGCTTGCACGTGGAGGCCGCTGCCAGCCTGAATTTTTATGGGTACGACTTTAAAAATATCGCTCCGCGCAATCAAACAGATTTTAGCACTCGCAGCTTTACACCGCAGATAATGCCAAGGCTTGCGTTGTCATACCAGGTAACCAATAACTTTGTTTGGCGTGTATCTGCAAGCAAAGGCTACTCTACCCCTACATCTGCCGAAATACGCCCGTCAAATAACATTATCAATACAGACCTGAGCGCCCAATACGGTTGGAACTATGAAACAGGTTTCCGCCTGCGAAACAGCGACGAAACTTTTATGTTAGACGTATCTGCCTTTTATTACCGCTTAAACAACGCCATAGTGCGCAGATTAACAGCTGGTAATACCGAGTATTATGTTAATGCGGGCGATGTTAAACAACCCGGACTTGAGGTATACACAACCGGTTGGTTAATAAAACCACGCAATACAGGCTTTATCCGCGGCTTGCAGATCAGCGAGTCATTAACGATCAGCAAATTTAGCTTTGGCACGTACAGTGTGGCCAGTGCCGGTTTTGGAGGGCACGAACTTACCGGCGTACCACGCCATGTTAGCGTAACCAGCGTGCAGGTAAAGTTTCCGCAATCGCTGTATCTATACAGCCAGTTTAACTCAACGGCGCGTATACCGCTTAATGAAGCTAACTCATTTTACTCGCCACGCTACCAATTATGGCAAGCTAAAGTTGGCTGGCAGCATCTGTTTGGTAAGTCACGATTGGAGATTTTTGCCGGTGCGGATAATATCCTTAATCAATATTATAACCTTGGTGCTGATTTAGATGCCATAGGAAATCGCTTTTACAACCCCTCGCCGCTGCGTAACTACTATGCAGGCTTTAACGTAAGATTTTAGTAAGCCTGCCAAATAAAGGTTTAGCAAACTGTTTAAAGCGAGCCGTGTTAATTATTAATAATTTAACACGGCTATATGATAAATCTGCAACGTTTACTAGCACTAGCTATACTCTTTACAGTCACCATAAATGTATATGGACAGGTAGACAACACCCGTAAAACCTATAGTTTATTTAAGCCCTTGCCCAGGGCGCTCATGCGCGAGGACATGGAAACAGACCGACCGGATATTACCGAAACACCCTACACCGTTGAAGCAGGACATATACAGTATGAAGCGGATCTGGTTAATTACGAAAGGCAACGCAGTACAGAAAGCCTGAAGCAAACCTGGTTAATAAACCAGGCTAATATAAAGGTTGGCCTGTTAAAAAATACCTCCCTACAATTAGTTGTACAAACCTATGGTAAAGACATTACCAAGGACCTTGTTACAATGGATAAGCAAACCAACCAGGGCTTTGGCGATATCACTGTACGTGTTAAGCAAAATTTATATGGTAATTACAATGGTAACTTTAGCATAGCCGTTATGCCTTACATAAAGTTTCCTACCAACCGTTACGCAGACAATAAAAGCTATGAAGAGGGATTGATAGTGCCTGTATCTTTTAAACTACTGCATGATTGGAAAATAGGCCTGCAAGTAGAGGGCGACCGCCTAAAAGACGATGAAGAAGAGGGTATGCACACAGAGTTGCTGCAAACATTAGTGTTAAGCCACGTGCTTTTTAAAAAGCTAGAAGTAATGGGCGAAACCTATTACACCTACAATTTCAAGGATCACCAGATCCGGAATTTTGTGAACGCCGCACTGCAGCTTGAAATTAGCCCTGATGTTAAAGTTGATGCAGGTATCAACTATGGTTTACAGCACGAAGCAAAGAAAAACTACTTTGCCGGGATAGCTTTCAGGTATTAAAGAACCGACAAGCCCGAGTGGGCATTATTTTATTACAGGCTGAACTTAACCCAGCCTTCGCCTTCGTGGCCGAAGATGAATTGTTTGGGGTAAATGATCTCCGCCAATAATTCTACAGCATCCACGTAGGTTTCTTCGTTGCTCTTAAAAGCCTGGTCGCCGTCGACGATGTAAAAACGGTTGCTCTTAACTGCCTTTAAATCGGCAAAGCCATCTAAGTCAAACAAGCTCGCCACTGTGGATATGGTTTGCTCAATGCTGTAGCCTTGAGGTTTTAATATGATCACATCGGGATTAAGCTGCAACATCGTATCAGCATCGCCTGCTATAGATATACCGCCGGCCCTCGTAATCTGCTCAGCCAATTCATCTGTAGCAAGTTGCAATGGGTTTAAAGCTACTATGCAGGCTACCATGGGCTTTGCGTCAGTAAACTTTAGCTTATGGTTTATAATATCTATGCGTTCCTGTAGCTCTTCGGGTAAATTATTCATGGTGTATCGCCGTAAAATAGCAAGGCAAAGGTGCAGATTTTTTTGTTGCGATTGGTTTGGATACAAAAATCAAATCCATATTAAGGAATCCCATTAAACAAACTTCCGGGACGCCTGTTGTAGCAATATGACAAAGCCAGCAAACTCTACAGACAAAGCATCGCCATCAGATACCCCAACGGACAGGCCAAATGATAACGGCCACAAAAGCAAAGTGCGTCCTGAAGATAGACAATACGATGCCGACCAACCCCACGGTGGCGACATAGCTACTAAAAGAGAAAGGGAAGAGCAACCCGTTAACCCTATTAAAACGCCACCTGCCGAGGAAGGTATGGACAAAGGGCAAGTACAACCCGATTAGCTATTGACTGGCTGCAGCGTGAAAATACAAAAAGGAGGAGCAACCGGTTACCCGGTAAACCCCTCCTAAAGCAGACAGTTAATATGTTATTATTTTAGGGAAGCTTGTTATTTAAGTTTTAAGGCAATTTTACCATCTTCAATACCTTCAATGTTTTTGTCGGTAAAGATGTCTTTGCTCGTTTCTGACATTAGTTTTAACAGGTTGTCGGTCGACTCTTTGTGCGTAACGTCAATAGTTGAAGAAGTTGAGTTAAATTTCATTTTGGTTTCTGTTACGCTACCGCAAGCTTGTATGCTTTCGTTAAATTTTTTCAAGGTAGCATAATCAATTCCTGTTACTGTAACGGTAGTAATTTTCATACCGGCAGGTAAAACGGGTACAGCAGCAATTGCATTTGCAGCAGCGGTAGCTATAGCAGCGGCGGCAGCTTCAGCTTCTTTTTTCTTTTTACCACCAAATAACCCTTTTAACTGGTTAACCGCACCCACTGCTTGCTCTGCAGTACCTAAGGCGCCACCAACGCTGGTTGCAGCACCGTTAGCACCATTTGCAGTTTCGCTTACTTTTGCTGCGCCTGATACAATTTTGCCTAAAAGGCCTTGAGCCATTACTGATGAACCACTGATCATGATCATGGCTACTAGTAGGGTAAAACGTGTTTTCATAATAATTTTGCTTAGAGGATTTATAGTTTTTGTTATTTAATTACTTTGTTGATGTCGATAGCGCGGCAATATTTTCCGGCTGATTGACAAGTCAAAGTTATCCCCTAAAGCAACGGGCATCAATAATACAGATGTAGTATTTTGCGGTATATCAGCAAGTTAAGCGGCTGAGCTTGGCGTATTATGGTTGATAATAGACAGCCTGTTCAACCAGTTTGCTACTTCAGTCGAGAAACGCAGAGAAATTTTCTACGAGCAACTTACCCAGCGTATAAATTTCTCACTACGTTTCGAAATGACAGACTTTTGTATTTGGGCTTAAGCCCGCGCTATACCGGTTGAGTTAAACTGCAGATCGTACAGTTTGCGGTAGTAGCCGCCATCAATACGTAGCAGCTCCTGATGGGTTCCTATTTCTTTGATCTCGCCATGGTCAAGTACGATGATCTTGTCAGCATTTTGGATAGTCGACAAACGGTGGGCGATGACGATAGCCGTGCGACCCTGCATAAGTTTATTAATAGCGTTTTGTATCAGTACCTCTGTCTCGGTATCTACTGATGAGGTAGCCTCATCCAGCACCAAAATAGCCGGGTTATAAACCAGCGCCCGGATGAAAGAGATAAGCTGCGCCTGCCCCGCAGAAAGCGTTGCGCCGCGCTCCATGACATTATAATCATAGCCACCCGGCAGGCGTTCAATAAATTCATGCGCGCCTACATCTTTTGCTGCCGCAATGATTTGCTCGCGGGTGATCTTTTGGTTGTTAAGGCTGATGTTGTTGGCAATGGTATCGGTAAACAAAAATACATCCTGTATCACCGTAGCAATTTGCGACCGCAAATAATTTACATCAAAATCGCTAATATTCTGCCCATCAACCTCCACCTCGCCTTTACCTATCTCATAAAAACGGTTAAGGATATTTATGGTTGATGATTTGCCAGCGCCCGTAGCGCCAACCAGCGCCAGCGTTTCGCCGGGTTTAATGTGGAAGTTAATATCTTTTAAAACCCAGTTCTCATCGTTATAAGCAAACCAAACGTTTCTAAATTCAATCTCACCATTTAGGCGCTCGGGTTTTAAGGTGCCGGGGTTAGGGGCAACTTCGTCGGTGTCTAATACTTTAAAAATCCTGTCGGCACCTACCATGCCCATTTGCAGGGTGTTAAACTTATCAGCCAGTTGGCGAATAGGTCTAAACAGTAAATTCAAGAGCACCATAAACTCCACTATACGGCCTGGTGTGACGCTTCCATGAGCACTGATAGCCGACAATTGCTGATCTGATAAAATGCGTTGACAGCCATACCAAACCAGTAAACCAATACAAACGGCGAACAAGATCTCGACAACAGGGAAAAATATAGAGTAATACCAGTTAGAGCGAATGTTGGCATCGCGGTATTTAAGATTAACTGCATTAAACTTACGCATCTCCTGGGCTTCGCGTGCAAAGTTCTGTATCACACTCATGCCCGAAATATGCTCGGCCAAAAAGGTATTTAGCTGGGCCACCTGCGTACGTACCTCCTGAAAAGACGATTTAATGGCTTCTTTAAATACATACGTTGATGCAAACAAAAACGGCATAGGTATCAGGGTGATCATGGCCAGTTTCCAGTCCTGGATGATCATATAGGTAATGATAGCCACCACCAGCAGCAAGTCGCCTATGATGGAGATCAAACCTTCAGAGAAGATGTCAGCAATAGTTTCCAGATCACTTACGGTCCGCGTAATCAACATCCCAATAGGTGTCCGGTCAAAATATTTGAGCCGCAGGCTGGTAATATGATTAAATACGTCAACCCGCAGATCACGAATAACCGATTGCCCTAAGGTATTAGTCAGAAAGGTTTGGTAATACTGCGCTACCGTTTGAACAACCAACAACACTATCATGGCCTCTACCATAAATAGCAAGCCGTTGTAGTCGTTCTGCATAATATATTCGTCCAGCGTTTTTTGAATTAGTATAGGCTGCACAAGTGCGCTCCCTGCCAGAGAGACTGTCAAAACCGCCGAAAGGATAAAAGTACCCTTGTAAGGCCCGACATAGTGTATTATACGCTTTAGCAAACGCCAATCGAAAGCTTTACCTGTAACGGTCCCTCCGCCCCCTAAAGTGGGCGCTTTTAAAGCAGCTATTTTGGTGTCAGTATTTTTGGTATCGCTCACGCTACAAAGGTAATTTTATTGGTTGAAATAAATAGATTCTCCGCTATCGATCCTTTTTGGGGATTAGAGGGTAAAAGGGTACTTCACCTCCGTCAAATACAAACCACAAGCAGGTACTGATGTGCCGGCATTGCTGCGGTTCTTACTTTCAATAATTTCGCGGACGCCCTCTGGCGGGATCTCTTTTTTGCCTACCATCATCATGGTACCAACAATGGCGCGCACCATGTTTCTTAAAAATCTATCGGCAGAAATATTAAATTGTATTCCATTGCTGTTTCCTTCCCATCCGGCGTTATAAATCTTACAATTATTAGTAAAAACCTGCGTGTTTGATTTACTAAAACTACTAAAATCTGTGTACTCCATAATAATAGCGGCGGCTTGGTTCATCAGCTCCAGGTCGGGCACGTCGCGCAGCAACCACGAGTAACCGTTTCTAAACGGGTCCTTTTTAAAATGAATATGATATTGGTAACTGCGTAAAGTAGCGTCAAACCTGGCATGAGTCCCGGCATCAACTTCAAAAATGTTCTTTATGGCGATATCACGAGGTAAAATAGAGTTCAGCCCACGAATAATATTGTCCATGGCCGACTGGCTTTCGATTAAATGATCACAATCAAAGTGGGCGAAAAACTCAGTAGCATGCACGCCGGTGTCCGTACGGCCGCAACCTAAAGTTTCAATAAGCTGGCGTAAAACTGTACTAAGCGCTTTATCCAGAACTTGTTGAACAGCCGTAGCATTAGGCTGGGTTTGCCAGCCGTGATAGTTCTTACCATCGTAAGAAAGCTCTATAAAATAGCGGTACTTTGCCATCAGGCAAAAATAGTAATTAGTTGGTTAGCGATTGGGAATTAAGTTTGGCTAAGCTAGGATATGATAATCAATTAATTAATATACTCGTTATAAATGGCTTCAAATAAAAGTCGATTCTCAACAGCAAGGTCAAAGGGTTGGTCTAAAAAGCTATTATTGTACCCTATGGCCTTAGCCAGGTTTTTAAGCACCTTAAAGTAGGTTATCTCAATGCCTTCAATAATTTGCACGTAAAACAAAACAAAGGCATCGCGCTCCAACGGCGTCTTTACCGATTTAATAACAGAAAGGTACGCTTCTAAAGTCATACCCTTAATACCCAATACACTTACATTAGAGGGTGTGCTATGTATGGACACATAAATAGCGTCCATTTGCTCAATTTGTTTTTGGGTATCGCTTTTAAGTTCTTCTATTGCAAGCTTTAACTGATTTAACGAAGCCATTTCTTTTATCTCCTCAAAAAAATCAAGCAGGTGGTGCTTACCCAAATATATGCTGTTCAAATGTTCAAGAAACATTCGTTTTAAATGATTGTCTTCAAACTTAACCTCTTTGGGTGTGAGCGAAGCATCAGGGGTTTGTGCCATGTTGTTTTAACAATTAAGGAGGCCAAATTTACAAGTTTATTTACACTTTCAATAATGTCAGCCCGTATGATAGTTTTATCAATACTCGCTATTATATTTGTTGCATAAATATAATCAAAATGCTACAACGTATACAAAGCATATATCTTTTTGCTGCAGGGCTCGTAATAGCCGCGCTGTTTGTTTTTCCGCTTATCAACAATGCTTATGTTGATGGCAAAGCCCTAACCATTATGGTTACCGGTGTTTATCAGGATATTAATGGACAGCGCGTTCACACAGAGATTTTTACCGTGCTAACCTTAGCCACTGCATTTGTAGCACTGTTGCCGCTAATAGTGATCTTTATGTATAAAGATCGGAAAACACAGATCAACCTTTGCTACCTTTTAATGGTGCTAAATATTGGTTATAGCTATTGGGCGGCGCAAACCGTTAAAGATGTCTTGGGTGGCGCTTATTTAAATATGAGCAACTATGGTGTTGGTATTATCCTGCTATCTGTAAGTTTGTTGCTGATAGTTATTGCGCAAAAGTCTATCCAAAAAGACGAAAAACTAGTACGCTCTGCCGACAGGTTGAGATAACTAGCCATCTCCATTAGTATTATGACAAAAGAAACAAGGGTTAAAGTAATTTGGTTTTGCCTTGCCTGCCTCGCATTTATTGGTCTTGACCGTGTTACCAAGCAATGGGCTAAAGACCACCTGATGTTTAGAGAACCCAAAGTTTATTGGAATAATTTTTTTCGCTTCGAATATGTTGAAAACACAGGGGCTGCTCTAAGCCTTGGCGATAGCCTGCCGCAGCCCTGGAGCTTTTGGCTGCTGAGCATAATTCCCCTCGCTGTAATGATAGCTTTGTTTGTTTATGTGATGAGAGAGATTGGCAACTTTACCAATTTTAAGCTCTTCTGTTTTTCCATGATCATAGCCGGCGGACTCGGCAATATTATTGACCGCATTATTTACGACCGCCGGGTTACCGATTTTATGAACATAGGCGTCGGGGATATCCGAACCGGTATATTTAACGTAGCCGATGTGTGGATAACATCAGGGGTTATTGGGTTGTTTATTATTTATAATAGTAAGAACAAGGGGTTGTTGAAACCAGATAAGAACTAACCGATTAAAGCCAATTACCGCCATTTTTCAACTATCAATCTGCTCAAACGCTGTGTAACTAATCTAAAACATGGCGTATCTGTTGCGATTTCCGATAATTAACCTTACCTTTGCGCCCGATTTGGCGATGTAGCCAGATACGTTATTTTAAATCATGAACCCATTTATTAATCTGGGAATCCGTGAAGATATTGTTAATGCCATCTCTGAGTTAGGGTTTGAAAACCCTACGCCAATCCAGGAACAGTCAATCCCGGTATTGTTAACAGGCAGCAACGATTTTGTCGGATTAGCCCAAACCGGGACCGGTAAGACTGCTGCCTTTGGCCTACCATTATTAGAACTGTTGGATTTCGAAGAAAATCATCCACAGGCGCTTATTTTATGCCCAACACGCGAACTTTGTTTGCAAATTACTAACGACATTAAAAATTACTCCAAAAAAATGGACAACGTAAACGTTGTTGCCGTTTATGGTGGAGCTAGTATTTCTGACCAATTACGCCAGATCCGTCGCGGCGTTCAAATCGTCGTTGCCACACCTGGCCGTATGCTTGATATTATCAACCGTAAGGCAATTGATTTCACAAAGGTGCAATTTGTAGTATTGGATGAAGCTGATGAAATGCTCAACATGGGCTTTCAGGAAGATATTGACAGTATTTTGTCTACCACGCCAGACACCAAGAAAACATGGCTGTTTTCTGCAACTATGCCGGCCGAAGTACGCCGCATAGCTAAAAAGTACATGAATGAGCCGTTTGAGCTTACCATGGGTACTAAAAACACCGGCAACGCCAACATCGAGCATGAGTACTATGTAATACGTGCCCGTGACAAGTATGCCGCGTTTAAACGTATTGTTGATTTTAACCCTGACATTTTTGGTATCGTATTTTGCCGTACTAAAATTGAAACTCAGGACATTGCCGAAGCGTTAATGAAGGACGGTTATAATGCCGACTCGTTGCACGGTGATTTATCTCAGCAACAACGTGATAAAGTGATGAAACGCTACCGCGAGCGTAACCTGCAGCTATTAATTGCTACAGACGTTGCTGCACGTGGTATTGATGTTAACGACGTAACACACGTAATTAACTACTCTTTACCAGACGAGGTTGAAAATTATACCCACCGTAGCGGTCGTACTGCCCGTGCCGGCAAAACAGGTGTATCTATCGCTATTGTTAATGCAAAAGAGCTAGGTAAGATTCGTCAGATTGAGCGTGTTATAGGTAAAAAATTCGTTAAAACTGATATCCCAACCGGCTTTGACGTTTGCGAGAAACAATTATTCTCTATCGTTCACACTATCCACAAAGTAGAAGTTAACGAGCAGCAAATTGAACAATATCTTCCGCGTATTATGGAAGAGTTTAAAGACGTTTCTAAAGAAGACTTTATTAAACGTTTTGCATCTATCGAGTTTAACCGCTTTTTAGATTATTATAAAAACGCAGCTGATTTAAATGCCCCTGTTGAAGAAGGCAGATTTGATCGTGAGCGTGGTGAAAGAGGTGAGCGCGGAGAACGTAGCGAACGCGCTCCACGTGGCGAAAGCGGACCATCAGAATATACCCGTTTGTTTATCAACTTAGGCTCGGTAGACGAGTTTAACCGTGGCGACTTGTTGGGCTATATCTGTACAAATGCTAAAATTAGCGGCCGTACCGTAGGTAAGATTGACGTTAAAGGTGTGTATTCCTTCTTTGAAGTCCCAAATGCTGACAGTGAAGCTGTAATAAATAACTTTAAAGGCGTTGAATTTAAAGGCCGCGAAGTACGTATAGAAGTATCTGGCGAAGGCACAAGCACTACCCGTAGTGGTGGTGGCGACCGTCGTGAAGGTGGTTACCGTGGTGGTAGCGATCGTCGCGAAGGCGGAGGTGGATATCGTGGTGGTGGTGACCGTGGCGGAGATCGTCGTGATGGCGGCAACCGCAGTGCCGGTGGCGACCGTCGTGATGGTGGTTACCGTGGTAACCCAAGCGCTAATGCTGGTTTCCGTGATTTTTCAGGCAAAGCCCGCGAAGATCGTAGCGACCGTAAACGCAGATCTTAAGTTTTAAGGATCAGCAATTAAAGAATAAAGATTGGTTGGTTTAATCCCCAATCTTTATTCTTTACAAGATAGTTTTAGTTTAGTTTTAGTTTCAAAGCCTCTTCGATCCCTTCGTAGGGGCTTTTTGTATTATACTAATTACAGATTAAAGATTGCTGATACCTCACCTATCCTTCTTCTCTTCTCTATCAACTAATCTCTAATCTGTAACCTTTATTGCTAAGTTACGCCATACCCGCCAACAGCACTGCCGTAACTATGTGGATGGCTATTAAAGCATAAGTTTTCATGGCGATATTAATTGACTACTATTTAATTTACGGTTTAGTAGTACGCATTTGTACTTTTGTAATAAACTGGCGATGTCCTTTTTTATCTACATAAAAGTACCTGTTATACTCATCTATGTAAACCAGTTCGCCTGTTTGTGCCCAATGGCCATTGTAGCGTTTGTCAGTAACCGCGGCTGCACCTTTTGATGCTAACTGGGATGTTTTTTTACCTACGGCCTTAGCTCCTTTAGCGGTAGTTTTACCAACATCTTTAGCCGCAGTAGCTGTAGCGTTACCTACGTCTTTACCTGCTTCGGTAATTTGTTTCCCAACCGGCTTGTTTTCTTGCGCCCAGGCCGGGCCTTGCATGGCAGCTAACATACCGCCTGTAACTAATGCTATTTTTAATATGTTTTTCATGGTAGTAGTATTTACAGATACTATTACAATTTTGCTGCCAAAGCTGTCGGGAAAAAGAAAAGCTGTAAAAGAATGGCGACTTAAAGTTAGCCGCTAAAACCATAATAACACAAAATGAACAACTTATACAATAAGCAAATCAATTATTTTACTATCTAATTATCACAACTAATTCAACTGCTCAGCCAACTTCTTCATCTCATAAGCCGGCGACTTTTTTTGATAAAGGATGGCATACACCGCATCGGCAATTGGCATGTTTACATTGTATTGCTTGTTAACTTCGTGTAGGCAGTTTATGGCGTAATAACCCTCCGCCACCATATTCATCTCTAACTGGGCAGAGCGTACGGTGTAGCCTTTGCCTATCATATTACCAAAGGTACGGTTACGACTAAATTGAGAGTAGGCAGTAACCAACAAGTCGCCAAGGTAGGCCGACTCTTTAATATCGCGTGTAATGGGATGTATGGCATCTACAAAGCGCATCAGTTCGCGTATAGCATTTGATATCAGCACCGCCTGAAAGTTATCGCCATAGCCAACACCATGGCAAATGCCACCGGCAATGGCGTAGATATTCTTTAATACCGCGGCATATTCAGTGCCGAATATATCATCAGATACAATGGTTTTAATATACCGCGTGTTTAGCATCGCGGCAAATTCAGCCGCAAGTTCGGGGTCGCCGGATGCTATGGTTAGGTAAGATAATTTTTCAAGCGCCACTTCTTCGGCATGGCAGGGACCGCTGATCACTACAATATCATCAAAGGATATATTGTACTTAGTATTCAAAAATTCGCCCACTATCAGGTTCTCATCAGGCACAATTCCTTTAATAGCCGATACTACCTTTTTCCCTACAAAATCTTCTGGCGTGATGTCATGCAAAGCCTCTTTCAGGAAAGCCGCAGGTACATTCAATAAAATAACATTGGCTTTAGCGATCAGGGATTTAAGGTCTGTCGAAATATTTTCGGCAGGCACATTAATCTCAACCGAACTCAGGTAATTAGGGTTGTGTTTAAACTGCTTCACATGCGCTGCAGCTTGCTCATTACGCATCCACCAAAAAACCTCTTTTTCGGTGGTGTTATCGGTCAATATTTTAACATTGGCCGTAGCCCAGCTACCCCCACCTACAACTAATACCTTGTTATTTTTTTGCTGCATTAACGCAAAGTTAACAATAATGGTTAGATGTGCAGATATGCAAATGGGCGGATATCAGGTAATGAACGGGAGGAGCGGGAAAGTATGCAAAAAGGCTAATCTTACGATTAGCCTCAATTATTAAATCATGTGCATGTCCGCACATTTTTAACTTTAATCCCATTAATTCTTTTTCTCTTTATCGCCAGCAAATAGCTTGGCCTTGTCAACCTTAGTAACCTCGTCTTTATCCTTCAAGGTTTTAGATATGGCCGGGTAAGGTGCAGACACTACTTCCTGGCCCGCTTTGATGCCGGATAGTACCTGTATGTACATATCGTCTTGTATGCCGGTGGTTACTTCTACTTGCTTTACTTTCTCGTTTTCGTAAACAAACACGTACTCTTTAGTTAGCGCGTTGGCAATCTTAGCTACTTTTGCATCTTTCTTAGGGCCTTCTTCGTCATTCTTTTTATCCTCGCGGGTAGTTACCGATTGAATTGGTACAGAAAGCGCTTTGGTGTGGTTAGTATTGATCTCCACCGTAGCTGTTAACCCCGGACGAAACGGAGAAGGGTTAGCCGATGACTTAGCCAGCAGGTTGGCGTACGATGCCGCATCTATCCTTACCTTAACGGTAAAGTTGGTAACCTGATCGGCATTGGTGCCTACAACGTTAGCCGAGCTACCAATCTCTGTAACTACGCCGGTAAATTTCTTACCGAAGAAGGCGTCGATCTCAATTTTCGACTGGTCGCCGAGAGTGATGCGATTGATATCATTCTCGTTTACGTCAACATTGACATCCATTTGGCTCAAGTCTGATATGGTCATGATCTCGGTACCGGCAAATTGGTTGGTACCCAAAACACGTTCGCCTTTTTCAATAGCCAATTTTGATATTACACCATCAACCGGTGAGTAGATTGTAGTTTTGTACAAATTATCCTGCGCCTCTTTAACCGTAGCTTGCGATTGCGCCAAACCGTAGCGCGATCCTATCACGTTTTGCTTTGAAGCTTCTAGCGAGGCTTTAGCACCCTCATAACTGGCTTTGGCATTATCAAATTCGGCCGCTGTTAACACTTTATTATCAAAAAGCTCCTTACTCCGTTTATAATTTGACGCCTGGTTGTTAAAGGTAGCTTCGGCTTGTTTTAACATCTGACCCGAGTTGCCGACGCTTGCTTTTTGCGAGTTGTATGACGCAACAGCACGGTCATAACCTGATTTTAAAATATCCGGGCGGATCTTACACAAAAGCTGACCTTTTTTTACCACGTCGCCTTCTTTTACAGGTAGTTCAACCACTTCTCCGGATACTTCCGGACTGATTTTTACCTCAATGTGTGGCTTAATTTTGCCGCTGGCAGATACCGTTTCGTTGATCTCGCGAATGGCAGCTTTTTCGGTAGCCACCTCTGTCTTTTTTGATTTACCGATGATGCCGGTGGCCTTGCCAATAATGAGCAACACCACAAGCGCGCCAAGTATAATTAAAGTATATTTTGTAGTCTTTCCCATGATATGTGGAGGATTTATTCTTTTTTATAATGTTATAGTTTTTCCTAGATAATAGTCTATGATCTTGCTGCGGAAAATGACACTGTACCTGGCTTGGATCATATCCGTTTGTGATCTATTAAAATTGGTTACAGCCGTGTTATAGTCTAACGAATTTACAAGCCCAACATCATAGCGCTGCTTAGTAACGTTCAATGCATCTTTATTCGCTTCAAAGGTTTGTGTGGCTGATTGGTACTGTTTATCTGCAGATTGCAGATCAAGCACCGCCTGGATAATAGTTTTGCTTAGGTTATTTTTTGAAATTTGCGTATTAAGCTGTGCATTTTGAAAGTTAAGCTCAGCTCTGCGCACATTGCTACGTGTGTTAAATTTGTTAAATATTGGCACCTGAACACTTAAGCCAATGTTTTGATTAAAATTGTCGCCTATTTGACTAAAAGCAGAATAAGGGGAATACACAGGTACATTATTATCTACATCTATCACTTTTGTTTTCAACCTGTCTGTGTAGTTAGAACCAAGCCCTCCATATAAACTCACAGTTGGATAATAATATGATTTAGCTACACGTATAGCTTGCTGAGAAGTCTTTTGTTGCAGCTCTGCCAACCGAATATCGGGATTAATATTCATTGCAGTACGCACTACTTCGTTGGCATTGTAAATAGTTTGAATGTCTGTTAGTTTACTAATATCCGGTCTTTCAACTTCTATCGGTGCATACGGATCTGCCTCCATAAATTGTTTTAATATCAATAACGAAAGGTCAAGTTGATTTTGAGCAGTGGTTAAATTTAATGTCGCTGTTGATACCTGTGCCTTAGCCTGCGAAAGGTCAGCCAGGGTTTGATTCCCTGCTTTAAAACTGATATCTGACCGCTGCAGAGTTTGATTAGCCAAATCAATTTGTTGCTTTGCAGCCGTCACTAAATCTTGATTTGTCAAAATCTGCAAATAGGTAGTTACTACGTTTAACACCAGGTCATTCTTCACTTTTGCAGTTTGGCCTTTATTAACATCAAGCGCAATTCGGTTTTGAATAATCTGGTTACGCAATTGGCCACCTTGAAAAACAGTTACCTGCATTTGCGCATTACCGCTGGCGTTAAAAGATGTTGCTGTAGTATAGGTAAATTGACCCGCTATCTGGCTTCGGCCAAAGTTATACCCTCCCTGGGTACTTGCGTTTAGGCTTGGTAATAAATTATTTTTTGCTTGTTGCAAATCCACGTCGCCAATACGCTCATTAACCAACGATTGCTTTATCGTCAAGTTATTAGCCAAGGTGCGGTCTACAGCCATTTGCAGCGTGATTTTTTCCTGAGCGAATACAGGTGCATATACCAGCGTAACAAGCAGCAGGCTTGCCAGGGCTATACGGGTTATTTTATATCGGGTCATAAACTTATTCGTGCAATAATTTGAGATGTCGGCCGGTAGATGTTAGATTTGAGCTTGTTGTTAATGACTATTTATAACGCTCACTAAATTAAGTGATTTTTTCTCAGATCTTATTCCTTAAATCTCTGTTCTGTTAATATGTATTTGGTAAAAACACCCTGGTTGCTTAAAAAGCTATATCCTCATTTAACGTGGGACAGTGACAGAAGCACCCGTTGTATTTATCTTACTTTTGACGATGGGCCTATACCCATTGTTACACCCTTCGTATTAAATATTTTAAAGCAGTATAATGCCAAAGCTACGTTTTTTTGCATCGGCGATAACATCCGGAAACATCCGGATGTTTTTGAACAGGTAAAAGCCGATGGTCACGCTATTGGTAACCATACCTACAATCACCTTAAAGGTTGGGATACTACTGATAAAACCTATGTAGATAATTTTTTAGAGGCTGATAAAATCATAGGGGGTAACATGTTTCGTCCGCCTTATGGCCGCATAAAAAGATCGCAATCAAAGTTGATCAAAGAAACCCATCCCCACATGCAATTTATCATGTGGAACGTATTAAGCGGCGACTTTGACACTAGCTTAAAACCCGAAAAATGCCTGCAAAACGTAATTAAAAATACCGCCAGCGGCGATATAGTCTTGTTTCATGATAGCCTTAAGGCTTTTGATCGATTAGCGTATGCGTTACCAAGAGCGATGGAATATTGGGCAGCGCAAGGGTACAACTTTAGTCTGGTGCCTGCTGAGTCTGCTCTGTATTAGGGTCAGCCTGACCATCTTTTTTGATAATCGTATAGGTGATAGCCCCTATCACAATGATGCTTAAAACAATAAGCCCAATCCAGCCTTTACGTTTGTCCTGGCGCATAAGCCAAACCAAAAACGCCACAAACGGCACTACAAATGTTATCCAGAAAATTAGTGAAGGTGCCGACATATGTTATTTTTAACTCAATTAATGTTATATATAAATCCACGATTCTCCCATAGGGGGATGGTGGCTAAAATGGCATCCTTGCCAGCGGAACGACGTCTTGCCCCGCAAAATCGCCCTTTAAATACTTATGGTAGCCTGCTATGGCTATCATACCTGCGTTATCTGTGCAGTATTGCATCTCAGGGATAAAACAATTCCAGCCGTTCTTTTCGCCCATTTTTTGCAGCCCTTGCCTTAAACCTGTGTTTGCTGAAACACCGCCTGCTAAAGCCACATCTTTTATATCATAAAGAT
The DNA here is from genome assembly GCF_042686155.1 of Mucilaginibacter antarcticus. NCBI lineage: Bacteria > Pseudomonadati > Bacteroidota > Sphingobacteriia > Sphingobacteriales > Sphingobacteriaceae > Mucilaginibacter > Mucilaginibacter antarcticus. The sequence continues at coordinate 73,511 of NZ_JBHUON010000015.1, read as the reverse complement.
CAGCGGCTTTTTTGAGCTTGTTTAGTAAGATGCTTACAATTCTTCCTTCTACCGATGCGCATATATCATTAATATTCTCCGCAATAAAATCAGGGTTTTTAGCTACGTTATCCCTTATAAAATAAAGTATTGAGGTTTTCAAGCCGCTAAAGCTAAAGTCAAAGCCCTGGATCTGTGGTTCCGGAAACCTATAAGCTTCCGGGTTTCCCAAACGGGCGTGCTTATCAATCAACGGACCGCCGGGGTAAGGCAGTCCCAGTATCTTGCTGGTTTTATCCATGGCTTCGCCCGCCGCGTCATCAAGAGTTTGGCCAACTACCTCCATATCAAAATAGTCTTTAACCAAAACAATCTGCGTATGCCCGCCCGATACGGTAAGGCATAAAAACGGAAATGATGGTTTGTTTGACCCTATGAAATGCGCTAAAACATGCGCCTGCATATGGTTAATTTCTATTAGCGGGATGTTTTTTGACAGCGCAAACGCCTTGGCGAAAGAAACACCTACTAATAATGACCCTAAAAGTCCCGGGCCGCGCGTAAAAGCTACTGCATCAACGTCATTTTTGCTTACTTTTGCTTTTGCAAGCGCCTGTTGAACCGCCGGAACGATATTTTGCTGATGCACCCTGGAGGCAAGCTCAGGGACAACACCACCGTAGGCTTCATGAATGGATTGATTGGCAATAACATTGCTTAACACAATCCCGTCAACACATACTGAGGCAGAGGTATCATCGCAAGATGACTCGATGGCTAAAATTACAGGTGGCATGCTTTTAAAATCAAACTCAAAAGTTAAAGTCGAAACCGACTGCAACTATTGAATATAAATACATTATAAATTCAAAAATCAAAACACTTTACGCGTTTTTGAATTTTACTTTTGAATTTAGAACTAAACAACAAAGTTATTAAAAAAGTACTAAAAATAGCCTTAGGCATTGTATTGTTCCTACTGTTAACGGTAAGCATTGCCTTGTTGCTGTTTCAGTACAAACCGGTGCAAACCTGGGCAGCTAAAAAGGCTACCGCGTATCTATCAAAAAAATTGGCGACTGAGGTTGATATCAAGAGCCTTTATATCAAACCCTTTACAGCCATTGTCTTAGAGGATCTGTATATCCTTGACAAACAACGCGACACCTTAATACGCACGCCAAAGCTTACTGTTGAACTTGATGGCTTCTCTATTTTTAACAGCATTAGCGCGCGTAAACTTAACTTTAAGCTGATACAGCTGGATAACGGATCTTTCTATTTAAAAAACTATAAAAATAGCAGTACCAACCTGCAATTTGTTCTTGACAGCCTGGCCTCGAAAGCAGCAACAAAGGCCAATCCGGGTAAACCCTGGACCTTAGTCTTTCAAAAATCGGTAGTTAATAATTTCCATTTCAGGTATTACGACTTAAACAATAAAGAGAAAATAAAAGGCATTAATTTTTCTGATCTCGATGTCTCTAATTTCAGCGTAACGGTAAATAACATGGACATCAAGAACCATACTTTTATGGGTGATGTACAGCATCTTACCTTGAAAGAAAAGGCCGGCTTTTACCTTAAAAATCTAACGGGGCTCCTCGCTATCGATACCAACCGCATACTAGCTAAAAACCTTATCATTGAAACCCCAAACTCATTGATAAGGAACTACCTGGACATGCGCTTTAAATCGTTCAAAGATCTTGGCGACTTTACAACCAAGGTTTATATGGACGGCAACATCAAGGGGTCGCGCATATCATCAAAAGATATAGCCTATTTCACTACCGGGCTTGACGGCGTAAAGTTCGACTTGGGCATTGACGGCCGCATCCGCGGTAAAGTGAATAACCTGAAAGCTAACAATCTTACAGTTACTGCCGGGCAAGCTACTTTTTTAAAGGGCGATTTTACACTAAAAGGATTGCCCGACTTGGAGCATACTTATCTGGATTTAAAATTTGACCAGTTGGCTACCAATAAAAAAGACCTGAATGTACTGATTAAGAATTTTAGTGGCAATGCTAAAGCTACCGTACCAGACTTGGTAGGACGATTTGGCAATATCAACTTTACCGGCTCTATTAAAGGTTTCCAAAACGATTTGGCCGCTAAAGGCGTATTTAAAACACAGCTTGGCAGGTTTGATCCCGACATTAAACTAAAAATGAACAAAGCCGGTGTGCCGACTTACAGCGGTACTGTCAACGCGTATGACTTTGACCTGGGTACACTAATTGGCGACAATATTATTGGCCGCACCACTTTTAAAGCCAACATAAAAGGTAGTGGCAATGGGCTTAAAAACCTAAACGAAAACGTAAGCGCTAACATAGCCTATTTTACTTTTAAAGGCTATAGTTACAAAAACATAGCGGTAAACGGTACATACGTTAACAAAAAAATAAGCGCCAAGCTATCCATTAATGACAAGCACATTAAGTTTGACGGCACCGGCAGCATGGACCTTAACCCTACCCTGCCCGTTTACAGTTTTGTAGCTAATGTTAATGATGCTAACCTGAATACCCTAAAATTAACTAAAGACACCATAGTTATCAGCGCGCAGTTACGAACCAGGTTTTCTGGTACCGACCTGAAAAATTTTGAGGGCAACATTTTACTTTCGCCGGTTAGGATAGTTGATCCACGGAATAATTATTTGCTTGACTCTGTTTATATATCTGCCACCGGCAAAGGCGACGAGCGGTTGATAGCCTTACGGTCTGATGCTTTAGACGGTAGTATTAAAGGAAGCTATGATCTGGCTACTTTACCATCGTACTTTAAAAGTATCGCAAAAAAATACATACCATCGCTAAAAACAAATATAACCCCAACAAAACCACAACATTTTGAGCTTAACCTCAAGATAAAGAATCTTGACCCACTGACCGCGATATTTTTACCGGCATTGAAGATACCGGAACAGGGTACATTTATTGGCCAGTTTAATTCGGCCGAGAAAACGGCTACTTTAACGGGTTACGTAAAGACCATTAAATACAACAAAATGGTTTTTCACGACCTTATTTTGGACGAAAGCACCAGTGATGAAAACCTGGCGCTCAACGTATCATTAAAACGTGTAGACCTTAGTGATGATTTATTTATCAAGGACATTAACATTACCAATTTTGTAAACAACGATAGCCTTCAGTTTAACGTTAAGCTGGCAGACAAAGACGCTACTAATCAGTTAGATCTTTACGGCTTGGTGGAGTTTGGCAGGGACACTACGGCCAAATTAAAGCTACTGCCGTCTGATATCATTTTAGAAGGTCAAAAGTGGCGTTTGCAGGAGCAAGTGCGTATACGTTTGCTTGATGGTAAAACTAAGATTGAGAATTTTGAGCTTTCAAATGGGGAGCAACGTGCCCGCATTGATGGATTTATATCTGACAACTCTGCTGATAAGTTGACACTTACCTTTAACAAGTTTAGGATGAGTACACTTAACGAACTCACTAAAGCTGCGGCTCTTAATATAAGTGGCACACTAAATGGCGATGTGGTGTTTAGCTCCATACTTAAATCACCGGGCATTGATGCCAAGCTGAATATCGATTCGTTTAAGATGAATAATACCCTGGTGGGCAATATCAAAGTACTATCAAACCTGGATAACGAACGCAAGCAGGCCAATGTAAATATTAACATTCTGAACAAAGGCCTTGAAACGCTGAACATTGGTGGTGCTTATTACCTAGGCACAGATAAAGATGACAAGCTGGACTTCGACGTAAAAATGCGCGAAACCGAGGCTATCATTTTTGAGCCGTTTATCAAAGACCTGGTTTCAGATTTAAAAGGAACCATATCCACCGACTTGAAACTGACCGGATCTTTATCAAAGCCTGAGTTGAATGGCGATCTCACGCTGAACAATACCGGCTTAACGGTTAACTACTTAAAAACAGCCTACACCATAAGCGATAAGCTAAGTGTAAAAAACAGTGTAGTAAACATCAATAACCTGGTGTTGAAAGACATTTATGGTGGTAGTGGTACTGCCAAAGGCACGGTCGATCTGAACAGCCTTTCTAACCCTACTATCAACGTGGACTTAGTAGCGCGTAATCTGATGGCGCTTAACACTAACTTTAAAGATAATCACATCTATTTTGGTAAAGCATTTGCCTCTGGCGATTTTAGCTTTAGCGGTCCGGTTGATAACATGAACATTAATATTACCGCTACTACCCAAGCCGGTACGGTGTTTAACCTTCCATTAAATACATCCTCAACCGTAAGCGAATACGATTTTATTAAGTTTGTGAGCCATAAAGACACGATAGGCTTAAAAGGCGAAGAAAAAGTTAAATCATTTAATGGCGTTACCCTAAACTTTGACCTTACTGTTGATGAAAAAGCCATAGTAAAGATCACTACGGATTACGGTGTGTTAGAAGGCAGTGGACAGTCAAAAAATCTGAAGCTGCGCATCAACAGCTTTGGCGATTTTGATATGTTTGGCGAGTTTATAATCACCTCGGGTAATTTTGATTTTACAGCCAAAAACTTCATCAACAAAAAATTCACTATAAATCAGGGCGGCACCATCCGCTGGACAGGTAATCCGGCTAATGCAGAGATAAACCTTAAAGCTACCTACGAGGTACGGACGGATATAAAACCATTATATACTGCGGCAGGCTTACAATCGCCTAAAGGAAGTGAGTTGGTATTGGTACAGGCAGAATTATTGTTAACCAAATCGTTAATACAACCGCAGATTGATTTTGATTTCACTTTTCCTACCAATCCGTCTGTTAAAGATGATGTAGGCACTTACCTGGCCGATGCTAATAACCGTAATCAACAGGCGCTAAGTGTTATTGTAAGGCGAAACTTTAATTCTGGCACGGGTAGCAACTTTGCTAACCAGGCTTTTGCTACCGCCAGTAGCGCGGTGAGCGAGTTTGCATTTAATAAGATTAACAACCTGATAGCGCAATCAAACATTAAATATTTCGATTTCAACATACGATCATTTAATGATGCCAGCGCATCCTTGAAATTCTTTAACGACAGGCTAAGCTTTAGCGGCAGTTTATACAACAACAGCACAGGTAGCAATGATCTTTTTAACAACCAAAATCTTTTAAACTCAAATTTTGGCAACCTTACTAAAGACTTTGAAACTTCTTATCTCATACGTCCGGATGGATCCTTGAAGGCACGTTATTCTTATAGGGTACTCAACACCACTACTTTGAATACAATTGGCCAATTGGCGCCGCAGTATGTAAATGGTTTAGGTTTGGTGTATCAACGGGATTTTGACACCTTCGGCGAATTTTTCAGAAGACTATTTACAAGGGGACGAAACCCAAATAGGGCACTACCCATTGCGCCGTTACCAACGCCGACAACTACACCATTATCAGGCAGTACGCCTACAACCACACCAGTACAACCGGTCCAGCCTGCGAGGAAAGATGATTACGAAGATTAATTAATGATCGCGCATGATGGTGTGATCCATCTTGTCGCGTTTAGCTTTAAGGTAAGCTTCATTATGTGGGTTTGAGGCAATCTCGATAGCGATATTTTCAACCACCTCTAAACCGTAACCAATCAACCCGGCACGTTTTTTTGGATTGTTACTCATTAAGCGCATTTTTGATATTCCCAGGCTACGCAATATTTGTGCACCAATGCCGTAGTCACGCTGATCCATCTTAAAGCCTAATTGAAGATTTGCTTCAACAGTGTCAAAGCCATTATCCTGCAGATTGTAAGCCTTTAGTTTATTAACTAAGCCAATACCCCTACCTTCCTGATTCATGTAAACTATGGCGCCTTTGCCTTCGGCTGCTATCATCTCCATAGCTTTATGTAACTGCGGACCACAATCGCACCTGCATGATCCAAAGATGTCGCCTGTAACGCATGAACTATGCACACGTACCATTACCGGTTCGTCGGGTTCCCACTCGCCTTTAACAAGGGCCATATGGTTTTCGCCGGTGTTAAGTTGGGTGTAGGCAATCATTTCAAAATCGCCCCACTCTGTGGGTAATCTCACTGATACCTCCTTACGGATCATCGTCTCTGCATCTAAACGGTAAGCTATCAGATCTTTAATGGATACAATAACCATATTATGCGTTTTGGCCAGTTCAAGCAATTCGGGCAAACGGGCCATTTCGCCATCTTCGGTCATTATCTCGCAGATAACACCTGCAGGCTCAAGCCCGGCTAATACAGCAAAGTCAATCGTCGCTTCGGTATGCCCGGCACGACGCAGCACGCCCCCATTTTTGGCTATTAAAGGAAATATATGCCCCGGTCGGCCCAGGTGTTCGGGCTTAGTGGCGGGATCAATCAACGCCATAATGGTCTTTGACCGGTCTGATGCGGAAATACCGGTGGTACAGCCTTCTAAAAGATCTACAGATACAGTGAAGTTGGTTTCGTATGATGTGGTATTATGGCTCACCATTGGCTCTAATTCCAGCTCGCTGGCGCGTTGTTGTGTAATTGGCGCACAAACCAACCCACGACCATGACGTACCATAAAGTTAACAGCCTCGGGTGTGGCGTAATGTGCCGCTACTAAAAAATCGCCTTCATTCTCGCGATCCTCATCATCAACAACAATAATAATTTTACCGGCCTTTATTGCCTCAATGGCTTCTGGAATGGTGTTCAGCATTTGATTTAGTTCTGGTAAGCTTTTGCGATAGATACGCCCCTTACAATAACAAAGTTAATGGTTAATCTAAAATATAGCGTCGGTAGTTTGTAAACTTAGTGCTTTATAAATTATTAGCAATCGAAGGTATGTTTAGCCCTTATTACTCAACACTTTTACCCGCCAAATTTACTTTGCTTTTAAAGGCTGAAAGCACACGGCCAACACTGTTATTTAGCAAGCGTTTGTATAAATCAGCATCAAATATTACCGAGTCATTCGCGGCTTTGTATGAAAGGAACAAACCTATAGGGGTTAATATCGCGATAGCTATCCACATGCCTACAAGCGGCGAAGCATCGCCGGCTTTTACGGCCTTTTCGCCAATGGTTGATATAATGTGATAGATAAGGAAAAATACTACCGACACTACTACCGGGAGGCCCAACCCCCCTTTACGTATGATTGCGCCTAACGGTGCCCCTATTAAAAATAGTACCAGGCAGGCAGCTGATAAGGTAAATTTCTTTTGATACTCAACCGCTGCACTATGGACGCTATACGAAGCCTCCTTATACCTATCGGCACGAGATTTCATCAAATCCAACACCGACCTTGCCTCACCTAAAGCGTTTTGAATATAACCACCTTCTTGCGAGTTATTGCCAAACGACATGACACCCTGATTGTACTTCTCAATTTTCAAAGTACTATCGGTGGGCTTTTTAGGCATGTTAAAGTATTTTATATAAGCTGATGCCTGCGCAAAGTTGACCCGGCGGCCGCTATCTATAACATGGTCTATTTTGCTAATGGTGTCTAACAACAATCTGCGGCTCATCATTTGGAACGCGCTCGAAAATAGTTTTTCGTCCGTACGTTTAAATCCCAGCCCCTCAAGCTTCAGCTTTTGTTGCGTAAACTTAAAACGATACCTGGTAAATGTTTGCCGTGGGTGTGGATTAAAAGCGCCGGTGCCCGGAGCTTCCTCATAACGAATGCCGTCTTCCAGATAAATTACCAGATACTTATTGTCATTTGAGCGTACCATCCTGCCGTTCTTCGCCTTCATAACAAAAGGCTGGTCACCAAAATTTGAACCTTTGTAATAAATGGTAAGACCATGCAGAGTTTGTCCATCCTCGTCTTTTTTTTCAACCCTGATGGTATAGTCTGGGAAACTGCTGCTAAAAACACCCTCAGGCAAAAAATTAGCCGACTTTTGTTCGCGGGCATCCCAAAGTAACGAATAGTACTTTAGATTGGCTTTGGGTAACATATAATCAGAAAAGAAGAATGCGCCTATACCTAATATTAACACCGTTACCAGCATGGGATACATGGCACGCGTTAATGATATACCGGCAGACTTGATAGCAACCAACTCGTAATTCTCGCCTAGGCTGCCATAGGTCATTATAGAAGAAAGCAGTACCGACAGAGGCAGTGCCATTTGCACGTTAGTTGCCGAGGCGTATAGCATCAGCTCGGCTATTACATACCACTCGAAACCTTTGCCTATAAGATCATCAATGTATTTCCATAGAAACAGCATTAACAACACAAACATCACTATCACAAAGGTCACCAAAAAGGGCCTTATAAATGATTTTAGCAATAGCAGGTGTATTTTTTTCACTGGCGCAAAATTAGGGAAAAATTATCCCGTTAGGCACCTATAACGCTAATAAGGTACTGAATCTGATTATCCCAGATTAATTTTCTTTCGCCAACAAGTTCTGGCAGGGCAAAATCGGTAATGCCTAAGGCTACATCGTTGGTCAGTTCGTCCTGGATAATTTCCATTTCAAAATAACACTGTGGCTCATCATCCAACCATTTAAACCTTACCAATTTATTTTCTTTAATAGTTACCAGTTTGGCTTTCTGTTCCTCGCCATCCCAGGTAAAGGTATAAAGCGAGTCGCGTACGGATACATCATCAGCAAACCATTGCGATAAGCCGTTAGGTTCATTTAAAAAGGTATATAATATTCTCGGAGATGATTTGATTTCATACTCAATAGTAAACTTCTTCTTCTCAGACATAAAGGGGTCTATAAATCAGGCTTAAGCTGCAATGTTAAGATTTTTTTTAAAGGAAACGAATTTATCCTATATTTGCAAACCTTTTTTAGGGGACGCCTTTATAGAACATCCCAATAAAAAAAGCATAACAAAACTCAGAATTAACTACTGATTTTATGTAAGGCGGGGTAGCTCAGATGGTTAGAGCGTAGGATTCATAACCCTAAGGTCGGCAGTTCGATCCTGCTCCCCGCTACTGGTAGAGGCCCCTTTAAGGGGCCTTCCTACTTTAATCCCTGCGTATGTTTACCGTTTACGTTTTGTATTCCCCGTCATTTGATCAAATTTACGTTGGCTATACAGCTGATCTGCATAACCGCCTCCTTTCTCATAATGAATTGGCTACTAAAGGTCATACAATTAAATATCGTCCGTGGACAATTGTTCATACGGAACAGTTTGACATGAAATCTGACGCTATGAAAAGGGAGAAACAATTAAAATCATCTAAAGGACGCGCTAGTATTCGGAGCATTATAAAAGAAAAATTAAGCTTTTAGATGGCTAGAGCGTAGCATCATATCCGTTAGCTAACGGACGGCAGTTCGATCCTGCTCCCCGCTACCGGTGAGGCCCCTTTAAGGGGCCTTCCTACTTTAATCCCAGCGTATGTTTACCGTTTACGTTTTGTATTCCCCGTTATTTGATCAAATTTACGTTGGCTATACAGCTGATTTGCATAACTGCCTCCTTTCTCATAATGAATTGGCTACTAAAGGTCATACAATTAAATATCGTCCGTGGACAATTGTTCATACGGAACAGTTTGACATGAAATCTGACGCTATGAAAAGGGAGAAACAATTAAAATCATCTAAAGGACGCGCTAGTATTCGGAGCATTATAATAGAAAAATTAAGCTTTTAGATGGCTAGAGCGTAGCATCATATCCGTTAGCTAACGGACGGCAGTTCGATCCTGCTCCCCGCTACTCGTAGAAGGCTGTTACATGAAAATGTGACAGGCTTTTTTATTTCTTTTAAAGATGCTATCATCTAAGCGCTCAAACCCTATCACGAACCAAACCTTAAAACTTTGCAATCCAACTATTTACACAACGACATACCAGATATTAATGCTAAATTGAGGGCATTAATATCATTTAACGAAAACAACACTTGATCTTTACCTATTTTAATTTTTGTTCTAGTTAAATTATTATCTTTGCCTTCCCTTTTATTAATTAAAACAAATGATTGAAAACACTTTCGGAAAAAACATTGTTCCCGACAACGATGCTGAGCGTCTCATTGCGCTTAAACGTTACCGGATTATGGACACCCCATCCGAAGAATCATTTGATAATATTGCCAAATTGGCGTCGGAGATTTTCAATGTTCCTATTTCCCTCTTATCGTTAGTAGATGCTGACCGCGTTTTCTTCAAGTCAAATGTCGGAATGGGTAAAGCTAAAGAAGCCAACCGGGGCCACAGCCTTTGCGCACTGGCTATACTTGATGAACGGGTTACCGTTTTTGAAGACGCTCTTAAAGAACCCTGTTTAATTGCCAACCCTAACGTCGCCGGCGATTTTGGCTTAGGTTTTTACGCCGGCGCCCCGCTAATTACTCATGACGGCTTTATGATAGGCACCTTGTGTGTAATAGATAAACAACCCCGCTTATTTTCAAAGCAAGACGAGAAAATATTAGCTGGTTTAGCGAGAGCTGCAATGGACCAGGTAGAATTACGGTTATCTGCGCTGACTGAAATTAACAAGCAGCAAGTCGCAAATGACGACCTAACCCAACAACGAGAAGAGACTGAGGCCATTAATGATGAATTAACGACGATAAACGAAGACCTGCGCCAGTCGCAGGCAACTGTTAATTCTATAATGGACGAAGCAGCAGCCATTAATGAAGAATTAAATGCTGCAAATAAAGAACTACATTCTTCGCAAGAGCATTTGGTTAAAGCCAATGAAAGCTTGATGGAGAGCGAATCTCGTTTTCGTAACTTAATCACTCAGGCACCGGTTGCAATCGCCACTTTAGGAGGGCGCAAGCTAATTGTTAGCTCTGCCAATCAAATGATACTTGATATTTGGGGCAAGAGCGCAGCAATAATAGGCCAGCCCTTGCATGTTGCTTTGCCCGAGCTGGAAGGTCAACCCTTTTTAGAAATACTGGATAATGTATTTACTAGCGGACAGCCTTTTTATGGTAACGAAGTTAAAGTTTCGCTAATACAGGAAGGCACATTACGAGATTGCTATATAAATTTTGTTTATCATCCGATAAAGGGAGATAATGACACTACCCGAGATATCATGGTTGTAGCGACCGATGTTACTACCCATGTAGAAGCTCGTTTACAATTAGAGGCCGCGGAACAGCGCTTCCGCATGATATCGGACAACATTGCGCAACTTGCCTGGATGGCCAATGCGGAAGGTTCAATTTTTTGGTATAACAAACGTTGGTTTGATTTTACTGGCACAACATTAGAAGAAATGCAAGGTGGGGGTTGGCAAAGGGTTCATCACCCCGACCATTTGGACCGGGTAGCTGAGAAAATTGCACGCCATTTTAAAAGTGGTGAAGATTGGGAAGACGTGTTTCCGTTGTTAGGAACGAATGGGAAATACCGTTGGTTTTTATCGCGTGCTGTACCCATTAAAAATGCAGAGGGGGAAATATTGAATTGGTTTGGAACTAATACTGATATAACCGAACAGCATAGCTTAGAGCAGCGTAAGGACGAATTTTTAAGTATAGCCAGCCACGAGCTAAAAACACCCATTACCAGCCTGAAAGCCTCTTTACAATTGTTGGACAGGATGAAAAATCAACCTGCATTGCCAATGCAGGCAAAGCTTATTGACCAAGCTAACCGAAGCATGGACAAAATGGGCGTCTTGATAGATGAATTATTGAACGTAAACCGCCTCACAGAAGGGCAATTGCCCTTAGATAAAACCACTTTTACTATTGCAGAAATGCTCAATCTTTGTTGTAACCATGTCCGCGTAGAGGGACAGCATGAACTTATATTACAAGGTGATGATAAATTACAAATTTATGCAGATGAACACCGCATAGATCAGGTTGTAGTTAACTTTGTAAACAATGCGGTGAAGTATGCCCCAAGCTCCAAAAACATTTATCTTATCGTCGAAAAAATTGATAACAAAGCTAAAGTTTCTGTGAGGGACACCGGCCCAGGCGTTGCACCAGAGAAAATACCTTTCCTTTTTGACCGCTACTATCGTGCAGACCACTCCAGTAAAAACTATAGTGGCTTAGGGCTTGGCCTTTACATAAGTGCAGAGATAGTTAAAAGGCATGGCGGCGAGATCGGTGTGGATAGTGAACTTGGCAAGGGAAGTACGTTTTGGTTTACACTACCCATAACGGCATAACTAGGTCTACGCCTCTATCAACGAAAACTCGACAGCAGGCGCTTCACAAACAGGGCAGCAATAATCGGTTAAAGTATCAAACGGTGTACCCTTTTCAATGTCATTTTGTGGGTCACCATAACGTTCGTCGTACCGGGTAAGACAGCATTTGCATTCATAAACGTTTATTATTTCTTGCTGTATGATAGTTTCATCCACGGCGTCGGATACCGCCAATAGACTACTACTGCTTTGCCGGTCATAAAATCCACCGCACAGTGCAATAAGTTTCTCACTTAAGCCTTGTGGCTCTACCTGCGTAGCATAAAAAATTTCTTCTTTAGAGTTAGGGTTAAAATCGCGTGTATGCAAAATATCATACAAGCCCGACGCGGTTTTTTTGAGAACGACAGATGCCTGCAAACCGGTTTTGGGTTGTGTTTTTATTGCGAAACTTAATTGATAAGTACGTAAATCAGCCCCTTCAAATTGTTGTACAAGGTGCTGTTTTAGGGCCAGCCCTTCTTCGCAAATATCCTCTACCTGCCAGTTAAGCTCATTTGCGGCATGCCTTATATTAAGACGATGCCTGCTTAATATCTGCCCCCATAGATTGCGATCAGTTTGTTCAATACCTTTAATAATGATAGATTTCCATGGCGTACTGTACACCTGCCCTATGCGACTTTTAAGGCATAATAAACAAATATCCTTTAAAAAGCTCAGCTTAAACAACTCGTTACGGCGGTAAATACCCAGCCAATATTTATTACTGTATTTATTAAATCCTTCGTAATAGGGCAAGGAAAAATCCGGCAGTTTTAAGGCTTCGCTTATTTGGCGATACGCCAATGGCAGCCGCGCTAATAGGGTTTCAAAGAATAAATCCTCGTCAACAACCGACTGATCATAAAACAAATCCTTTTGCTGCAAAATAAGCTCTTCAGCAGCTTTGGCGAATGCGGGAATATCTTCAGAATACACCAACGACGGAAAACAGCACACCTTGATTGTTTTAGGAAACCTGATGTAAACAAACCAGTAATTATTTACAACCGAAGAAATGAAATTGATGTTACCGCTATAAAACGGCACAAAAGTTTGATTGCTATCAACAACATTCACTTTAAGCTTGGGCTGATAGTCAAAGCCATCAAAAATATCTTTGTAAACACCCTCGCGCAGCCAAGCTTCCTGATGGGTAAAAATGGTATCAGCCACATACGAGCTGATAATATTGGGATGAATGTCCGCATCCGTTTCGTAGCTAATCTCAGATTTGAGCATATCGAGTTCCAGGTCCTCTAAATTATCCGCAGTTACCTTAAAGTACAATTGCTGGCGGTTGCCAAAACGAATATCAGTTGCACCGGCGCTTTCAGCTATTAACAGTATTTCATACAAGTCACCAGCTGATATAAAGCCACCCGGCAGGTTAATTTTGATGAGGTGCTCCATTTTAAACGGCTTTTGCTAAAAAGTTTCCTAATGCTTCGTCTAACAAACGTTTTACTTCCGGGCGGCATGATCCGCACCCTGTACCAGCACCTGTTCCTGTGCATACATCTTTTAATGTATGGCATCCCTCTTCAATCTTTTTAAAGATATTGTCGCTACCTACGTTGTTGCAGCTACAAACCAACTTACCCAATACCGGTTCGGCCTTGCTCCCACTGCGCAATAATTGCAGGCGCTTTTCGCTTAGTTCGGTTTTATTGGCTATCAGGTCCCTAAATTCCTGGAATTCGCCTTTGTCGCCAATCAAAATGGTGCCCACCAACCTGTCTTGATGAATGATACATTTTTTATAGTAACGTTTGGCCTTATCAATAAATACCACTTCCTCGTACGCCGGGTCATCCGGGCACTCAGGCAGTCCAATGCTACACAAATCAAAACCGTGGATCTTGATAATATTCATAAACAGGCTGCCTTGGTAATAGCTGGCAATGTCACCGTTCATGTACTCGGCAACCACGTGGGCCTGCTGCTCGGCTGCTGCGGTAATGCCGTAAAGTGTGCCGTTAAATTCAGCAATTTCGCCAATAGCATAAATGTTTGGATCGCTGGTTTGCAAACGCTCATTAACTAATACACCTCGGCGACATTCCAGTCCGCAGGCTTTGGCAAGCTCCATATTAGGCGTGGTGCCTACAGCTAGTATCATAGCATCGCAATTTATTTTGCGACCGCTTTTTAAGCCTATCCCGGTTAATTTTGATCGGCCATAAAACAACTGAATCTCATCATCATAATAAATATCGCAATCCTGGTCAACCATTTCCTCGTGCAGCAACTGGCTACCCAAAGCATCTAACTGGCGGTTTAAAAACCGCGAGGTACGTTGTATAATGGTTATCCGTACACCTATCTCGCGAAGCGAAGCTGCCATCTCTAAGCCCAACAAACCGCCACCCACAATAACCACATGGCCGTTTGCGGGCACGTGTTTTTTAAAGCCATCGGCATCGTTACGGGTACGCATGGTAAAAATACCCGGCAGTGTTGGCACATTTTTAGGCACTGCCGCACGGCTGCCCGTAGCCATCAGCAACACATCATAAGGAGTTTTGATACCGCGCGAATCAACCACAAACTTGTTTTCGCGGTCAACCCGCTCAATGCTTACGCCGCGCAGCAGGTTGATGTTGTAACCCGGTTCTTCCTCGTCCGTCATTTTTACCAATTGCTCCCACTGCTGCTCGCCGCTAATGTAGTCGGGCAGCATAACTCGGTTGTAAAATGGATGATTTTCTTTACTAAACACAGTGATTTGATCATCGCAGTTTAACTCGCGGTATGATTTTACAAAACCGTAAGACCCGGCACCGGCGCCAATAACCACGATGCGCTGAAAAGGCTTTTTAAAGCGGGTGACGTTCACGGCGCAAAATTTAAAGTCGGGCTCTTTAGATATAGGGTCGACCCTGTCACTGGTAATGTTGTTTGCCCGGTTAAGATCATTACCTAAAATCTTGCCCCAGTGCATAGGCAAAAACACTACGCCTTGTTTTATTTGGTTCGATATTTTAGCCTTAACCTGTACCGTACCACGCTTAGAGGTTATGATGCTGACATCGCCCTCCTTAATACCTAAACGGCCGGCATCGGCAGGATTAATCTCTAAAAACGACTGCTGGTAATGCTGATTAAGCTTATTTACCTTCCCGGTTTTGCTCATGGTATGCCATTGATCACGAATACGGCCAGTGGTTAGAATGAACGGAAAATCATTATCCGGCAACTCGCTGGTAAGCGTATCAGCAACAGCATGTATTTTGGCTTTTTGTGTTGGGGTATAAAATTTTTTATCGGTAAACAAGCGCGGCGTGCCTGCACCGGCATTTTTCTTTTTATAGGGCCACTGTACCGTTTTTCTTTCTTTCAGCACCCCATAACTCAGGCCGCTAATGTCGATATTGGTTTTGGCGGTTAGCTTTACATGCTCGGCATAAATAGCGGCCGGGTTTTCATAATCAAACCCTTTGTAGCCCAATTTACGCGCAAATCGACATATGATTTCTGCATCGGCCAACGCTTCGCCGGGTGGATCGATCAACTTGTTTAAATAACTAATACGGCGCTCAGAGTTGGTCATGGTGCCTTCCTTTTCGGCCCAGGCAGCGGCGGGCAAAATCACATCGGCAAAAGCCAGGGTTTCGGGCTTATTGCTGATCTCTTGCACCACTACAAACTTTGCTTTCTTCAAAGCCTCTTCTACCAAACGCGCGTTGGGCATACTGGTGATGGGATTAGTACACATTATCCAGATAGCCTTTAAACGCCCATCATTTAATGCCTCAAACATTTCGGTAGCCGTTAATCCTGGATTTGGGTTGATAGCTGTACCGCCCCAAAAACGGGCTACTTCTTCGCGGTGTGCAGGGTTAGCCATATCCCTGTGCGCAGGCAACAGGTTTGATAAACCGCCTACCTCGCGACCACCCATAGCATTAGGCTGACCGGTTAAGGACAACGGCCCTGAGCCGGGTTTACCGATATGCCCGGTAATTAGGTTAAGATTAATAAGGCTCAAATTTTTGTTAACACCTATGGCGCTTTGATTAAGCCCCATTGTCCACATGGCAATATAGCCCTTGGCATTGCCAATATACTGGGCTGCCAGGAGGATGTCAGCTTCGCTGACACCGCATATAACGGCAGCTTCGGCAACAGTTCTTTCAAACACCAATTTACTATAGGCTTCAAACCCTTCGGCGTGGTTGGTGATAAAATCAATATCGATATCGCCATTTTCTATAATTACCCGGCCAATGGCATGGTTTAGTGTAACATCGGTACCCGGATTAAGCTGAAGATGCAAATCAGCAATGCTGCAGGTATCTGTAACGCGCGGATCAACCACAATAACCTTTACATCCGGGTTAGCTGCTTTGTGCGCTTCAACCCTTCGCCATAAAATTGGATGGCACCAGGCAGGGTTGGCGCCGGTTACGTAAAAGCAATCGGCCAATTCTATATCATCATAACAAACAGGTACGCTGTCTTCGCCAAATGCCATTTTATAACCAACAACTGCGCTGCTCATGCACAAGCGCGAGTTGGTATCAATATTATTACTGCCGATAAAACCTTTTATCAGCTTGTTGACTACATAATATTCTTCGGTTAAACACTGCCCTGAAGCATAAAAAGCAACCGAGTCTGGTCCGTATTTTTCAATAAAGGTTTTGAAAACCGCAGCAGTGCGGTCAAGGGCTTCGTCCCAGTTTACCCGTTGCATGGGCATGTTGCGGCTGTAGCGCATTTGCGGATACAGCAGGCGGTCGCTCTTATCATTTATGGTATGGTGCAGGTTGATGCCTTTGCTGCATAATGCACCTTTGTTTACCGGGTGATCTTTATCGCCCTCAAGGCTAACACTTCCGTTTTTTTCTTTATTTAAAAGCACACCACACCCAACCCCGCAATAACAGCAGGTAGAACTTAGTTGGCTTGTGGTGCGCTTTTGCTTTTGCATAATTGAATTATATAGCGTTCGCTAAATTGCTCTTTTCCGGTTTTTCTTCAGTAGCACTTTGTTTTTGGAAGCGAGTGATCAGTACAATTACCGATACTACAATCACCGTGTAACCGATGTAAGTAAAGGCATCAACATAGGTAATGGTGCTTGATTTAAACAGGAAGCCAAACATCATACCACCCAGGTTGCCACCTGCGCCAACTATCCCGCTTACCAGGCCCACATTTTTTTCGTTAACAAACGGTACAATACCATAAGTAGCACCGTTTGACATTTTTAAGAACATGGCAAAGGTTAGCATAGAAGCAATGGCCATCATTAATGAACCCGACTGGGCGAAAAGAATCAATCCGCAACCTTCTAACAATAGCATTGATGCCAGTAATAGGCCTTTACCACGCATACCAAATTTTTTACCGGCCCTATCAGAAGCAATGCCGCCAAGGGCACGGGCAAAAATGTTCATAAAACCAAATATCCCTGCCCAAAAGCCTGCCTGGCTTTGGCTTAAATGGAAGGTATCAACAAAATGCAGTGAGGCTACGTTATCAAACGTTAACTCCATACCAAAACACATAGCATAAGCCAGTGTTAGCGCCCAAATGCGCCAGTCGGCCAAGACCGACCAATCTGTTTTTGTCGATTTTGCTTTGGTATAGCCAATCTCATCGTAATTACCGTCGGGTGTGTCTTTGGTGTATTTATGGTATAATACAGCCATAACCAGCATCATCACGCCCGGTACAATCATGGCGTAGCGCCAAGCCTCGGCACTGGTGTAACCAAAGCCAACAATGGCAGCAAATATTAAAGGCATCACCATATTAGTTACCCCGCCACCTAAATTGCCCCAACCGCCGGTTACCGCGTTTGCAGTACCTTTAATGCTGGGTGCAAACATCATAGAGGTGTGAAATTGTGTGATAACGAATGAAGCACCCACAACGCCTATAGCCAGGCGGAACAATAGAAAAGAAGTATAATCATGCGCTAAGCCTACCAAAAAAACAGGGATAGAACCAATTAGCAATAATCTGAAAGCGGTTTTGCGCGGGCCCCAGGTATCGCACAATTTGCCTATTAACAAACGGGCTATAATAGTTGCGGCTACCGAGGCTATGATGGTATTACCCACTTCTGCTTTGGTTAAGCTAAGTTCGGCGCGGATGGTAGGCATTAAAGGCGCCAGGCCAAACCAGCCAAAAAAGCATACAAAGAACATTAGCCAGGTAGTGTGGAACGTGCGCATTTGCACGCCCTTTAATGAAAATATGTTGAGTTTGTTGAGTTGATTTTTCATGTCCGTTGAATGATTATTTATTTAAAAATTCAGGTTTAATATTTATTTGCAGATAGGCCCATATAGGGTTAAGACCGGCCGTTCCCGGCGTAATATTTTTTGCGTACTCCATACTCCGGGTAGCCGCCATATATGATATGCCTGCATCTACCGTAGTAAACTTATTCAGCTTATAGCCAGCCGTCAGATCAAGCTCGGTGCCCAGGTGTTTGCTTACAGCAGCGCCGGTTATGTCTTTTTGATTACTTGCCAGCAAGAAGTAGTGCCCGGCAAGCTCTGTGGTGAAGCGGCTGTTTGCAGATGTGTATTTTACCTTTAGATAAGGATCTCTCAATCCACCTGTTGGCGCGCCGCTAACAGCATAGAAATAATCCATATAGCCCCAAAATTTGTGAGGTGTACCATATAATGGATCGAAGCGATGATTAACAGTCGACGTTGAAAATGCATCATTACCTGATAGTTCATCAAACCCGGCAGTATAAACTAAGCGCTTGGTTTTATAGGTAAGTGCCAATGTATAGGTATAGGCGCCTAGCTCTAGGCCATCTTTATCATGTCCGCCCTGGTAATAATATCCGCCGTTAAAGGCCCATTGATCTTTATCGCCAAAAACCGGGCTAAGCAACAAGCCTGTGGTAAAGCGTGTATTTACTCCCTGTTGATTGAAGCGGCGGCCATATACATAGCCCGCGTCAACAGCGGTGGTGCTTTTAACAGAGTCTAAAACATATTTGCCAAACTGATCCGCCAGGAACAAACCCGATACTTTGGTCTTGCCAAATTTTTTGGCGGCGTACAAGTATTGTAATGATTTGTAGTTTTGAATAAGCGCGTTGGTACCCGGCGAATTTAAAAATACCGGCGAACCATTTTTTGCGCTGATGCCTGCTGCGTTTACCAGCGGAAGATAGCCCGCAGGTGTGTTCACCAAAATACCCTTACTATCTTTTACCGTTGCTGGCACGTTGGCCGGTGTATAATAAGTACCATTGTAGTTAACAGCATCGGTGTTTTGATTAAAGGCGGCGCCCAAATCTAACTGCCAGCCTTTTTGCAATAGCTTAAGCACTATAGCGTCATGACGCCTTGCTTGGGGCAACCAGTCTGTAGCACCTAATAAGCGCTCATCATCATACGACAATTCCTGGCGGCCAATCTTTACGGCGAAGTAATCAACCGGTGAGATCTTAAAAGCTGTATCTTTTTTGTTTGAAAGGATCAGTTCGGCCCAAGCTTCATGCACGCCTAATTTAGCGCCGTCGGCTGGTGTTATAGTTGAGGCGTCCTGCCCCCATAACCTGATATCCTGTATGGATGTTTGAAAAATTAGGCGGCTTGATTTGTAGTTGAATATAAGCCGGGTGCGCTGGCCAATGTGGGCTGCGTTTTTATTGCCTTTGGTTTCTAATGTTGCGTAGCCGTCGCGCAATTCGCCCCGCGTTCGCAGTTGCCCGGTTAGAGACAATTGTGCTTCGGCGGTTTGTGTGGAAAAGCATGACAAAAACAATAGAAATACCACAACAATGCTGCGGATTGATTGATTTTTGTACATTTGGTTTGGTTTTTTTTGTTAAAGCGATTAAAACTATTTGCCTCGTTAGGGAATGCGACCTCCCTGACGGGGTTTTTTATTAAGGTGATTTTTGCCGTTTCGCTCCTTTCTTTTTAGAAGTTTACAACCATCAAAGCGCGATAAACACTTTCCCTTCCTCCACTTTTACCGCGTATGTTTTTATAGATAATTCTTCGTTCGTAAGACATTGACCACTTAATAACGAAAATGTGTTTTTATGAAACGGACAGGCCACCTTTGGTTCACAGGCCTCGCCTGCACTTCCTATCATCCCTCTTGATAGTACCATTTGCTGCTTATGCGGGCAAAGATTCTGTGTGGCAAACCACTGGCCGCGACGAGAGAAATTAAATACCG
Organism: Mucilaginibacter antarcticus; assembly: GCF_042686155.1. Lineage (NCBI taxonomy): Bacteria > Pseudomonadati > Bacteroidota > Sphingobacteriia > Sphingobacteriales > Sphingobacteriaceae > Mucilaginibacter > Mucilaginibacter antarcticus. The sequence continues at coordinate 53,238 of NZ_JBHUON010000015.1, read as the reverse complement.
CTATTTGCTCATCGCCCAGCTTTACGCAGGCACCGCCATTGGCCGGCACATCATCGGTATAGCAGGCCATTACCCAGTTTTCTATTAATGTTTCCATGTTATATACTGCTTAAAATGTGATTACCATTGTGCCTTAACCTGCTCACGCATTGGCTCAAACTTAACTGTGGGATCTTTTACCTCGGGCGCATTTACGAAGTGGCTAAAACGTTTTCTAAGATTCGGGTCTTCAATAACTTCTTTCCACTCGCAGTGGTAAGTATTGATCAACGCTTGCATCTCTTCTTCCAGCTGATCGCAAATGCCCAGGCTATCGTTCATCACTACATTTTTAAGGTAGCTTAAACCGCCGTCCATCTTATTTAACCAGGTTGCGGTGCGCGACAATGGTTCGGCGGTCTTGATGTAAAACATCAGGAACCTATCCAGATATTTTATCAATGTCTCTTTATCAATATCGGCAGCCAATAACAAAGCATGTTGTGGGTTTGAACCACCATTGCCGCACACATATAAGTTCCAGCCTTTTTCGGTAGCGATTACCCCAAAGTCTTTTGATTTCGCTTCTGCGCATTCGCGGATACAACCGCTTACACCACCTTTTAGCTTATGGGGTGCCCGGATACCTTTATAACGGTCTTCTATCTCGATAGCAAACGACACACTATCATGCAAGCCAAACCGGCACCAGGTGCTACCCACACAGCTTTTAACGGTACGCAGTGCCTTACCGTACGCGTGCCCGCTCTCAAAGCCGGCATTAATCAATTGTTCCCAAATATCCGGCAGATCATTTAAATGCGCGCCGAACAAATCAATACGTTGCCCGCCGGTTATCTTGGTATACAAACCGTATTGCTTGGCTACCTGACCAATAACGATCAATTTATCGGGGGTGATTTCGCCACCCGGAATACGCGGTACCACCGAATACGTTCCGCCTTTTTGAATGTTGGCCAAAAAACGATCGTTGCTATCTTGTATGGTATCTTGTTTTACAATAACATCATTCCAAAGGCTCGACAGGATACTGGCAACTGCAGGCTTACAAACCTCGCAACCATCCCCTTTACCAAAATGGTCAAGCACCAGGTCGTAGTTTTTTAGTTTGTTGATCTTTACCAGATCATAAAGCTCCTGTCGCGAGTAATCAAAATGCTCGCACAGTACATTTTTAATGTATTGGCCATTGGCTTTCATGGTGCCTGCAATCAGGTCTTTCACCAACGGGATACAGCCCCCGCAACCGGTACCAGCCTTAGTGCATTTTTTTATGCCATAAATATCTGTGCAACCAACCTCGGTTACTGCCGAGCAGATAGCAGCCTTGTCAACCGCTTCGCACGAGCAGATCAGCGCATCATCAGGCAGGCTCATTACACCGGCACCCTCGCTTTCGGCACCCCCACGCGAGCCTAGAATCAAGTCTTCAGGATTTGGCGGCAGGGCCAGTTGGTTATTAACTGTTTGCAGCAGCATGTTGTAGGCATCTGCATCGCCGATTAAAATACCGCCTAATAGCAACTTGCCATCGGTGGTTATGTTAATGCGTTTATAAACGCCTTTGTGCGTGTCTTCAAAAACAATGGTGCGGCAGTCAGGCTCGGTTATAAAGGCATCACCGAAACTGGCCACGTCAACACCAATCAGTTTAAGTTTGGTGCTCATGTCATAAGGGTAAAACAACTTGCTACCCCCAATCAGCTGCGATGCAACAACCTCAGCCATCTCATAGCCCGGGGCTACCAGGCCGTATATCATACCCTCGTACAAAGCACATTCGCCTATAGCAAATATGGCTTCATCGTTAGTTTGCATTTTGTCGTTAACCAAGATGCCACCACGGGTACCTACATGGAGCCCGGCAAGTTTTGCAAGTTCGTCGCGCGGGCGGATACCTGCCGATATAACCAGCATATCAATTGGCAATACGCTTTCATCATTAAAATGAAGGGCGTCTATCTTGCCCTCGCCCCCTATATATGATGTGCTTTTATTTAAGTGGATATTTAGCCCCAGTTCTTTTAATTTAGATTGCAGCATAGCGCTACCCGCCGAATCGATTTGCCTCGGCATTAAGCGAGGCGCAAATTCAATAACATGGGTTTCTTCTATACCAAGGTCAATCAATGCCTTAGCAGCCTCAAGGCCCAATAAACCACCACCCATTACCGCACCGGTTTTGGCGTTAGCGGCATGCGCTTTAATTAGTTCAAGATCTTCTATAGTACGATAAACAAAGATGCCATCTTTCTCTACTCCCGGAAGGTCTGGCACAAAAGCCGATGAACCGGTAGCTAATACCAGGTAATCATATGATAAAGCAAGTCCCTTTAAAGAGTGTACAGTTTTTGTCGCGCGGTTGATCTCGGTCACCGGATCACCTAAATGCAAAGTGATGTCGTTGTCTGCATACCATTCGCGGGTAGACATCGAGAGATCGTCGGCTGTTTTACCTGCAAAATATTCGCTAAGGTGTACGCGATCATAAGCCTGGCGCGGCTCTTCGCCAAATACGATGATGTTGAAGGCAGATGATTTAGTTACAAGTTTCTCGCAAAACTTGTAACCAACCATGCCATTACCAATCACAATGATTGTTGATTTCATATCGATTTTTGTTTGTTAAAGCTTTTTATCAGCAAATACAATTAAAGTGCGACCTAAAACGTATTTACAATAGCAATTTTAAGTATTTAAAATTGCAAATCAAACAAATTACATCATTTTGGTCATACGATATTGGATAAAATCGAGCTTAATTAGGGCTTACTGGTGATTTAAAACATATATTTGTTAAATAATTTATACAAAAAGGCAAATGTTATTAAAATAGACATCATAAAACGACGATTTATCGTTACAATTTTAACAAATCGCTAAAAGTTACGATAAATAAAATAAAACTTCAAACTGATCATCAAAAAGCGACGATTGATTGAAATCAAATACTCGAAAACCGTTATAATTATAAAAAAAAATGAAAATTAGAATCAAAGGAAACGCCATACGGTATCGATTATCCAAAAATGACGTCTCAATTTTTAGGAAAAGCGGATATATTGAAGAAATTACCGACTTTGGTGACCAAATTTTTACTTATGCACTGCAAAAGGGTGAACAGACTGACCTAAAGGCATCATTCGTTAATAATACTATGACACTTTTTATACCTTCGGCGATGATAATTGAGTGGGAAAGACCAGATCGTATTGGCTTTGAGGGATATGACGGTAAACTGTTAATATTAATAGAGAAGGATTTTCAATGCCTGGACAATGTTGCCGAGGACCAAAGTGATAATTACCCTAACCCTAATGGTTGCTAAACACCTTATTATATATGGTAAAAATGCAGGGGTTTGTCTACCAACTGTTAAAATTTGTTAATTAAGCACTACATTTGCCCGCCCGATATTAGTTTTGCACGCGAACATGAGAACTGTTTTGATATACCTGCTTTCCCTGTCCCTCCTTTTGGTTGGTGGATATCATTATGCTAATGGGGCAACCTGTGGCCGTCATCATCTTTCAAAATTTATTACCAACGCCGAAAAGTTAAAACTATCCAAGCCAAACACCCAAGCTGTTGTAGGTGCCTTGCTAACTGTAGACAAATCACAAATCCTTATTAATATTGAAGACGAAGAGGACGACGCATCTTTCAGTCGCAGATTATTACCCTTGGCCGGCTACTTTGTAGTGCTGGTTTTTGCGGCCTTTACATTACAAATTCTTTCTACATTAAAAAAACGCGCACTCCAGGTACAGCGTTTATCTTACAATAGCCCGCAGATATATATTCTGCAAGGCGCCATGTTAATCTGAACCGGAGAATTCCGGCTGCATCAGTTTACTGTTTTTCTTCCCGTATAACTATCGGCCTGTCAAGCACTGATGCTTCTTTGCGTCCCTAACCGGGGATCGCTTGCGTTTAATATTTCCTATAACCCCTTTTATATCATGAATAAAATAGTAATGCTCGCTGGCTTGAGCGCTGTATTATGTCAACTTAGTTGCACACAGACAAAAGAAAAGAAAGAAGAAGAAAGCACCTACACGGTGACCAGCCCGCTTGTAAGCGACACTTCATTTACGAAAGAATATGTATCGCAAATTAAATCGGTACGCAATATTGAGCTCCGGGCGCAAGAAAAAGGCTTTTTGCAAAACATTTATGTAGATGAGGGCCAAGCTGTAAAAGCCGGCCAGGTCCTGTTTCGCATAATGCCTAAAATGTACGAAGCTGAGTTGGCCAAAGCCCAGTCGGAAGCCAGGATGGCGGAGATTGAAATGCAAAACACCAAGCTGCTATCAGATAAAGACGTAGTATCAAAAAACGAACTGGCAATGGCAAAAGCCAAGTTGGCGCAGGCTAATTCTGAAATAGCTATGGCTAAACTGCACCTTTCTTTCACAGAGATACGTGCTCCATTTGACGGGACAATTGATAGGATACCGCTTAAATTAGGTAGCCTGATAGATGAGGGAGATTTGCTCACCAGCCTGTCGGACAACAGTCAGATGTTTGCCTACTTCAACGTATCTGAACCCGAATACCTGGACTACCAGACCAACGTTAAGGACCGCGGCGACCGCAAGGTTTCCCTGCTTTTAGCCAATGGCGAACCGCTTGCCGCTAAAGGCGAGGTTGAAACTATTGAAAGCGAGTTTAATGCCGAGACCGGCAATATTGCTTTCAGGGCCAGGTTTCCAAATTCTAACAGATTGCTCAGAAATGGCGAGACCGGCAAAATTCAAATGATTGTGCCATTGCGCAATGCCCTTATCATTCCACAAAAAGCTACTTACGAGATACAGGACAAAATATATGTTTTTGTGGTGGGCAACGACGGTGTGCTGCACTCCAAAAACATTAATATAGTTGGCGAAATGTCGGATCTGTACGTGGTTAAAAGCGGCCTATCTGCACATGATAAGATACTGCTTGATGGCATACAAAAGGTAAAAGATGATGATAAGATCAAGTCAGAATACCTGCAACCAAAAGTGGTTGTGAGCCAATTACGCCTAAAGGCCGAATAGTGTTGTACCCCTTTAATAAAATTAACGATGTTTAATAAATTTATACACAGGCCGGTACTGTCGATAGTGATATCGCTCATTATCTTGTTCATGGGGTTTTTGGCCGTTACCCATTTACCGGTGACACAATTTCCATCCATCTCGCCGCCGAAGGTTAATATCACCGCGGAGTATCCGGGCGCCAACGGCGAACTGATGATAAAATCGGTAATTATCCCGCTGGAAAGAGCAATCAACGGCGTACCGGGCATGAAATACATGGCATCTGATGCCGGTAACGACGGAGAGGCTACTATACAGGTAGTATTTAACCTGGGTACAGACCCTAACCAGGCATCAGTCAATATTCAAAACCGTGTGGCATCAGTAGTTAACAAACTGCCGCCATTGGTAGTGCGCGAGGGGGTAAAGATCACCCGCGAAGAGTCAAACATGTTGATGTATATTAACGTGTTTAGTAAAGACCCGACATTGGACCAAAAGTTCCTGTTCAACTTTGCAGACATCAATATCCTATCCGAATTAAAACGTGTTGACGGCGTGGGCGTGGCGGATATTCTTGGTAATCGCGAGTATGCCATGCGGATCTGGTTAAAACCCGACCGCATGCTGGCCTACAAAATTTCAGCTGAAGAAGTAATGAAAGCCCTGAGCGAACAAAGCTTAGAGGCCTCGCCGGGTAAAACGGGTGAGAGTTCGGGTAAACGTTCCCAGTCTTTCGAATATGTACTTAAATACTCCGGCAGGTATACTACTAAAGAGGGCTACGATAATATCATCCTGAGATCAAACCCTAAGGGCGAGATTTTGCGGTTGAAAGATGTAGCCCAGATAGAGTTTGGTAGCTCCATGTATGATATCTACTCTAACCTTAACGGCAGGGCATCGGCAGCTATCACCGTAAAACAATCATACGGCAGTAACGCCAGCCAGGTAATTAAAGACATTAAAGCCAAGATGGAAGAGATCAAGAAAAACTCTTTCCCTAAAGGGCTTGATTATGAAATCAGCTATGATGTTTCGAAATTTCTGGATGCTTCGATAGAAAAGGTTATTCATACTTTGGTTGAAGCATTTATACTGGTAGGCCTGGTGGTATTTCTTTTCCTGGGCGATTGGCGCTCGACCATCATTCCGGCCATTGCGGTTCCTGTATCTTTGATAGGCACGTTTGTGTTTATGCAATTCTTCGGCATCACACTTAACCTGATCACCCTCTTCGCGCTGGTACTGGCCATTGGTGTGGTGGTAGATGATGCTATTGTGGTGATTGAAGCTGTGCATGCCAAGATGGAAGAGAAACATCTGTCTGCACGTAAAGCTACAATGGAGGCTATGCATGAAATCAGCGGGGCGATTATAGCTATTACTTTCCTAATGGCTTCGGTGTTTATCCCCGTGGCCTTTATGTCTGGCCCGGTAGGGATATTTTATCGTCAGTTTTCTATTACCATGGCAACGGCCATCATCCTATCGGGAGTTGTGGCATTAACGCTTACCCCCGCCCTGTGTGCTATGATATTAAAAAATAATCATGGTATAGCAAAAAAGAAAGGGCCGCTTGATAGGGTGATAGATGGGTTTAATAATGGCTTTAACCGCCTTACCGGTCGTTATCAAAGTTTTTTGGGCAAAATTGTAAGCCGCCGTACAGTTACATTTGTTATGCTGATTGCATTTTGTATTGGCACTTATTTTTTAAATAATAGCGTACCAACGGGTTTTATACCCAATGAGGACCAGGGGATGTTTTACGCTATTATTCAAACTCCGCCCGGGTCATCGTTAGAACGCACTAACCAGGTAGCTGAGCATCTGCAAAAAATAGCCGAAGGCATTGACGGCGTGCAGTCTGTATCATCGTTAGCGGGCTATGAAATTTTGACGGAAGGCACAGGTTCAAACTCGGGCACCTGTTTAATCAACCTGAAAAGCTGGGATGACCGCAAGGAATCTGTACAGGAGATTATGCAGGACCTGGAAGAAAAATCAAAAGAGATCACCGGGGCAACTATTGAGTTCTTTCAGCCGCCAGCGGTGCCCGGTTACGGGGCTGCAGGTGGTTTTGAGCTTCGCTTATTGGATAAAGCCGGGTCGGGCGATTACCACAAAATGGAAACCGTGAGTAAAGATTTGGTGCGCGAGTTAAATAAACGACCCGAGCTATCGTCAGTATTTACCTTTTACAGCGCCAGCTTTCCGCAATATATGTTGCGCATAGACAATGATATCGCGCAGCAAAAGGGGGTTACTATTGATAATGCCATGAGTACGCTATCAACGTTGGTGGGTAGTAATTACGAAACCAACTTTATTAAGTATGATAGGCAATACAAGATCATGGTGCAGGCACTCCCGCAATATCGCGCCTTGCCCGAGGATATTTTGAAGCTATACGTTAAGAACGATCGTGACGAAATGGTGCCTTTTTCTGCCTTTATGAAAATGGATAAAGTGTACGGCCTGTCTGAAATAACACGCCACAACATGTACAACGCGTCAGAAATTAGCGGTGCCGCCGCGCCGGGCTACAGTAGTGGCGAGGCCATAAAAGCGGTTACCGAGGTAGCGCAGAAAACCCTACCAAGAGGTTTTGGTATTGATTGGGCAGGTATATCAAAAGACGAAGTGGGCCGCGGTAACGAGGCGCTTTACATCTTTTTAATCTGCTTGGGCTTTGTTTACCTGATACTTGCCGCGCAGTACGAAAGCTTTATCCTGCCGCTCTCAGTTATCCTTTCTTTACCTGCGGGTATTTTCGGATCGTTTTTAATGATCAAACTTTGTGGTTTAGAAAACAACATTTACGCGCAGGCGGCATTGGTAATGCTTATTGGCTTGCTGGGCAAAAACGCCGTGCTTATTGTAGAGTTTGCCGTGCAGAAACACCGTGCCGGCGCTACAGTATTAGAGGCTGCCATGCAAGGTGCGGTGGTAAGGTTCCGCCCTATTTTGATGACGTCTTTCGCGTTTATCGCGGGCTTAATTCCGCTGGTAATTGCTACCGGTCCGGGTAAAATCGGTAACCGGACTATTGGTTCGGCGGCCTTGGGCGGTATGTTGTTTGGTACCGTATTCGGCGTACTGGTAATACCCGGTCTGTACTACATCTTCGGCAAAATTGCAGAGCGATTTACGCTGGTTAAACATGAGGAAGAGAATCCGTTAACTGAAGAAATTGATCATAATGTATAACAAACGATATATAAGCCTGGGTTTAGGTATTTGCCTGGCCCTTGCAAGCTGCAAGATACCCGCCATTACACAGCTAACAGCCAACAAAGCGGTGCCGGAGGCCTTCGGCGCCGCGGGCACCGATACTACCAATATGGCACAACTGCCCTGGCGTCGCTTTTTTACCGACCCTAACCTGGTTAACCTGATTGATACCGCGCTAAAAAACAACCAGGAGCTGATGATTACCCTGCAGGAAATTGAGATGGCCCGCAATGACATTAAGGCAAAACATGGTAAATTATTGCCAACGGTGGGCTTACGCGCGGGCGCCGGGGTTGAAAAAGTGGGCCGCTACACCAGCCAGGGCGCAGGCGATGCTTCCACTGAGATAAGGCCGGGCGAAGAATTTCCAGAACCGCTGATGGACTATACCGCGGCCATTTATGCCAACTGGGAGATTGACGTTTGGAAGAAACTGCGGAATGCAAAAAAGGCTGCCATCATTCGCTACGTATCCAGTGTCGAGGGTAAAAACTTTGTGTTGACCAACCTGATAGCAGAAGTTGCCGGTTCATACTATGAACTGTTAGCATTTGATAATCAAATGGCTGTGGTAAAGCAAAATATCGCTTTGCAAAAAAACGCGCTCGAGATCATTAAACTGCAAAAACAAGCGGCGCGTGCTACAGAGCTGGCCGTGCAAAAGTTTCAGGCAGAGGTTTTTAAATCACAAAGCCTGGAGTTTGAGATTGCGCAAAACATTAAGGAAACTGAAAACAAAATCAATTTTTTGCTGGCGCGATATCCGCAAGAGATTCCGCGTGATAAAAGTGATTTCCTCAGCTTGGTGTCGCCTATTGTTGCAGCGGGTGTGCCCGCACAGCTATTGGCAGACCGCCCGGACATTAAACAAGCAGAGCTTGATTTAGCAGCATCTAAACTGGATGTAAAGGTAGCCCGCGCAGAGTTTTATCCATCGGTTGATATTTCGGCAGCGTTTGGGGTGCAGGCTTTTAAGCCTACGTTTTTATTTACGTTCCCGGAGTCGATGATTTACTCATTGGCTGCAGATATGGCTGCGCCGCTGATTAACCGCAGCGCTATTAAAGCTGAGTATAAAAATGCAAACGCGCGTCAGTTACAAGCTTTGTATAATTATCAACGAGTGATATTGAATGCTTACCTTGAAGTTTCAAACCAGCTGTCGAACATTGGCAACCTGCAAAAAGGTTATGATTTAAAACAGCAGCAAGTAGCCGCTCTGACGCGCTCAATTGAGGTATCAAACGATTTGTTTAAGTCATCGCGTGCGGATTACCTGGAAGTTTTGATGACCCAGCGTGATGCATTGGAGGCCAAGCTGGAACTGATTGAAACCAAGCAAAAACAGCTTAACGCCGTAACGCATGTTTACCGCGATTTAGGCGGTGGCTGGAAATAACGAAAATTAGTAACAAGCATTACTGGCAACATGAGCCACCTGTCGCGCGATGGGTGGCTTTGTTGTTTTTACGGGAAATCAGTATTTTGGCTGCATGAGCGACTATCGTATCCCCCTGAAGTACCGCAAGATGGAAAACTTGCACATCGTTTTTTGGATATTTAAAGACATAGGCTGGTGCCTTATCTGGAAACCAATGGGTATACTCATGATTTTTCCAACACTCATTATCTCTATCATTATAGCTTACCGCACCCGCCAAATGATGGCCGAACTTTGCCATAACCTGGCTATTACCCTATGGATCTTAGCCAACTCGTATTGGATGTCGGTAGAGTTTTTAGGGTTGGATGCTACGACGGCTTATCAGGGTGTCACGTTTAAGCATTTGGCTTTAATACCCTTCTTATCAGGCGTAGCTTGCCTGGCGTACTACTATCTGTACTGGTCTCGCTTGCACCCGGACGATCTGGCGGATTAATCTGCGCCGGCATGGTTGATCAGCTCACTCATTGCATCCCGCTTGCCTATCGAGAGATGGAGATTGTAACAGCTAGAACTCTTTATTATAAAACACCCTCGTTAACAGTTTCCTGGCGTCACCGTCTGGGTCGCTCTTTACAACACATTGATCGTTAAACATCATCGTAGCGCCGTTAGCATCGTTAAAAGCGGGCCACTGGGGTAAACCAGCATGATTGGGGTTGCCGCTGCGTGCAAAGTTTATCCAGGCTTTAGCCATTTTTTCACCAAGCTTACGGGCTTCATCACCGGCACCGGTGTAATTTTCGGCTACGTCAGTATTGCCAAAAGCAAAAGGTATCTCGCTGCAGTGAAATGCCCGTGGCCTACCGTCTAACTGCGGCGTGTGCCAGGCAAACATGTACAGGTAAACCGGCGCTGCATTTTGAGCAGCTTTACGGCTGGCCTGTAAATAGGCTATCGGGTTTTGCGCGCTTAAGTATGTTAGTATTTCAACCGGTTTTGCGGTAGGATGCGCCTTACGTAAGGTTTGATAAACAAGATCTCCTTTTGTTTTAAATCTGTCGGACAGGCGCTTTTTGAGGCCGCCTTCGTCCAGGTTTTCTATATTGGCATCACCTATAGCTACCCCTGCTTCGTTACGGCAAGTGCCCACCATAAAAGGGACATTTGCAGACATTCCAGGAGCGACGGGATCAAACGGATGCGTAGGTAAAATCTTCTCATCAACCACAGGCTGTAAACCCGACCGACCGACATCAGCCGGGACTTTACCACCCATTTTACCTTCGGCATAAGCAATAGCTTCCTGCAAGCGTAAAGGTTTAACTTTATGAATGTCGGCTATATTATCTTTGTTGATACCCAGGTTTGCTAACGCGATTTCGGTGATCTGTTTGGCATAGGTATGGGTAGCTACCTGTACAATAGAATTGCTTTGTGAGATAGCCCTATGAAACAGTCCTTTGGCCGAAGGCATGGCCATTAGCGTAATCACCTTAGTGCCCCCACCCGACTGACCAAAGATGGTCACGTTATCCTTATCGCCGCCAAAATTACTAATGTTATCGCGTACCCATTCTAATGCCGCCACAATATCCAGCATACCCACGTTGCCAGATGATGCATATTTAGCACCATAATCTGACAGATCTAAAAAGCCATGGATATTTAAACGGTGGTTGACAGACACCACCACCACATCGCCCAGCTTAACCAAATTCTCACCGTCATACGATGGATGCTCCTGGCTTGAGCCCGAAAAGAATCCACCCCCGTGCAGCCAAAACATCACGGGACGCTTTTTACCATCAGGGGCGGGTGTCCAAACATTAAGGCGGAGGCAGTCCTCATCCTGATAGCCATCTATCCATTGGTATAAAAAACCATACTCTGGCGCAAGCCAGCCTGTGTTAAGTTTTTGCGAACAGATAGGGCCATATACCAGGCAGTCTTTCACCTTATCCCAATTCTTGGGCCTCACAGGCGGCATAAAGCGATTATCCCCGGCGGTTGATGCACCGTAAGGGATACCTTTAAACGTAAGTACCTTGTTGCGGGTATAGCCTCGCACTTTGCCATGTTTGGTATCAACTACCGCATTTTTAGCACCTGCTAAAACCTTGTTGCCTTGAGCCGGTGCAGGTTGCGCCGCAGCGATTGCAGGGGCTATATAATTTAAGCCGGCTGCTGTGGTAAGCAGGCCGGCTTTTTGCAGAAATTCTCTTCGGTTATTTTTCATGGGAGGCCTTTACCTAAAGCAATCGAGAGCGGATTTGCCCTGCTTGCTCCCAAACAAACAAGAAACGATCTTTTGTAATCTGTACCGATTTAGCAAAATCGCCCTCACCTATCACCGATGCCTTTTTGGTTGACAGGGCCATCATTTTGAGCGTGTCTCTATCTTTATAAGTTATAACGGGCTGCTCAACTTTGCCGGTAAGGCTACAGGTTTTGCCTTTACCAATGTATACCTCCGGGTCGCCGTCCTGGGCAAAGTAAATCTCGCCTTTACGTTGCCAGGTGGTTTGCACCTGGTTTTTTGCACCGATCCGGATATCGCCTCCATCCATTGGGCAACCGTCTAATTTCCAGGTGCCAAGCCCCATCTTTTGGGCTGCCAGGAAAGATTGACCTCCGTTAACAGATTTTAGCGTGTATAAATCTCTTGATCCGTTTATCCAGTTTCTAAACATTACAGCTACGGTGTTACCTGCTACAGCAATACTTGGCTTACAGCACTCGCAAACATGCATATCCGGCGATTGGTAAATAATACGGTTAGCCGCCCACTTACCAGATTTTGCGGATAGCGAAGAGAAGCATATCTGATTGCGTTTACCTATCCGTACATCCAGCCAAACCGCGTAAAAATTATCTTTATTATCAGCGCCGATAGCCATCATGCCTTCAGGTGCCGATCCTTTCATATCATTAATGATACCCATTGCTTGCCATTTTGCCGCGCCGCTACTTTGCTTAAACCAATGGATATCTCCGGCTTGATCCATTACAGTAACTATGGACCATCTGCCAGAACTTGCTAACTGAGGGCCTCTGCCCATGCCCAGATGCATACCCGGTACCTGCGCTACTAAAACTGGGTTACCAAAGGTCTTAGCATGATCGGTAGACGTTGCGCAAAGCACCTTGTCGTCTAAGCCATATACCACCCTTACTATTCCGGCATTGTCAACACTTATTTGTGGTTGTTTGCCTTTACCTACTGTGTATACATCAGTTAAAATAACATTGGCCTGCGCTGTAAAGCCAGTTACCAGTAAAATAAAAAAAAGCCAATTTTTCATACTTAAAACTATTTAGTTGCTGCCGACATAGACGGTGGCGCGTCGCCGGGCTTGCTGCCCCAATTCATATTTGGTTTTGGGCCCATCACTAAAACAAGACTGCCACCGTTCACTATATCCTGGTGATATACCCATGGTTTGGTCAATGCCTTACCATTAAATGTAGCCGACTGAATATACTGGTTTATTACCGAATTATTCTTGGTTTCTATTGTAAAATTTTTGCCTTTATAGTACTTATTATCTAACAAAATCGTGGTTTTTGTAAACAGCGGACTGCCAATTTCATAAAACGGTTTGGTAGACGCACCGCCATCGGTTTCAAATAATCCCATCGCTGCCATTACGTACCAGGCGCCCATCTGGCCCTCGTCTTCGTCGCCCAGCCAGCCGTGGTATGGGGTCGAGCCATAGTACTTAGTCATAATTTCGCGGGTCCATTTCTGGGTAAGCCATGGCTTGCCCGAGTAGTTAAACAACCAGGCCGCCTGCATATTAGGCTGATTACCATGATTTACCGGAACCAAATCGTACATGTCGCCATCGGCATTAAAACTAAATTTTGATGACTTTTCAAAGCCTTCGTTCAGGCGATTGTTAAACTCGTCTATACCCATAAGGTTGATGATGCCCTGAACGTCATGGGGTTTAAAGAAACTATACTGCCACGCATTCCCCTCTAAATACCCCGGGCCACTAAACGAGGTGCAGCACAGCGGATTCCAATCCTTCACCCAGCTACCGTCACGGTTTTTCATGCGGACGTATTTAACTGAGGGGTCCCATATTTTAGCGTAGGCATCGGCGCGTTTCATAAACATGTCAGCCTCTTTGGTTTTGCCTAAAGATTTGGCAAACTGGCCCACGCACCAATCATCATAAGCATACTCTAAGCTGTTAGAAACCTGCCCCTCCTCGTTAGGCACATAGCCTAATTCAAGGTATGATTTGTAGAACCGGTTGCCTGCATAACCACCCTCGGGCGTAACCACACCCGGTGTAGTTTGCTGGTGCATCATGGCCTCAAAAGCCAGGTTAACATCAAAATCGCGGATACCTTTTTGATAAGTAGCTGTAATTAAAGCAATCTCATGAGATGCTTCCATAATGCCCGAGTACTCAATGCCTGCCGGTCCTTTAGCCAGCCATCCCCCTGCTTTATAAATTTCTAGAAGTGACCGGGTCCATTTGCTGGCGATGTCCGGGTTAACCAACGTCCAAAGCTGGTTAAGGTTCCAAAACGTGTTCCATAAAGCATCCGAACCAATAATGGGCGTATTAGGGTCCGATTGTCTTTCCTTTTCGTTAGGGTCTATCCACTTACCGTTCACATCGCTCCAGGTGGTGCGCGCCACGTAACTGCGGTATAGGTTGCTGTAAAATTTCTTCTTGTTCTCCTCGGTGCTGCCTTCAACTTTTATCTTGCTTAACAGGCCGTTCCACACCGTGCGGGCATTGTTACGCACACCGGCAAAGCTCCATTTAAAGGGGTTCATCTCGGTAGTCAGGTTTAAACGTGCCTGTTCAATGCTCACCAGAGATATGGCGGTTTGCAGTTGTATTACTTCGCCATTATGGCTTGCAAAATCGGCATAAGCGCCCATTTTACCTTTGCCTGTTAGGGTGGTTACGTTTTTAGAGATTTTATTGCCTATCCAGCCGCCGAAGCCTGCCATAGGTTTATCAAAACGGGCCACAAAGTGTACCGTATATTCTTGCCAGCCCCATTTTTGTTTAGAGTAGCCTTCAATCTCTGTATCACTCACTTTGGTGAATTTGGCATCCAGTATCTCGGCTGTATTTTCAAAAGGCACATCAAGGTTGAATAAGATGTGCGCATCCTGGTCTTTAGCATAAGTAAACTTGAAGAAGCCTGCACGGGTGGTGCTGGTCAACTCAGTCATGATATCGCCGTTCATCAACTTAACACCATAATAGCCCGGGCTTGCTTTCTCTGTTTCCTTGTAGATGCGCGAACGGTAACCCGTTTCCCAACCCGTAGTTGGGTTATCTGCCGATCCACGTTTGATATTCAACACGCCAACCGTAGGCATTACAGACAAGCCGCCCATTGTCCATGAGTGGATATGGCTAAAGCCGCCAATGTTGTTCAGCGAATATTCGTAACCCGACTTCCAGACAGCTTCCTGGTTATCAGGCGCCAACTGCACCATCCCAAAAGGCATGGTAGCACCCGGATTCAACATCCAGCGCGACTCTGATGTGCCCAGCAGCGGGTCGGCATAATCTACTGGTTGCTTTACTTTTTGCTGGGCAAGCGCCGGCTGCAAGGCGGCAAATAACCCGGCAATTAATACAGTTGTTTTAAGGGATATCATGGTAATTTATGATTTATAAACTGACCACTTTATCAGCGATCAATATTTAACTTGCAATACTTTTACAGGCCCCAATAACCCCGATGATACCACGCCTTTACCCATATTAGGCATTACCAGCGCTGATACTTTACGCTCTGCAACAGGTAGTTTACTATCTCCTATCAGCCGGTTTACCCATGTATTTACCACCTTTACTTCAATTTCGTTATTGCCGGCTTTTAGGGCGCGGGTAATATCTAATTGGTAAGGCGGCGTCCATGCGCCACCGACGTCAACACCGTTAATTTTTACTTTGGCAATGGCCCGGGCAAGGCCCAGATCGAGGATATAATTGGTTCCTTTTGCTAAAGTAGTAATATTAAATTTATTATGATAAAAGGCCGTACCCGAATAGTATCTAATGCTATCGTTAGGGTGTATCGACCAATCTGTCAGTGTTTCAAACACCACCGGCTTTTTAGGTCCGCGCATGCTAGCATCAAAATTCACCGTCCATGGCTTGTCTATTGCGATGGTAGCTGTTGGCTCGGGATAATTAGTCTCGCTGGTGTCCTTCTTAACTCCATCTTTCCTGAAAATTACAAACGCGCTTTCATAAGGCGCAAGTTTTAACGGAACAGCAGTTATTCCATCTTTTTGATAGTACGATGGCAATGTGCGTCTGTCGCCGGTGACAGCATCCCATAGCTCGGGTTGTTTACCGGTTACCCTAAAATCAGGGGTAATATTTACCGTTTTCGTTTTTTGGTTAGATACAAAGTAGATATCCCCGCCGTTTACCGCGCGATGGATAAAAAGGATCGAATCGCTTTGCGCGACCTTTGCATCAGGGACTACTTTAGCCAGGTCCAACGCTTCCTGCATACCCATGCCAGACAGCACCATACCTTTGCCATAGCGGTTTACTTTAACTGTATTACCATCTACCTTACCCCACAATTCATTGGCGATAGCTTGTACCTGTTTGTCAGCCTGTGGGTAACCCTGCAAACTTGGCGACCGGCTTGGTTTCGGACCAAGGATAACCGCGCCTTGCGATACCAGATCTTTTAATTTAGCCAGCAGCTCGGGGCGGATAGTTTCCAGTTTAGGTAATACCAGTACGCTGTAGTTAATGCCGTTTGGCAAAGTAAGTTTACCGTTTTTAACAGTTATGCGTGTTTTTAGGACTTCGCCATTAATGTAATCGTAGGAGTAACCCTGTGGCAAAGCCGGATCTGTGATGCCTGTCATTTTAGGAGCGTCTTCGCCGATAAAGTAGGCCACATCGGCAACGTAAATACCTTGTTGCAGCATCATATTGCTGCGTTTTATGTATCTTAAAAACACGTCCATATCATAAAACCAGGTATTATGACGATTAAACTCGACACCAAACCAGGTATTTATGCCCGGAAGTTTATCGTCATTGGGTTGCTGCACATAAACGTGCATCAGGGTATTGTTTATCCCCTCGGTAAAAAACCTGTCGCCGCGCTTTTTAAACATGGCAGGGTAACGCGAGAATGCGTCGCCGGCCGCCGTGAACGACTCTGCAGACACCTTGGTTTTGCCATAAATATGCGCTGATGACGAGGCCGCCTTATTCTCAATATCACCCAAATCACCCTCGCTCCAAAATTCGCCACCTATCTCGTCAGACTGACCACCGTATTGCAAAAACTCGCCCGGGAAACCCCAGTGACCGTAGTTCTCTAACCATGTAGTCAGGCCATGTTTGTGAGCCACATCGCGCAAGCCACCAACGTATTTATAAGATACGTCATCTGCAATCAAACGGCGTAAGTCCCACAAAAAGCGATCAGACTGGTCGGCACTGCCAACAACCTTACCCTGCATCACCGGCATTAATGGAACAGGATCATAATTGTAAACCTGCTTAAATTCTGTGATCAGGAGGTCGGTCCAGTTTTGGCTGCCGGTTTCGTAGCTATCCTCGACGGTTACCTTCCAGGTCTTACGGTCGGCAGCCGGTATGCGGCGCATAATCTCGCCCATAAAAGCATCAAAATGGGCGGCGATGTGCTCCCTGCTCATCTTGTCAGCTTCAAGCCCGGTACCCTCCGGGGGTGCCGGCGAGTTTTTGACATTCGTCGGTGTCATGCCCGTACGCTCAATGATCCAGTTTCCGGCAGGGACGTTCCAGTTAAGCGTGCCGTCGGCAGCCATATTTTTGCTGATATCGATCACCCTGGCAGGATTGATCACATACTTGTCATTGTCAATAACCGGCTGCGGCTGCCACTGGTAAGCATCCCAAAACGGGTGCGGTGTGGGCCACATTTTGGCTTCGGTTTTTTCGATGTAGTTTTCTATAACAGGCGTCGCTGAGAGTTTGATTTCGGCAATTTTGGTGTTGTTAGACACGCGGCTAAACACAATCCTGAAATCTGTAGCGGAGGTAGCCGGGATGGAAACCGCAGCAGGTGCAAATGGCAAAAACCCAACATTTAAAGCTGCGTTATTACGATCGACCGAGAAGTGTTTAAGGGATGTAAAGACACCATTTGTTTTTACCTGAATATCGCCCTCAAAGCCCATTGCGTCATGGCTCGGGGTGATCAAGACACTACGGGCAGTGAATGATTTATCGGTATGAATATCCAATGCAAACGGTTGTCCGCGCGGAATCTTAACGCTGGTTGCCTCGTCATTATCCATTAAACTATTTACTGATTGCGCTGCCGGGGTTGAGGTAAGCGTAGGTTTCAGATCAGCTATTGATGCGTTATAATCATCAGCTACCGGATAAGCTATCACTTTCACATCCTGAAAAACGGGATTGGGTTTTGCCAGTATTTTATTAAATGGCTGTGGCCCCTTAGCCATGGTTTGCGATGAGCTGAGGTAACGCATTGCCTGCTCTGGCTTAACCCAGGGACCGCCTGACTGGCTCCAACCGGGACTGTTAAAAATCCCTATTTCGATATTTAAGCGGGTAGCGGTTTTAAGCGCAGTATGCATAACTTCCCACCACTCGGGGGTAAATATCTTTACTTTACCGTACGGCAGGTCGTCAATACCAATATTACCAATAAACGCACGGTTAATACCCACCCGTTTCATGGCCTCCAAATCCTTAACAACGCCTTCTTTTGAAACATTGTCTGACAACCAGTACCAATAAACGCTTGTTTGGATATCATCCGGCACGGTAATAAAACCGGTTTCGATAGATTTAAAATTGGCCATTGCCGCGTTGGGCATGGGTTTAACCTGCGCCGAAGCATTCATAGTTATAACCGACGACAGCAGGCAGGCAACGAAACAGTTAGATATAACAGCCTTATTTAAGCTCATTACGTTTGTTCTTTAGGTATAAATTGAGGTTAATAATTTAGCTATAAGAGTTGGTGAATTGTAGCCAAACCCAAACGTAAGGTTTACAGAAAAACAATCCATCCTGTACTGTCTTGATAGTAGTAGTTATCGAATGACTCTGTAGAAACCTCACCCGTTAATTTTGCGCCCTTTTTGGGCCAAACAAAAAACCCTCTTTCCGCCAAAGGCGAAAAGAGGGTGGTCGAGCGAAGCAAAGACCGGGTGAGTCTACCGGGTGTTATTTCTGGGCCGTCAATTTCTTGATCAAATCAGTTTCCTCAGTTTTATAAATGCTACCGTCTTTTCTAAAGATATCATGAAACCATAATTCGGGCTCTGCGCCGCTTGGCATTGGGGTATCCCAGGCATAAATGGTATTGGTTTTACCGGCAACAAAGCCCCAATTAATTGCGCCTACATTTTCTTTTTTCAACATTGGCATAATGGTGGCAAAGGTGCTTTTGCGCGGGCGGGCCATGTATTCTGTGCAGATTAACGGCTTGCCGTGGGTTTTTAACAAACGCACCTCCATTTGGTGCTCGGCGGTTTCACCGTAGTTATGATAGGTTAATATGTCAGAATTCAGAACCTGCACAGCGTTCAATTTTTCAAATGACAGATCCCATACGCCTACAGATATTGGCTGATCAATAGCCACACTGCGTGCCCATGCAAAAACATTAATCAACAAAGGCATTGAGCTTTCTCTTTTACCGCTGTTACCCGGCTCGTTAAACAAATCCCACAACAAGATGCGTTTGTCATGCGCAAAGGTGGTTAGCACGTCAGTAACATAACCTTTCAGGACAGCCATTTCTTTAGGATTATCTAAAGCGGGTACGCCCGGGTCTTGCATCCAGCCTGAGTTGTGTACACCCAGTTTTGGCTCAGGTTGTTTGCCAATTTTGGGGTCCTTGTTCCAACAGTCATCAAAAAACACAAACATGGTTTTAATGTGGTGCTTATCAGCGATAGCTAAGTATTGTGATACCCGCGATTTAAAACCTTTAGGATCTTGGGTGTAAGCTAAGCTATGCAGAAAAACACGCATGGTATTAAAGCCAATACTTTCGGCATACCCAAGTTCGCGGTCTATAGTCGTTGGGTCAAAAGTATCGGCCTGCCACATTTCCAGCTGGTTAATGGCGTTGCTTGGGGTAAAGTTTGCACCTGCAATCCATTGATGTTGTTTGTACCATTGGTTAGCTTTTTCTGCCGACCATATTTTTGATTTTACAAGGGGTTTAGTTTGCGCGTTTACGGTAAGCGCGCTTAACATAAGGGCTCCGGCTAGCGCCAGGTTTATCAGTTTTTTCATTATTTGTTATACTATTGGTAGTGCAATTATATCTATTTTAATTTAAGTGTGCACCAGGTGTAGGGCTTATCAGCTTCATTTGATGATATATTCTCGGTGTAGCCGTCGCTGGCATTAAGCGCCACATTTAAACCTATCCTTTTATTTAATGCGGGCTTGCCGCCAAGTAATGCCCAGGGTATCGCTATTTCAACCACATAAGCGCTTACCTGCTTTTTCGCTTTCCATTTTATACCGGTAGCTGTTTGGGTTGCCCATTGTCCGTCCTCACCCTGGTAAACTGCCAATTTATCATCAGCCGATACATTAAATTTGTAAACGCCCTTTTCAATGGTTGTATGGTTTTTGTTTTTAGGGTCGATATAAATATCAATAGACGACGACGCATTTGGCCGCTCACTCACCTGCGCAAACGCATACAGACATTGATCATCAAACACAAAGCCTGTCTCTAACTCGGTCATACCATCCTGCGCAATAATAATAGGCATATTATTTACCCATACACGTTCATTTTCTAACCCATCAATATCTATTTTTCCTTTTTTTGCTATTAAGTCGGGGATGATCTGACCTTGTATCATCCAAACCTCGCCCCCACGCCCAGTACTATAATTATTGGTGCTGGTTAGTGCCGCAACAGTATATTCATCCAACACGCTCAAACTATTCCACAACCCCGATTTATCCGCAGCTAATTTAAAGGGCACTGTTTTACGGTTAAAGTTCATCGCCCTATCATCGCCAATCACCACTTTCATCTCGCTGTGATTCATGTCGTTGATGCGGCCCTCGGTGCCTTGGTATGACAATATAGTTTCGCCCGTTTTTAGCTGGCGTAGATACGGCGCGCCGGCGTAAATACTGTCAGGGATCTTCTCACTAAGTGCATAGGTGCGGTTAACATCGCTTGCCCCTACTACTGCCTTCCAATTATTAGCTACGTTGCTGCGGATAATATATGGCTTAAAGTTTTTAAAGCCATTATCTTCTATAGCATACACTATCTCTTTACCGTTATTTAACAACACAGGCACAGGCATCCCATCGCGAGATCGCGGCCTGAAACTTGTAGCAACAGTCGCCGACCATGTTAGACCGCCATCAGTAGAGCGCAGCATCGAAATTTCCTGTTCGTTTGATTTTCGGTAAGGGCTCTCGTTAGCAAAATATAGCTGGATCTCGCCATTTGGCAATTGTATGGCGGCAGGTTCCCAGCAGCCATTGTCAAATTTGTTATCGGCCTGGTAAATTGTACGCTCGTCGGTCCAGGTTAGGCCGCCGTCATAGCTCTTTTTTGTTTTTATGCCGAAATGTTTGCTGGTGTCGGCACCACGGCCCGGTCGCGGATTATAGCCTACTAATAGCGAATGGTCTTTCAGTTCCAGTATATCGGGGACAGCCATACTTACGCCCTCGACACGCGGAGCTATTACCGTTGCTTGCGCCGACCATGTTCTGCCATCATCAGTACTTTTTACGCATACCGTGCTGCCGCCTGCTTCGTAGACGCAGATAAGTGACTTGTCGTGCAATTTTATCATCCGCGCATAGCCGCCACCACCGGCAGCGGACACCTTTTTTAGCGTACCGTTATCCCAGGCAATACGGATGCCTCCGACGGGTGGCATAGTTTGCTGCGCCGCGCAATGCATCGACACAAAAAACAAAAGCGTAATTGCATAGGGCCTTAATGCTCGCATAAATACTGGTTGATTGATTAGCAGGGTTAATATTACGCAATTTATTGAAAACACAGTCAAGACAGTACAGGATGGCAAATCAACTCTGGTAGCTTATGTTTGTTAAACCAATAATAAAACTTAGCCTACAGCTATTCTTATGATCTTCAAAAAGTCAACCATCTGCAAAATATCGTTTGCCTGTTTAATGTGCCTTTGCTGTTTCTCCGCTTCAGCTCAAAAAGACGCGCCAAAAATCGTCAATATTGTCAACTTTATACGTTTGCTGGAGCCGCGCGATGCCAAAATAACGCAGGATGTATTGTACCAAACCGTGGTACAACAGGTAGAGATCATGAAGAAATATAACCTGGGCGGCAGCTTTCTTTTACAGTACGATGCGCTGATGGATAAACGCTATCAAACCCTACTGGCCAGCCTGCCTAAAGATAGCTTTGAAATTGGCGCCTGGTGGGAAATACCGCAACCAATGGTTGAAAAAGCAGGCCTTAAATGGCGTGGCCGTTATCCGTGGGACTGGCATGCCGACGTGGGCTTTTCTACCGGGTATACGCAACCGGAACGTAAAAAGCTGATCGACGTTTACTTTACGGACTTTAAAAAGATCTTTGGCTACTATCCAAAAACAGTGGCATCGTGGTTTATTGATGCTTACAGCATAAACTATATGTATGAGCAATATGGTATTGTAGCCTCTGCAAACTGCAAGGACCAATACGGCACCGATGGTTATACCCTTTGGGGCGGCTATTGGAACCAAGCCTACTATCCAAGCAAAATCAACTCGTACATGCCGGCGCAACATGCTGATAAGCAAATCCCGGTACCAATTTTCAGACTATTGGGCAGCGACCCGGTGCGCCAGTACGACACCGGCATAAGTTCGACACGCCAGGGTGTTATAACGCTGGAGCCCGTATATAACTTTGGTGGCGGCGATGAAAAATGGGTTAACTGGTTCTTTAACGTTTTGGTTGATGATCCATCAGTTGGCTTTAACTATACGCAGGCCGGGCAAGAAAACTCTTTCACCTGGCGGGATATGAAAAAAGGGTTTGAGATACAAATGCCACTTATTGCAAAGCTGCGAAACGAGGGTAAAGTAAAGGTTGAAACCATGGAGCAGTCGGGCTTATGGTTTAAAAAGACCTACAAAGTTACACCGCCAACATCATTTTCCGTAAGCAAGGATATTGATGGCAGCGATTTGAAGACCGCCTGGTTTAACAGCCGCTTTTACCGCATTAATTTGCTTTGGGAGAAAAACACGCTGCGTATTCGTGATATACATTTATTTGATGAAAAGCTGCCATCTATTTATGAAACCCAACCGGTGACATCAAACGAGTGCACGTTTTTTACCCTCCCGATAGTAGATGGTTACTTGTGGAGCAAGCGCAATGATCTTGCCGGGATGCGCCTCAAAGCTGTGATTGATGGCAAAGAGATATTGTTGGAAGGTGGCCAACCTAAGTTTAGCAAAAAGGGCGAAAAGGCCCTGCTGATCTCGTGGCCGTTAACAACCATAACCGGATCTATAGAGATGGAAATGACGGAAAATGAGCTAAAAATAAAACTGGTAAGCAAAACTAAAGCTAACTGGTACTTTGACCTTACCACCACTGCAACGGCGAAGTTACCATTCAAAAACATCGGCACAAAACAGTTAGATTGTACATTTGAAAATTTAAACTATAGCCTTAAAGCCAAACAAGGCGCTTTTAGCAAACCTGAAAGCGCGGTATTACGCCTATCGCCAAAAGCTAATAGCATTGTTTTGAATATGGCTGATATAAACTAACGGTCGGTCATCTATGTTGTATAGGATGACAACTCGATTAAGTCAATTTATTACTTGCCCTGTTTAAAATCCCATATCTTCAGGTACTTTAACACTCCCTTACCTTCGGCAAAAACCGAAAGATTAGTGGCGTTGGCATCCGGGTATATCATAGTAGAGATCACCTTTTCGCCCCCGTTACCAAATACTTCAAGCGATGAATTATCAACCAGAACCTGTAGTTTAATCACGCCGTTGATGGGTTTCATTGGAGCCAATAGCATCTGGTTTCTGCGCGATTTGTTGTTGACTTCGCCGGTAGAGCCGTCAATATATAACCGCTGATTTACGGCATCATAACCTACCATGACATTCTTAGTCACGTCGGGGTTTTCTACCAGGTTAAAGCCTACCTTTTTGGCATCGCCCAGGTTAAACTCAGCCTCTAACCAGTAGGAGTTGCCAGTGAATGGCCGTTCCTTGTTAAGATTTATACGGGTATCGTTAATGACTAAATTCTTTTCCAGCAATGACTTTTCTAAAGCATATCCCGACAGCACCTTAGCTACTACCGATGATGGTGACTGGATCAACACCAAACCATCCTCTATAGCTTTAAGCGACAGATCATGCGGGATAGACATTTGACCTTTCCACGGAAAGGTTTCGCGGGCGCCGTTTTGCAGCCAGCCTAACAAGATCTTTTTGTTCTGCGGTGCATCTCGCCACTCAATGGCGGCGTAGTAGGCATCGCCGTAATTAAGTACCCTTACTTTTTTACCCTCATTATCATCTTTAAAGCTTATGCCGTCAAAATCGCCTATGAAATATTGCATTAAAGGGCCTCTCTCGCTGCCTGACGACACCAGCATCACCCATTTAACTTTTGAGCCGCCCTCTACATTTATCGGCAACAAAGACGGGCACTCCCAGCCATAGCGTGTGTACCCTGCCGGACCAAAGTCGCTTAATACATCCCATTTTTTTAGGTCTTTTGAGCCATAAATACGTACCTGGTGCTCATCCACCATAGCCACGGTCATTACCCATTGTTTGGTGTCATCGTGCCAAAACACGGCCGGGTCCCTAAAATCTTTTTTGTTAATGTCTATAACAGGGTTCCCCTGGTATTGGGTATAGCTTAGGCCACCATCATTACTGTAAGCAATGTATTGCGACTCCTTTTTTTGTTTAGGCTGATTTGCCGTAAAAATGGCCACAATAGCCGGATCTTTTTTGGTGCCAAAACCGCTTGTATTATTCTTATCAATAACCGCTGATCCTGAAAAGATCCAGGTGGTAGTGTCTTTAGTTTCAATTTCGGGTATAGCAACCTGCAAATGCTTCCAGCCGATTAGATCCCTGCTCACCGCATGGCCCCAACTCATGTGCCCCCATACGTTTTCTAAAGGGTTATGCTGATAATATAAGTGATACTCGCCGTTAAGGTAAAACAAACCGCTAGGGTCGTTCATCCAGTTTTTTTCGGGTGTAAAATGGTAGCGGGGCCTCCACTGCGGTGTAGGGATATCCTTTTTCTGACCAAATACCGTCGCCGCAGGCAGCAACAAAAGGCCGGCTACTAAACTTTTATTCAGCATTATTTTTAGCATTGCCAGGTTACAAGTTGGTTTAATTGGTTGCGCCGCAAGCGTGCGAAATTAAAGGTAGTACTTATATATACAATTAAAAACATTTATAGCTAAAAGAGCTCACTTCCGTGTATTTTTAGCGAAGAAAAAAATCGGCATATCACAAACCGTTCTTTATATTTGATGTAAACCAATTCAAACCATGAAATTTCTTTCCACTCTGTTTGTAATGCTTTGCTGCGCGATGTCGTCATCGGCACAAAAAGCAGACACCCTGTTTTTTGAGAGTTTTAGCGGCAATAAACTTAACCGTGCTGTTTGGAACGTTGAGGTAAATAACCGCGCCGACAATAACGAGCAGCAAGCCTATGCCGATACAGCAAGTATTATTATTATTGACGAGGGGCAGCTCACCGTAAAACCTATTTACCATCCCGGTTTTAGCCAAAATAGGGTGAAGCTGAATGATTTTGTATCTGGCAGGATAAACACACGTAACAAATATGAGTTTATGTATGGTAATGTAACCGCCAGGATGCGGGTAACCGCAGGCGAAGGTTTATGGCCGGCGGTTTGGGTATTAGGTAAAGGCAAATGGCCCGACGCCGGCGAAATAGACATTATGGAAACCGTGGGCGACCCAACGTGGGCCAGCAATGCTATACACGGGCCAACATATTTTGGCAACACACCACTAATACAGCGCAATGTATTATCTACAAATAACGACGTCTCAAAATGGCATACCTACAGTTGCAACATACAGCCCACAGAGATAACCTTTAGCATTGATGGCAAAGTAACTTATAAGGTAACTAAAGCCATGGTTGAAAAATTTGGCACTTGGGTATTTGACAACCAAAAGTATATCCTGCTTAATTTGGCCTTAGGGGGCGGATACCCCCAGGGAGTTTTTAAGATGAAGGGCCCATATCCTGGTTTAACCGAAGCTACGGTTGACAAAATAAAAAAAGGCCAGGCTACATTTGAGGTTGATTGGGTTTTGGTGACTAAAAATTAATTAAGCCGCGCTATCCCTGTTAAACCTATGCTTATAATCGATAGGCGACAGACCAGTTATCTTTTTAAATACTGTACGAAAGGTTTTAACATCGGTATAACCAACATCGTACATTACCTCGTTTACATTTTTGCGGGTGTTCTCCAGGTGCTTTTTAGCGGCTTCTATTTTTACGCGTTGTATATATTCGGCCGGTGTATTGTTGGTGGCTTTTTTAAACCTGCGGATAAAATGACGACGGCCTATGGCAAATCGGGTCGCCAGGTCTTCAATGGAGATCCGTTCGGTCAGGTTTTCTTCAATAAATTCCTGCGCTTTTTTTATTGGTTCATCCTCATGCTTTTTCTGCCCGTTAAACATAATGAATGGCGACTGGCTTTTGCGGTCAATCTCAAGCGCGAAGAATTTTGATATGCGGATAGCCATTTCGCGCCCGCTATATTTTTCAACCAGGTTAAGCAATACGTTCCAATATGAGCTGGCCCCACCGCTTGAATACAAGCGGTCACCTTCGGTTATAATACTACCATCAGCCAGTGTAACCTCGGGGAACATCGCCCTAAACTCATCGGCCAAAAACCAATGTGTTGAGCAGGCTTTACCATTTAACAAACCTGTTGATGCCAACAGAAAAGCACCCAGGCAAAGCGATGTAACCTCGGCGCCACTGTTATATTGTTTTACTATCCAGGGCAGCAGGTCTTTATTGCGTTCAATAGCCAGTTTCATATCGCCACTAAGGGCTGGGATAATTACCAGGTCGGTTTTATCAACCTCGTTACACAGGGCATCAGTATTAACAGCAAACACATTGTTATTTAATGGTATTTGCCTTTCAAGGCCCACCAATTGCACATTAAAAGCAGGCTCTTTACCCGCCGCGATTAAAAATTGATTAACGGTAGTAAACAAATATCGCGGGTCTACAATAGCTGCCGGCACGGCATCATAGGGCACTAAAATGGATATATGTTTCATGAGGGCGGTTGCTTGTTCATCAAATTTACTAAAAGGTAGTGAACAAAAAACAGTATGTCTCAAATCACCCCTTAACATGTCTCAAGTTCACACTACGCAGATTGTAGTACCGCGGTACATTTGTATTGTTAAACAATCAAACTCAACAACATCTTAACAACGTAAATCAATTGATTATGAAAACTACAAAAATATTATACTGGGTGCTAAACGGCTTGTTTGCCTTGGTGATGATTGGCTCGGGCATTCCGGGTGTATTAGGTATACAATCAACCATCCATGGCATGCACGAAGTTATGGGCTATCCGCTTTATTTTATTCCGTTTTTGGGCGTCGCCAAAATACTGGGTGGTATAGCCATATTAATTCCGGGTAACTGGCCACGTATAAAAGAGTGGGCCTATGCAGGTTTATTTTTTGACTTGATAGCAGCAGTGTACTCGCTTTACTGCATTCCAAATCCCGAAGGCCCGTGGTGGGGTACGCTGATATTCGTTGCTTTGGGCGCAGCCGCATATATCTATTACCACAAAATGCAGGCATTAATAAAGCCGGATACTTTAAAATAACCACACACCCATGAGAAAACTAAAATTACAAATGCAGCTATCTGTTAACGGATACTGTGCCGGCCCTAATGGCGAGATGGATTGGCTGACCTGGAACTGGACCGATGATATTAAAAACTATGTGACCGACATTAACAAAAATGTTGATACCATAGTAATGGGCCGCAAACTAGCAGAAGGCTTTATCCCTCACTGGACAGATGCTGCGCAAAAGCCGGATGCAGATGAATTTACCCATAAAATGGTTGACTTGCCTAAAGTGGTGTTTTCAAAAACACTGACAGCATCGCCCTGGGAAAACACCGTAACTGCCGGGGACCTGGTAGCCGAAATTAAAAAACTAAAGGAAACCGATGGTGGAGATATCATGACCTATGGTGGCGCGGATTACGCGTCTGCATTAATAAAAGCTAATTTGGTTGACGATTACCACCTGTTTATAAACCCGGCCGCGGTTGGTAATGGCCTGCCCATATTTCAATCGCTTGATAGCAAATTGGGGTTAAAACTCGTTAAAGCACAAGCTTTTGAGGTTGGCATTGTTGTGCTTCATTATCAGCCTGAATAATAGCGAGACGACGCAATCATATGAGGCGGATCATTGTATCTATGAACATAAGTATTGATGGTTTTCTTGCGAGCCCGGAGGGGGCGCTCGACTGGCAATTTAACTACTGGACCAGCGAAATGGCGCGCGTGCTTGGCGAACAACTGGGCGAAGCCGGCACCATACTATTGGGCAGAAACACTTATGTTGCTATGGCCGCCTACTGGCCCTCGGTAAGCTGCGGGCTCAGCCTTTCGCGCGATGATATTGCTTATGCAATGCTGATGAATAGCTACCCTAAAATGGTTTGTTCAAACACACTAAAATCAGCGCTTTGGCATAATACTCATTTAATCGGTGGCGGTATCGATCAAAAAATTAGTAACCTAAAAAAACAGCCGGGTAAAGACATCATTATATATGGCAGCCAAACCCTGGTGCTACACCTCACACAAAAAAAACTGATAGACGAGTACCGCCTGTGGGTGTATCCTGTCACATTGGGCCGTGGTGTCCCGCTTTTTAATCAACAGGTAACGTTACGTCTATCAAGCAGTAGGCAATTTGAATCCGGCGTTGTTTTGCTAACGTATCACCCCCACGATTAAACTTGTTAAGTAAGCGAATACGGGTATGTCGTTGATTGATGTATCTTTGGGCAACCTATTATAAGTTAGCTCCGTTAATGTATTAAAATAGAATTTTAAACGTTAAAGTAGTCGCGAATAAGCCCCGTATGCATAAATTCTATTTTCTTGTTGCTTTGTCTTTAATTCTTTTTTTTGCCGATACTGCCTTTGCGCAAAAAAACCATACCATAAACGGCACCGTTAAAGACGCCGCAACCGGCGAAACTTTGATTGGCGCTACCGTTAAATTGCAGGAGTTAAAAACCGGCACACTCACTAATGCCTATGGCTTCTTTTCGTTAACCGCTGCCAGCGGAGACTACACTTTAGCCATTAGCTACATTGGTTACGAAACTACCAGCCAACCCATTAAACTTAACAAAAATGCGCAGTTAGACATTCTGCTTGTAAGTAGCAATACGCTTGACGATGTAGTGATAAGAGCCAATGACCGTAAAAACGAAAATGTCGAAAGCGCCCAAATGGGCCTTACCCGGCTTGACCTCAGCCAGGTAAACAATGTACCCGTAATTTTTGGCGAAAAGGATGTTTTAAAAACCATTCAACTACTGCCCGGTGTTAAAACTACAGGCGATGGCAATACCGGTTTTTACGTACGTGGCGGCGGTTCTGATCAAAATCTTATTTTGCTGGATGAGGCAGTGGTTTACAATGCATCGCACCTGTTTGGTTTTTTCTCAACCTTTAACTCTGATGCAATAAAGGACGTCAACCTGTATAAAGGCGGCATGCCTGCACAATATGGTGGGCGCTTATCGTCTGTATTAGATATTAAGATGCTTGACGGCAATAACAAAAAATTTGGTGTACAGGGTGGTATCGGCCTTATTGCTTCGCGGATAAAGATAGACGGGCCGCTGAAAAAAGACAGAGGATCATTCATGATCAGCGCACGCCGAACTTATGCTGATCTGTTTTTAAAACTATCGCCAGACTCGACCACCCGGGGTGCCAAACTTTACTTTTACGATATAAATGCTAAAGCTAATTATCGTTTTGATGATAAAAATACGCTATACCTATCAGGCTATTTCGGGAAGGATCTGTTAGGTTTGAAAGACAATTTTGAAACCAATTGGGGTAACCAAACTGCTACCCTGCGTTTAAATCATATATTTAACAATAAGCTATTTTTAAACACATCAGTTATATACAGTAATTATAATTTTAAGGTTCAAAGTTTTAATAGCAACAGCGATTTCAGCGTACGTTCAAAAATTCGTGATTTTAACCTCAAGGAAGATTTTCAGTATTACTTTACGCCGCAAAATACGCTTAGCTTTGGTATTAATGCTATCCACCATAACATTCAACCCGGCGATATCAATTCGTCCAACAGCTCATCAATAAACGAGCAGACCATACAAAACCGCAATGGTATTGAATCTGCCGCTTATGTGTCTGATGAATGGCATGTTAGTGATAAACTTAACCTGTTATTTGGTGTCAGGTTATCCGGATTTTGGTTGATGGGCCCCGGCAAGTTCAATACCTATAGCGCTAACAACGCGCTGGTATCTTTTCAAAACTACAACTCGGGCGATATTGTTCAACACTACCTTACCCCGGAGCCTCGTTTTTCTGCCAGTTATGTGTTTAATGAGCAAAACTCGTTCAAGGCATCATACAACCGCAATACGCAAAATATCCACCTGATATCAAATTCAACGGCTTCGTCTCCTACCGATCTGTATGTTATGAGCAGTAATAACATTAAGCCGGGTATATCAGACCAGGTCGCGTTGGGCTTCTTTAAAAATTCGGCCAATAGCCAGTACGAGTTCTCTTCAGAGATTTACTATAAACATTTACAAAACCAAATTGACTATAAAAATGGTGCCCAGCTATTGGCTAACCAAGACGTTGAGTCGCAATTGATTTATGGTGAGGGCCGGGCATACGGTGTTGAATTATTTTTCAAAAAGCGCTACGGCAAACTTAATGGCTGGATAGGTTATACTTTATCAAAAACCGAAAGTAAGTTTAACCAGGTTAATAACGGCCAATACTTTGCAGCCAGGCATGACCGTACGCATGATGTATCTGTAGTAGGTATTTACAAACTAGCCACCAGGTGGACGATCTCGGGCACATATGTTTACGGTACGGGTAATGCAGTAAGCTATCCGCAAGGTAAATATACCTTAGGCGGCGTAACCACTCTTTACTATGGCAACCGTAATGCCGATCGTATGCCGGCCTACAGCCGCCTTGACCTTGGTGCGACCCTGGAAGGTAAACCCCATAAGCGCTTTCATTCCAGTTGGTCGTTTGGCTTATTCAACGCCTTAGGCCGTAAAAACCCGTACACCATAAGTTTTGAAGACGACCCTAACGACAAAACACGTACAAGGGCAGTAAAAACCAGCCTATTCGGTCGTATACCATCAGTTACTTATAATTTTACGTTTTAGATATGTATCTTAAAAGACACTTAAGCTTATTGATAATTACTTCTCTTAGCTTGGCTATAATGTCATGTAAAGAGGTTGTAGATATTAAACCTGCCAGCACAACACCCCAATTAGTTATAGAGGGTAAGGTTACAGATCAGTTAGCGCCGCAGGTAGTGTCAATTACCAAATCTGTACCGCTGGCCAACTCAAATAGCTATCCAACTGTGTCAGGTGCTGTGGTAAAAATTACGGATCAGAATAACGTAACCCGTACCTTAATTGAGCGTTCGCCAGGCACATACAGTTCGGCTTCTTTTATAGGCAGGATGAATCTTGCTTACACGCTAAACGTAACCGTAGAGGGGCAAACATACACAGCGAAATCTGTTATGCCCGAAAAAGTGCTTATAGACTCCATAGCGTTATCTGTACAACGCTTCGGCAACAGCACCACTAAAACTATTCTTGTTTTTTATCAAGACGCCGGCAACGCTGCCAATCAATACAAGTTTGTTTTATCTATAAATGGTGTACTTGTTAAGCAAATATTTGCCCGGAATGACCAATTTAACAATGGTAAGTTTGTACAACAATTACTTTACCAGGACGACATAAAGCTGCAAAGCGGCGATAGGGTTGATATTGAGATGCAATGCATAGACAAAAATGTGTATGCCTACTGGTATACGTTTACCCAACAAGGTGGTGGCTTTAACTCCACTACACCTACTAACCCGCCTAATAACTTTAATTCTGATAAAGTACTGGGAATTTTTAGCGCCCATACATCGCAGCATAAAAACATCATCATTCCCTAACCGAGGTGGTTTAAGCGAGCTTTTTACGTTCGAATATAAGGTATGAAAAGCCGGCTGCTAACAACATTGATCCGGTAACGAAAGTCCTATTGGCAAGGTAAATTGCTGCGCTAACCAACCCAAAAGTGCGGGCCCGGCCAGCTGCCCCGCGTAACCTATTGTACTCATAATTGATACCGCGCTTGAGCTGGAGACTTCTTTCATGCTACCCGCTGCGCTAAAAAACACCGGGACTATGTTGAAGCGCCCGCAACCGTATCAACACTATATATATGGTAACCTATTTTATAGGTGGTGCCCTCGGCACCTTTGCCGCTACCCAGCTCTGGTATGCATACCAATGGAATGACGTATGTATAATGGGGATCACGGTATCATCAATTGCCCTTGCTTTGCACCTCATAAACCGCAAAAAGATACAACAAAGACCTACAGTTGTACAGTGATAAGTACTATGTTCGAAAAACATTATTCTGTTTTACTATACACTTTTACTCGTTTCGGCATTTTCTCCACAAAAGTTAAAAATCTCATTTACATCCTGTTACATATAATTGCAAAATATTTTTGAGCCGTCCGTTACTTTTTGCTGCGCGATTTAAAAGTTTGGCACTTTATTGGAATACTGTTTATCAACCATCGGTTATTAAGTTATGATTGTTGAAGATAATAAACCGGAAGAAACTAAAGAGAAAGCCTGGGAAAACCCAAGCGACCCCAAACAAGTTTCGGACGAACGTGACAAGGAGCAACTGTTAAGGCAGTTTAAAGAAGCCAAGCGACGCCACGACAACCTGACTGAAGAAGATGACAAACCAAAAAGAGAGCAAGATTAAAAAAATAAACATTATGAAAACTATCAACCAAAAACCCGCAACAAGCAAATTGGTAGCCAAGTTTGACAACGAATTGAAAGAGATCATAATGAATGATCTGAGAGCTATTAAAGGCGTAAAAAACAACTTTTTGAAATTAATTTGGAACGAGCAGCTATCAGTTGCCTAGTTCTTTAAAATATTCAACCTTAAAAAGACTTTAACTATGAAAACATCAGTACAAAAACCAGCAACCAGCAAATTATTAAAACGTTACGATAACGAATTGAAAACCTTGCTTATGGCAGACCTTGAGTCTTTCAAACAAAAAAACCAGTTTGCCGGCAACAACCAGGTAGCCGGCAAAAAAGCTGCCTGATCTACATATACCATCTACCTATAAAAATACTACCTATAAAAACGATAGCGCCTTGCAATTATGCAAAGCGCTATTTTTTTGAAAAAATTTAGGAGACGTCATTTCGATACGAGGAACGAGTGAGAAAGGTTTACGAGCGCGATTAAGGCGTATAAGATTTCTCCCCCGCGGTTCGCTATGACAATGTGAGAATAAAGGCGTGCTACCTATGAACCCTGTTCCATCCTCCTCTTAAAATACCTCCGTATAGGCTCATCAACAAATTTCAGAATAATCCAGGCAAACGCAATCAATAGTACCACACTTATTGGGATAATGACCGCCATTTGGCTCATAGGTGGTTTGTACATTGCCAGGTAGCTAAAAAATATCCATATAAACGGATAATGCACCATGTAAAGCGGGTAGGACAATTCGCCCGAGATTTTACAGATTTTGGCAAACGCGGGCCTTAACGTGGCACCTGCGCCCAGGGCAACTAACAGGGGCAAGTATAGTATTACGATGACAGATTCGGTTACGTAATTCCATTTGTTTGAGAAAGGGAATACAAGTGCAGCCAAAGTCAACAGACCTACGGCAGTAAATCCAAGTCGCGATTTAATGATCCAGTTTAAGCGATAAATCAGCATACCGGCCGAAAAGGAGTAAAATACGCGAATAGCGCCCGCGCTTATATTGTCGCCCCCCCAACCGTAACTAATGTTGCCTGATTTTGTAGTTTCGTAAACTATCAAGCCCGCACCTACTACCACCAACATCCATAGTATTTTATTGCGCAGCTTAACCAGCACCAGGGCATAAACGATATTGGCGATATATTCCCAAAACAGCGACCATGACGGCGCGTTAAGATGAAACAGGTTAAAATACCGATCGTGCACAAGCGGATACGGGATCATTAAACACGAGCTGACAAACAGCCAGATATTTTGCCCTACGCTATAAGTTTTGTACAGATCGCTAAACGGATCAAACAACCAACTGAGTATACCGATAACAGAACCAATGACTACCAGCGGATGCAAGCGGATAAGGCGGAGTTTTAAAAAGTTGGCGAAACCCAATTTGTTTAATCTTTCATTATCATAGGCATAAGCGATAACAAAGCCTGATAAACAAAAAAAGAAATCGACCGCAAGGAAAGAGTGACCGATGAAGTTCTTTTCGTAATCTGGCTGCGCTATCTCCATAAAGTGAAATATCACGACAGATATGGCGGCTACGCCACGCAGCCCGTCAAGAATCTGAAAATGTTGTTTAGTTTTTAATGGGTTGGCAGCGGTAGCAGTACTCATTTACTAGGTATAATTGGATGTACCGCAATAATAACCGAAAACAAGCGTCGACGCAAACCTTTTGCGTAACAGTAAGGATAGCTTGGATTAGTTTTGGCTATACCCGATAATCAGATCAGCTGTTTTAGCCGAGGCACCGGCAGCGCCCATGCGCTCGTCCAATTGATTATAATTAGCCAACATTTGCCCGCGGTAATCAGCATTGTTCAGGATCTGATCTAACTCGGCACCAATCCTATCCGCGTTGCAATCTTGTTGAATCAATTCTTTAACAATGCCTTTGTTTACGATGAGATTAACCAGCGATATAAACTTGATTTTGATGACTAACCGGGCTATGCCTATAGAGATTGGGTTACCTTTATAAACTACTATCTGTGGCACGTTGAACAAGGCCGTCTCTAACGTTGCCGTTCCCGAGGCCACAATGGCGGCGTGGGCATTATTTAAGATATCATAAGTGGCGTTAAACAGTATGGGTATCGTTCTGCCGTTTAAGTACTGATTATAGTACGCGGCATTAAACGATGGCGCGCCTGCTACTACAAACTGGTAGTCGGGGTAACCATCAGCAACGGTCAGCATATCGGGCAGCAGATAGTCGATCTCTTGTTTGCGGCTGCCGGGCAGCAGGGCTATTATTTTCTTTTCTGTAAGATTATTTTTGGCCAGGAAATCAGCGTCAGGCTTAATGGCTGCTACAGCATCCAGTAATGGATTACCTACATAATCAACCTCCATGCCCCATCCCCTGTAAAATTCAACCTCGAAAGGCAGGATACAAAAGAGGTGGTCGACAATCTTTTTAATTTTAAGTACCCGTTTCTGGTTCCAGGCCCAAACTTTGGGCGATATGTAATAATATACCGGTAAGCCCTGCTTTTTAGCAAAGTCGGCTATCTTTAAATTAAAACCGGGAAAGTCTATAAGGATCAATACGTCGGGCTGATATTGGGCAATATCGGCCTTGCAGGCGGCCATATTTTTCAGGATAGTACGCAGGTTGATTACTACCTCAAAAAAACCCATAAAGGCCATGTCGGCATAGTGTTTAACCAGCGTGCCGCCCTCGGCCTGCATCAGGTCGCCGCCAAAATACCGAAACCCGGCTTGCGGGTCGCGCTTCTTTAGCTCCTTCATTAAATTGGCCCCGTGCAAATCGCCCGAAGCCTCGCCGGCTACCAGGTAATATTTCATTGGATGGGGCTATTCAAATTCAGCATGTGCTCAAAAATACGATTAAGCGTTAAACTTCCAGCTGTTTAAAATAGGGATAGCGTGGTGCGCCGTCATATCAAATTGTACCGGCACAACTGACACATATCCGTTATCCAAAGCCCATGAGTCACTATCCTCGCCATTGTCGTTTACCTGGAAAACACCGCTGATCCAATAATAAGGGCGTTTGTATGGGTCAACGCGCTCGTCAAAATCCTCGGCCCATTTGGCGTTAGCCTGTCGGCAGATCCTGATACCTTTTAAGTTTGGCGTATTAGGGAAGTTAACGTTTAGCAATGTAGCCGTAGGCATGCCGTTAGCTAAAACCTGCAGGGCAATATCCTTAATATACTTTTCGGTATGGCTAAAATCAGCCTGCCAGGTATAATCATCTAAAGAAAAACCAATAGAAGGAATACCCTCGATAGCCCCCTCAACCGCTGCCGACATGGTACCCGAGTATAACACGTTGATACCATTGTTCAAGCCATGATTAATGCCCGACACGCACAGGTCGGGCTTTTTACCTTTAAATATTTTGGTAACGGCCAGCTTCACACAATCTACCGGGGTACCAGAGCAGCTATACATCTCTACGCCTTCGTACAAGTCAACCTTATCCAAACGCAGCGGCTTGCCAATAGTAATAGCATGGCCCATACCGGATTGCGGACTGTCGGGCGCTACAACTACCACCCGGCCAATCTCTTTCATTACATGAATAAGTGCTTTTATGCCGGGCGCGGTTACGCCGTCGTCATTAACTACAAGAATGATAGGTTTTGAGTTTGTCATCCGCAAAATTAGTGATTAGAATTGAGAGTCAAGAAACAAGAGCCAAGATTTGAAACTAATGAATGTAAACGCTAATTATGGTAGGCGCTATTAATTTTAATCGCTACTTTAGCTGTAGTGGCATCATTTTTTACGTCATGTCACTACTTTATACTGCTATTATGAAACGTCTGCTTATTATATTAATAACTTTTTTCTCGTCTCAACTTTTTGCCCAGCAAGGGGTTAAACCTGCGTTAAATTTGAAATGGGAGATCATTGAAAATAATTATCAGAACAAACAACAATCGCTTGCCGCTTTAACCATAAATACCGGCCCACAATTTACGCTGCCTGCTAAAGGCTGGAAGCTTTATTTCAATTTTTTGAGGCCGGTAATAGCCGGCTCTGTTAGCAGCGGACTGGAGGTTACCCACGTAAACGGCGACTTTCATTACCTGGCACCTAAAGCCGGTTTTAAGGGGATAGCTAAAAATAAGTCGCTAAAAGCCCAACTGGCAGTTTTGTACTGGCTGATCAACAAAACAGATTCGCCGAAAGGTTTTTACCTGGTTTGGGATGATGCGCCAGCTAAATACTACCCGCTAAATGAGCCAACACTTATACCATCTACCCAGGCAAAACAGCTTGCACGGGCACCTAATGATAACTGGGCGCCCAGTACGCCGCAATCTGTTTATGAGCAAAACAGAACTATACGCGATATCCCCGCAGATAGCCTGACCAAGATCTTCCCGACACCGCAAAGTTACAAGACCAACGGCAGCGCGTTTAATTTAACCATCGGCACACAAATTACTGCTGACCTGGTATTTAACAAAGAAGCCGCTTACTTAAAACAAGAACTTAGCAAGCTTATATCCGCAGCCACAACCTCATCAACCAATACGATCAGGCTTATAAAGAAAGACCTGCCTGCCGATGCTTATGAACTTAATATAACCAACCAGGCAATAACGATCTCGGCGTCATCAGGCGAGGGAGCTTTCTATGGCATCCAATCGCTTAAAACCTTAATACCGCCGGCGGCTTATCGCGCTGCGCAACAATCTATCATATTACCGGGTGTTGATGTTAGCGACAAACCACGGTTTGGTTACCGCGCGGTTTTGTTAGATGTAGCGCGCAATTTCCATTCAAAACAGGAAGTGTTAAAGCTACTGGACCTGATGAGTTTGTACAAGCTCAATGTATTCCATTTTCATTTAACAGACGATGAAGGCTGGCGCTTAGAAATACCCGCCCTGCCCGAGCTTACTGCCGTTGGTGCTAAGCGCGGCCACGTGATTGATGACAGTCAAAATATACAGCCGTCGTATGGTTCGGGGCCGTCAGTAAATAATACATCAGGCACAGGTTTTTATACTAAGGCTGATTTTGTGGAGATATTAAAATACGCTGCCGACAGGCACATTTTGGTTATCCCCGAAATTGAAACACCAGGCCATGCGCGTGCAGCTGTAAAGGCCATGGATGCGCGGTACAAAAACTACATGGCTCAAAACAAACCGCAGGAAGCTAATCAGTATTTGCTGCGCGATTTAGCCGACAATTCTAAATATCTTTCTGTACAATATTTTGATGATAATGTAATTGATGTGTCGTTACCGTCTACCTATAGCTTTATAGAAACCGTTGTTGCCGGCATTAAACAAATGTATAACGAGGCCGGTGCGCCATTAAAAACTATCCATTTTGGCGGCGACGAAGTGCCTGCCGGTGTTTGGGAGAAATCACCCGCTTACCTCAAGCTGTCAAAAACAGATCCTACGGTTAAAAGCACTGATGACATGTGGGAGTACTACTACAGCAGGATAAACAAAATGCTTAAGGCCAATAACCTGTACTTAACGGCATGGGAAGAAGCAGGCACCCACAAAGTAATGCAAGACGGTAAAAAAGCATCGGTAATAAACCCTGCTTTAGCTAATGAAAATATCCATTTAGAAGTGTGGAACAATGTATTGGGGTGGGGTGCCGAGGATTTAGCGTACAAGCTGGCCAATAGCGGCTATAAGGTGATCTTAACTAATGTAACCAACCTGTACTTTGACATGGCCTACAACAAAAGCTTCGACGAGCCAGGCTATTATTGGGGTAGCTATGCTGATGAGGCAGCAGCCTTTAAGTTTATCCCTTTTGATTATTTTAAAAATGTAACGATAGATAAATCGGGCAACCCGCTTAACCGGGCGCTGTTTTTATCTAAGGAAAAATTAACCTTAGAAGGTAAAAACAACATAGTAGGCATACAAGGCGCATTGTGGAGCGAAACCTTGCAAACATCGGACAAGATGGAGTACATGCTGCTACCTAAATTACTGGGCTTGGCAGAACGCGCGTGGGCGGCAGACCCTGAGTGGGCTACAACCACAGACACCATAAAGAGTCAAGGGCTTTACCGCGAAGCCTGGTCAAACTTTGCCAACCTTATGGGTAAACGTGAGCTTTCACGCTTAAGCTATTACGCGGGCGGCTTTAAGTACCGCATACCCGAGGTTGGGGCAATAAAATTAAACAAACAAGTTGTTGCAAATTCGGGCTTGCCGGGTTTCACCATCAGATATACTACCGATGGTACAACACCCACGTTAAGCAGCCCGGTTTATACCAATCCGCTTTCTGCATCGAAACTTAAATTGGGCTTATTTAATCCGGCCGGAAGGGCAGGCCGGATAATCACCCTAAATAATTAGCCCTAATAACAAAGCCCCGATAAAGTCGGGGCTTCTTATTTTACAATTCGTTTAACCATTTAACCAGCTCATCCCGGCCCTTGCCCGTTTTTTGCTGCAGCTTGCCTAAAAGCTCATCGTCTTTTCCTTCTTCGTGGATCAAATCGTCATCCGTCAAATCGCCGTAGGCTTGTTTCACTTTTCCTTTTAACTCCTTCCAGCCACCTCTTAATTTTAAATCGCTCATAGTGTTTTTATTTAGATGTATTAGAGCAACAGCCAAAAGCCGGTTTAAGTTTCAAAGTTTGATACTTAAACTACAAAGCTCCAGCCTTTATCTCCTCAACCACGGCTGGGTCAAGCAAGGTTGATATATCGCCTAAATTGCTGGTGTCGCCCTCGGCTATCTTACGAAGTATCCTGCGCATAATTTTGCCTGAACGGGTTTTTGGCAAACCGGTTACAAACTGGATCTTATCAGGCTTGGCAATAGCGCCTATAATGCGGGCAACCGTCATCATAATATCTTTGCGGGTAAGCTCATCATCGCCATGCTGGTTAGGGCAAACTACAAAAGCGTACACGCCCTGCCCTTTAATGTCGTGCGGGTAACCCACTACGGCCGACTCCACAACTGTACTGTGCATATTGATAGCGTTCTCCACCTCGGCAGTACCTATACGGTGGCCAGATACATTCAGCACGTCATCAACACGGCCGGTTATACGGTAATAGCCTTCGTCATCGCGTAAGCAACCATCGCCGGTAAAATACAGGTCAGGGTAAGTAGCAAAGTAAGTTTGGCGGCAACGCTCATGGTCGCCGTAAGTAGTCCGCAGCATACCCGGCCACGGGAACTTGATGCAGAGATTTCCGCTCACACCGTTACCCTCAATAATAGCTCCCTTTTCGTCAACCAAAACCGGTTGCACACCCGGTAACGGTAAGCCGGCATAACTTGGCTTTAAAGGTGTAACACCGGCAATGGCCGATATCATGTGCCCGCCGTTCTCGGTTTGCCACCAGGTATCTACAATCGGGCAATTACCGTGGCCAATCTTTTCATCAAACCAATGCCATGCCTCTTCATTAATCGGTTCACCTACCGATCCCAGTTTAGTTAGCGAGCTTAAATCTTTTTGTTTCAGTGGATCATCGCCAAAGCTCATCAGCGAGCGGATAGCCGTTGGCGCTGTATATAATATGTTAACCTTATACTTATCTACAATGTCCCACAAACGGCCCGGGCTTGGGTAAGTTGGTATCCCTTCAAACATCAACGAAGTTGCGCCTTGCGATAGCGGACCGTATACGATATAAGAGTGCCCGGTTATCCAGCCAATATCTGCCGTACAGAAGTAAATCTCTTCGGGTTGATACTGAAAAGTTGTATCAAACGTAAAACCGGTATAAACCATATAGCCGCCACAGGTATGCACTACGCCTTTAGGTTTACCTGTAGAGCCCGACGTGTAAAGGATAAAAAGCATATCCTCGGCATCCATTTCTTCGGCTTCGCAAACTTTACCGCCCTGGGTTTCTACTTTTCTAATTTCATCTTCCCACCATACATCGCGGCCTTTTATCATGGCAACAGGTGTGCGGGTACGGGTTAATACAATTACCCGCTTAACAGACGGGCAGCGCACCAAAGCATCGTCGATGATCGACTTTAGCGGCACTTCTTTATTACCACGGAAACTACCATCGCTGGTGATGACGATATTACATTCGGCATCCTGGATGCGGTCAGCTATTGATTGCGCCGAAAACCCCCCAAATACAACCGAATGAATAGCACCTATCCTGGCGCAGGCCAGCAAAGCGATAGCCAGCTCGGGCACCATAGGCATGTATATACAAATACGGTCGCCTTTTTTAGCGCCGTTGTTTTTTAGCACATTGGCAAACTGGCAAACCTTTTCATACAACTGGCGATAAGTAATAATGCGGTGATCTTCGCTTGGGTCATTTGGCTCCCAGATAATGGCCGCTTTATCGCCAATGGTATCCAGGTGACGGTCGAGGCAGCTTTCGGTGATATTTAGCTTTGCGCCTTCAAACCATTTAATGTTGGGCTCTTTAAAGTTCCAGTTCAAAACCTTATCCCACTTTTTTCTCCATACAAAAGTATCGGCAATGCCGGCCCAAAATTCTTCGGGCTGTTCAATACTATGCTTATAAACGTCCTTATAATGGTCGAATGATGTAATTTTCATAACAGGTAATTGGTGGGTGTAAATTAGTGATTTAATTAAGACCTGTAAATGAAAAAATGTATTTTTGATAGCCGTAGTGATAGCTTGGTATGATACACCATTTTAGGGCTGAACATTTTTTTGAAAATATTTTAAAAACACTGTTGCCTATTCAACATAAAATCCTGATATTTGCAATCCCTTTAATAAAAGGGGTAAAAAAATAATTGTCATGTCAAGAATTTGTGATTTAACAGGAAAGGCGTCAATAGTTGGTAACAACGTTTCTAACTCAAACCGCAAAACTAAACGCAGGTTTCATCCAAACCTTAAGCTTAAAAAGTTTTACATCCCTGAAGAAGATAAGTGGATTACTTTAAAAGTATCTACATCAGCTGTAAAAACTATCAGCAAAAACGGGATAACAGCTTGTATTAACAAGTTTGTAAAAAAAGGATATATATAGCAGGTAGTTTTGAATAGCGAATAATGATTAGTTCATTGTTTTCTGTTTAATAGCGTACCATAAAATAACAATACGATGGCTAAGAAAGGCAACAGAGTTCAGGTAATATTAGAGTGCACAGAGCACAAGGCAACTGGTCAGCCAGGTATGTCTCGTTACATTACCACTAAGAACAAAAAGAATACGACTGAAAGATTAGAGTTGAAAAAATTCAACCCTGTTTTACGTAAAGTAACGCTTCATAAAGAAATTAAGTAATTGGTTGGATTGCGGTAAATCGCTCGTTCATTCATTCACTCCTTCAATAATTAAAAGAAATGGCAAAGAAAGTAGTTGCAACCCTGAAAACCGGTGCAGGTAAAGAATATTCAAAATTGATTACAATGAATAAATCACCTAAAACAGGTGCTTACTCATTCAAAGAAGCTATTATACACAACGATCACGTTAAAGAGGCGATTGCTGCATCAAAAGCTCAGTAATTAACTTGATTAAAAGTATTAAAGCCGTCTTGTTTTAAACGAGAGGGCTTTTTTTGTTAGCGTAATATTTATTTGGCACATAAATCTGCACATTT
Organism: Mucilaginibacter antarcticus; assembly: GCF_042686155.1. NCBI lineage: Bacteria > Pseudomonadati > Bacteroidota > Sphingobacteriia > Sphingobacteriales > Sphingobacteriaceae > Mucilaginibacter > Mucilaginibacter antarcticus. Next base: position 10,829 of record NZ_JBHUON010000015.1, on the reverse strand, counting down.
GCATATCCGCTCATCTGCACATCAACAAACATGGGACTATTTGATTTTTTTAAGAAAAAGGAAAGCACTCCGCAGGAGCAGGAAGCGCTTGATACTGGTTTAGAAAAAACCAAGGACAACTTTTTTTCAAAAATCACCAAAGTTATTGCCGGTAAGTCCACCGTTGATGATGACGTGCTGGACGAGTTGGAAGAGGTACTGGTTACATCAGACGTTGGCGTAAAAACCACGTTAAAAATTATTGAGCGTATACAGGCCCGCGTTGCCCGCGATAAATATGTAAGCACCGGCGACCTGCAAGGTTTGCTGCGCGACGAAATACAACAACTACTTGCCGAAAATAACAGTAATGATTTTTCGAGCTTTGAATATGGCACCCACAAGCCATATGTTATTATGGTGGTTGGCGTTAATGGCGTAGGTAAAACCACTACCATTGGCAAACTTGCCCACAAACTAAAACAGGCAGGCAATAAAGTAGTATTAGGCGCTGCCGATACATTTAGAGCAGCAGCGGTTGACCAGATACAACTTTGGGGAGACCGTGTTGGTGTTAAGGTTGTAGCACAAGCCATGGGATCTGATCCGGCATCTGTTGCTTTTGATACGCTAAAATCTGCAGTAGCTGCCGGCGACGATGTAGCTATAATAGATACCGCAGGCCGTTTACACAATAAGGTTGGTTTGATGAACGAGCTAACCAAGATCAAAAACGTTATGCAAAAGGTAGTACCCGGCGCACCGCACGAGATACTGCTGGTGCTTGACGCATCTACGGGGCAAAACGCCATTGAGCAATGCAAACAATTTACCGAAGCTACCGCCGTTAATGCACTGGCGCTTACCAAATTAGATGGTACAGCAAAGGGTGGTGTAGTGATAGGTATATCAGATCAGTTTAAAATACCCGTTAAATATATAGGCGTCGGCGAAGCCATGGATCATTTGCAATTGTTTGATCGCAAGGCCTTTGTAGATAGTTTATTTAAGGATTAAAAAGGATTGTCATCCTGAGCGATTGTGAAGGATCTCAAAACTATACATTCGCCGCGTGGCAGATTCTTCGCTACAGCTCAGAATGACAATAAGTGCAAAAGATAAATGAGGACGAAAGAAATAAGCAAACCCATCATAACTAAAAAACCGCGTGTAAACGTAGTTACCCTTGGCTGTTCAAAGAATACTTACGATTCTGAGATTTTAATGGGCCAACTTAAGGGCAACATGTTTGACGTGGTGCACGAGGCCGAAAAGGTGGGTAAAGATGATATTATTGTAATTAACACCTGTGGCTTTATTGATAATGCCAAACAAGAGTCTATTGATACTATCTTACAATATAGCGAGCTTAAAGACCAGGGCAAAGTTGGTAAAGTTATCGTTACCGGTTGCCTGAGCGAGCGTTATAAACCCGAGTTAGAAGCCGAGATCACAAACGTTGATGCTTATTTTGGCACTAATGATCTCCAAAACTTATTATCCTCTATAGGCGCCAACTACAAGCATGAATTGATTGGCGAGCGCTTGCTGACCACCCCCTCTCATTACGCATATTTCAAAATCGCCGAGGGCTGTAACCGCCCCTGCTCCTTCTGCGCTATCCCGCTTATGCGTGGCAAGCATTTAAGCACACCTATGGATGAGCTGGTTAAATCAGCCGAAAAATTAGCCAAAAACGGAACCAAAGAACTAATATTTATTGCCCAGGATTTGACCTATTACGGTCTTGACCTATACGGTAAGCGTAACCTTGACGAGTTACTTCGCCGTATCTCTGACGTTAACGGCATTGAGTGGATCCGCTTGCAGTATGCCTACCCTTCGGGCTTCCCGCTGGAGGTGTTGGATGTGATGAATGAGCGCGACAATATCTGTAAATACATGGATATGCCGCTGCAGCACATTACGGATAATATGCTAAAATCGATGCGTCGCGGCATTACCAAACAGAAAACTATTGACGTAGTGAACGAGATTCGCGACCGTGTGCCGGGCATCGCTATGCGTACTACGTTAATTACCGGTTACCCTGGAGAAACCGAGCGCGATTTTGAAGAAATGCAACGCTGGGTTCAGGATACCAAGTTTGATCGTTTGGGCTGTTTCACCTACTCGCACGAAGAAAAAACGCATGCGCACTCATTAATTGATGATGTGCCTGAAGAAGTAAAACAAGCACGCGCCGATGCCATCATGGAAATTCAACAGGAAATTTCTTTCGAGAAAAACCAGGAAAAGATAGGCAACACGTACAAAGTTTTAATAGACAAAAAAGACGGACCATACTTTGTTGGCCGTACAGAATATGATTCTCCTGAAGTTGATAACGAGGTACTAATTGATGCTACGATTAACTACGCTACCATTGGCACCTTTGTGAATGTCAAAATAGATACCGCCGAGGATTTTGACCTTTATGGACATATTGTAAAATAAAACAAACCCATTGTGTATAAGGTTAAATGATTTTACATTTGACCGCATGGACGTTGCCTGTATAAGCTATAAAGAAACCGGAGCCTTTTCGCCAACCGTGATTGACTACCTGGAAGACAAACCGGAGTTAAGAGAATTTTATAGCCACCGCCCTACCCTTGATGGTTTTGCCGAGTTGTTGCAACACAAAAAAGTGATAGCCAACCGCGATCTGCTTGCTGATACTATCGAAGATCAATACCAAATAGTTGCGCAATACGCCCGCATTTGGGATACTGACTTTGCCATACCACAATGCGTTCAGAAAAACATTCAAAGCCTGAGGGCAGACAATACGTACACCATAACTACAGGCCATCAGCTGAACATCTTCGCCGGTCCGCTTTATTTTATTTATAAGATAGTTACGGCTGTTAAACTGGCGCGCCAGCTAAAGGAGCAATTCTCCGACAAAAATTTTGTACCCGTTTACTGGATGGCGTCAGAGGACCATGACTTTGCCGAGATAAGCTACACCACCATAGGCGGTAAAAAAGTACACTGGTGGCTCGAGTCGTCGGGAGCTACCGGCCGTATCAACCCCGAAACCTTGCGCCAGGCGCTTAACCAATACAAGGGCGTGCTGGGTATGGAACATTACGGACCTGAATTGGCGGCCATTGTCGAAACTGCTTACACCCGTTTCGACCGCCTGGCTGATGCTACCCGCTACATGGTAAACGCGCTGTTTGGTCGCTATGGTTTGGTTATTGTTGATGCTGATAATAAACAGCTTAAACAGCAATTTGCCGCCATTATCGAGCGCGATATTATTGAGCAAAACAGCTTTAACAACATCACTGCCACGAACGAAAGGTTGACCCACCTAGGCGTACATATCCAGGTAAACCCACGCGAGATCAACTTTTTTTACATGCAAGGCGCCATACGTGAGCGTTTGGTTTTTGAAGACGAATTGTATAAGGTTTTAAATACCGATATCAGCTTTACCGAAAAAGCTTTAAAGGAAGAGATCAAAAAAAATCCCGCTAAATTTAGCCCCAACGTTGTAATGCGCCCACTGTACCAGGAGTGCATTTTACCCAATATTGCCTACATAGGCGGTGGTGCCGAAGTGGTTTACTGGCTGGAGCTAAAATCAAACTTTGATTTTTATGGGATTGATTTCCCGCTGCTGATCCTGCGCAACTCGGGTTTGGTGGTACGTAAAGCGTCGGCGGCAAAAATAAAACGCATGGAGCTTTCACCGGCCGACCTGTTTAAATCAACAGACGAACTAAAAAACTACTGGATAAAAAAACATAGCGACCATACCCTCTCCATCCAAAACGAATGGGCAGCGCTAAGCACAATTTTTGACACCCTTAAAGAACGCGCAGCTAAAATAGACCCAACCCTCGGCCCTTCGACAGAAGCGGTACGCGTACGCCTTAAAAAGGCTATTGACAACCTGGAGAAGAAACTGGTACGCTCTGAAAAACACAACTACCACACCCGCCTTGAGCAAATAGAACAGATCAAAGCAGAACTCTTCCCCGGCGGCAGTTTGCAGGAGCGCAATGAGAACTTCGGTTTGCTTTATGTAAAATGGGGGCAGTCTTTTATTGATGAACTGATTGCAGGTTTTGAACCGCTGGATTTTGAGTTCGCGGTGTTGACGGAGGCGTAATTTCAATGTAGAGACGCCCTGCTTTGCGTCTACTGTGCATGAGCCACGACGCAAAGTATAGCGTATCTATGTTTCGTTTTAATATCTTTGCACATGCTAGTCATTGAACAATCCCTAAGAACTTTTACTCAAGATATATTTAAGGCAATGGGCTGCAGCGAAGAGCATGCGGCCCTTGCTGCTGATGTGCTGTTACTGTCTGATTTGCGGGGCATCGATTCACATGGCGTGGCCCGTTTAACTGGCTACGTTCGTTTGTGGGAGAAACAGCGCATTAACCCAACTCCCAACATCCGCATTGTACACGAAACCCCTACCACCGCCACCATTGACGGCGATGCGGGCTTAGGTTTGGTTGTCGCGCCATTCGCTATGAAAGTGGCTATTGCAAAGGCTGAGCAGTATGGTTCAGGCTGGGTGTCTATCCGTAACTCAAATCATTTTGGTATTGCAGGTTATCACGCGCTGATGGCTGTAGAGAAAGATATGATCGGCTTTGCCATGACTAATGCCAGTCCGCTTGTGGCACCTACCTTTAGTAACGAGCGGATGCTGGGAACCAACCCTATGTGTTATGCTTTCCCGGCAGGTAAATATCCCCCGGTGATTGTGGATATGGCAACGTCGGCAGCGGCAAACGGAAAACTGGAAATTGCCCAGCGAGCAGGCAAACCCATCCCCGAAGGCTGGATCCAGGATAAAGAAGGTAATTACACTACCGACCCGCATGCTTTGAAAAACGGGGGCTCGCTACTTACGTTGGGCAGTGACCGCGACCATGGTAGTCATAAAGGCTTTGGCTTAAGTGCTACGGTAGATATTTTATCGGCAGTACTTTCAGGTGCTAATTATGGCCCTTGGGTACCGCCATTTGTATCTTTCCTTGAGCCACCTGCTGATCCCGTTGGCACCGGTATAGGCCATTTTTTGGGCGCCATGCGGGTAGACGGTTTCCGCCCGGTTGATGAGTTTAAGGCCCACCTGGACAACTGGGTGTCGCGCTTCAAATCGGCATCGCAAATCGATCCTAACCAAAAAGTCATCATCCCCGGCGAGCCGGAGCATGAAGCACACATAGACAGGCTAAAAAATGGAATACCGCTAGTTGATGCGGTAGTGAAGGATTTAAATCAGTTGGCTGCGAAGATGGGTGTGAGCCCACTTTAATCGTTTTAACCAATTTGTCATTGCGAGGTACGAAGCAATCGCACGCAGATAAGTTGGCGACCCTTCGCCGTGCGATTACCGCGCTAGTTCCTCGCTCGCAATGACAGCGGCGGTATTAAACAAGAGAGGCCCGATCAATGATCGGGCCTCTCTTAGTATGTTTCGGGGCCGGGGGCTGTCTACCTTATTATATTAAACAACCTGCTCCAACGGATCTTGCCAAAAAACGATGCTTCATCGTCCATGCTCATCCATATAAACAGGGCTTTGCCTACAATATGATCTTCTGGAACAAAGCCCCAGTAACGCGAGTCGTCAGAGTTGTGGCGGTTATCGCCCATCATCCAGTAGTAGTTCATTTTAAAAGTGTAACTATCTGTTTTTACACCATTAATTAAAATATCCTTACCTGTAACCTGTAGTTTATTACCCTCGTACACGCTTATACAACGGGCATAAATTGGGTAGGTCAGGCTGTCAAGTTTTACGGTCCACCCTTTTTTAGGGATGATAATAGGGCCATAATTATCAACGTTCCATTTAAAATCATGGACCTTGCCATCCAGCCTTAACAAATCATCAGCTACTGCAGGGTGATTAGGATTAGTGGGATAAACCTGGTCAAAATCGCCTTTCCTGCGAATGTTAGGCGTTATAGAGGTAACGTTAGAAAAACCTTTAAGGGTTTTGTAAGCATCAGGCGTCATGGTAGGGTATACACCACCGTACATGGAGATATGCAAATCATCAATCACATCAGGATTGATGTTGCCGTTGCTTTTCAAGGTATAATCTATCTGTCCCTGGGGCGGATCTTCTGCCGCCTTGCCATTAATAAATACGCGCGCGTCAACAACCGACAAGGTATCGCCACCAACACCCTGGCAACGTTTTATAAAGTTCTCTCGTTTATCAACCGGGCGGCTTAACGGCTCGTCGGCATCCATAGGGTAATTAAAAACTACAACGTCGCCTTTTTTTACATCGCTAAAGCCCGGTAAACGGTAATATGGCAATTTAATGCCTTCCCAATAAGCTTTAGTGTTTGTAATGGGCATGGTATGATGCGCAAACGGAAACGCCACAGGCGTCATAGGCGTACGCGCGCCATAATTAAGTTTACTCACAAATAAAAAATCGCCAACCAGCAATGAGCGTTCCATTGATGGTGTGGGTATGGTGTACGCCTCTATAAAGAAGGTACGTATTAGTGTGGCGGCAATTACAGCAAACACAACGGCATCAACCCACTCGCGGCCCTTTGATTTTTTCACAACCTTGGCTTTGGTGTTTTTACTGTTTTTACTCCAGAATTTCCAGTTCATTTGGTTTTAAATATCTTGTAGGTAAAATAAAATTTACGATAAATCAAACATATCCGCCACAGTAAAAAAGCCTCTCTTATCGGCTACCCACTCGGCAGCAAGTACTGCGCCCAGGGCAAAACCGTTACGGTTATGCGCGGTGTGTTTAATCTCTATAGTATCAACTTCAGAATCATAAATAACGGTATGCGTACCGGGCACGTTTTCTATACGGTATGATTCTATCAGTACGTCTTCGGCTTTGGCATTGTCATCAACCGGGCTGTTAACGTCTGTCATAACATTTACCCATTGATTTTTCTGATCAAGGTTATCTATGATACCCTCGGCTATGGTGATGGCGGTACCACTTGGTGAGTCAAGCTTTTGTGTGTGATGGATCTCCTCAACCTGCACATCATAGTACGGTTGTTTGTTCATCATCTTAGCCAGTACTTTATTAATGTGGAAGAATATATTTACGCCAACACTAAAGTTTGTGCCGTATATAAAGGCATTGTCGCTGCTTTCGTAGCGGGCTTTAATACCTTCTAACTGCTCATACCAACCTGTGGTACCCACAACAATGGGTACGCCGGCTTTAAAGCAAAGGTCAATATTAGCTAATACAGTAGCAGGGGTGCTAAACTCAATGGCAACATCAGCTTTTAAAAGATTTTCTGTAGTAAGCTCATGCTGATTATCCTGATCTATTTTTAAAACGATCTCGTGTTTACGGTCAACAGCGATCTTTTCAATGATCTTACCCATTTTACCGTAACCTAATAATGCAATTTTCATTTGTAATAATATAGTTTGGCGGCGCAATGCCTGCGCAATGCGTTCTTTATCTAAGCGTAAAGGTAACTTTTAAACCCGGAATAAAGGAACCGTTATAATTTTGCGCGTAAACCGGTTGATTGATCATGGTTGGCCTAATCCTTACGCTAAAATCATCATCCATTGAGTACGAGTGCTGAAACTTCGCGTCTACATAAGCATCAATGGTCTGTATGCCCCAGGCTGCTGCAAAAAGCAACACACTTAAATCGCGGTAGCGTGCGTAGCCCCGTACCAGGTCATTAACAGCCTGATCAGGATATGGCGTTACCTGCTGATACAAGGTGTAATTGATGTTATCCACTCCCGGCACTTCGCCTCTTGCGCGTAACTTTGCCACCCCTAAAAATTGTGTGTATTGATCCTGGTTAAACCTATACATTAACACCAATAAGGTTAACCCGGTATAAATTACCGGTACTTTCCAAATGCGTTTGTTATAAACCTGGCCCCATCCGGGGATAGCTACCGAGCGGTGCCATGCCTTGCTTGGGCTGTGGGTGCTATCCGGGTGATATATTTTAACCGTATTTGTTTTAGGCGCAAACGGTTTTGATCTTATCGAGTCGCTTTTGGCTTTCTTCAGACTATCAGCCCTCGAGCTAGCGGCTGTACCTACGGGCATTAATGGGTTTTGCGCTGCAGCAGTAAACCCAAAAGCTATTACAAAGGTTAAAATTAATAGATATCTGTACATCTGTTTTTTACCAATCCAACATTTCTAAAATGCGGTTAAGATCATCTTCTGACAAAAAAGGAATTTCGATAGAGCCTTTACCCTCACTGCCTACTTTAAGCTTAACCCGGGAGCTAAACTTTGATGCCAGGTCGTCTTGTATCTTTTGCAATTGAAATGATACGGGTTCAGGCTGTTTTCCTTCTTTTTTAGTGCGTCCCCTTTGTAAGTCGCGCACCATCTCTTCCACCTTACGAACGGATAAACCTTGCTGAATAATATGTTGATGCAAATATAATTGTTGTGCCGGATCTTCTACCGTTACTAAAGCGCGGGCATGGCCCATGCTTAGCTCGCCATCGCGAATAGATGCCTGTATGGTTGGCGGCAAACGTAACAGCCTTAAATAGTTAGTTACAGTTGATCTGTTTTTGCTAACGCGATCGCCAAGTTCTTCTTGCTTTAATCCAACCTCATCTATCATACGCTGAAAACTCAAGGCAACCTCAATAGCGTTAAGGTTTTCGCGCTGTATGTTTTCAATCAGCGCCATCTCCAGCATTTGCTGATCGTTAGCGGTGCGTACGTAAGCCGGTATTTGGGTTAAACCGGCCATCTTGGAGGCACGTAAACGGCGCTCGCCTGATATTAACTGGTAATGATGCCCGCTAACCCGGCGTACCGTAATTGGCTGTATGAGTCCTTGTAGTTTGATAGATGCTGATAAATCGGCCAGGGCCTGCTCATCAAACCCGGTACGGGGCTGAAAAGGGTTAACCTCAATATCGGCTATCTTTATTTCATTTACCGAGCCCAGTCCATTAGTTTCTGAAACTGCGCCGTTGTTATTTCTTGATGCGCTATCTGCACCGTTGCTTGCTTTTCTATACGGAAGTACATCGTCAGAATCGTTTAGCAATGCGCTTAATCCTTTGCCTAACGCTCTCCTTTTTTCTGCGCTCATGTTATACGGTTACTGTTGTAGTAGCTCTCGCCTCGTCTTTTACTAATCCATTTTTGCGAATGATTTCGCGAGCTAAATTCAAATAATTGATAGCCCCTTTGCAATTAGCATCGTGCATAATTACCGATAGGCCAAAGCTTGGTGCCTCGCTTAAGCGGGTGTTACGCTGTATAATGGTATCAAACACCATATCTTCAAAATGGGTACGCACCTCTTCAACCACTTGGTTTGACAGGCGTAAACGCACATCATACATGGTTAATAAAATTCCTTCAATTTCCAGATCAGGGTTTAAACGGTTTTGTACAATTTTAACCGTGTTAAGCAATTTACCTAAACCCTCCAAAGCAAAATATTCGCACTGTACAGGGATGATCACCGAGTCGGCAGCCGTTAGTGCATTGATGGTGATTAAGCCTAATGAAGGCGAACAGTCTATAATGATAAAGTCATAATCGTTACGCACTTTGTCAAAAACCTCCTGCATTTTATACTCGCGATTTTGAAGGTTGATCATTTCAATCTCGGCACCTACCAGGTCAATATGTGCAGGCAGCAGGTCAAGGTGTGGTGTATCTGTTTTTATGATAGCGTCGCGAGGATCAATCTCGTTGATGATGCACTCATAAATACTGTTTTTTATGTTGCGCGGATCAAACCCGATACCTGAGGTGGCATTAGCTTGCGGATCGGCATCAACTAATAAGGTTTTGTACTCTAAAACGGCTAAACTTGCGGCCAGGTTTATTGATGATGTGGTTTTACCCACGCCACCTTTTTGATTGGCCAATGCTATAATTTTACTCATTATATTTCTCCAAAATTTTATAACGGTTTAACTTACAACGAAATTAGAAATATAAATTTCTACCTTCGGGAAACTTTTTACCAAGCGCTAATATATATATTAAAAACACGGAGAAATCCACAGTTTTTAGCTATTTACAAACAATCTGGTGAGTACTGAGTAGTGAATGGTGAGTGGTTAACGGTGAGTGAACGTAGGGTTGATGAATAGCATACGCTACCGTTTCTTTTAAACCTATCTTTTGCTACTTACTACTCAAAACGCACCACTTACAAGTCACAACTCACAATGATTACTATCATATTATCTACCAACCGGCCGGGAAGTTCAACCCAAAAAGTTGCCCTTTATTACCAAAAAAAACTACGCGAAAAAGGCATAGAGGCCGGCATACTATCTATGGCCCAACTGCCGCCCAACATTTTAGAGACGGACCTTTATGGCAAACGCAGTGCCGAGTTTCAAGTATTGCAGGATATTGTATCAGCGACGGATAAATTCATCTTCATTATCCCCGAGTACAATGGCAGTTTCCCCGGCGCATTAAAGGTTTTTATCGATGCTTGCGCTTTTCCTGCCAGTTTTTACGAGAAGAAAACCGCACTGGTCGGGATATCATCCGGCAAATATGGCAACATTCGCGGCATTGATCATTTTACCGGTGTATGCCATTACGTGCATTTAAATGTGATGCCGCTCAAGCTGCACATCCCCAATATCAAAACTGAATTTGACGAACATGGTGATCTATTTAAGGAGGACACCGTAAAGTTTACTGATGAGCAGATGGAAAAATTTGTAAAATTTTAGCATAAGCGCTGTTTCAGTAGTTCAAATTGATAAAAATAGCCTAAAACACCCATTTTACCCAGTCATGGTCGGAAGATTAATCTTCCGACTTTTTTGTTTTGAAGGATTTGGTTTTATTTGATATAGATATCTGAATATCAAATATTTATCTTGTA